>NZ_JBFAXL010000060.1:0-53124 GCF_040680795.1 Streptomyces sp. NPDC051976
AACCGCGAACTCGGCGACGTCACCACCCTCACCGACTCCACCGTCATGGACCTCATCCAAAGCAAACTGCCCTCCGCACCCACCGAGGACTGACCCCAGCCAACCCGCCGGGCGGACCCACGGGGGCCCGCCCGGCGGGTTGACCAGAAACGAGTCACACGGAGCGGCAGCCCCACCACCAACGTCAGCCGTCAGCCGTCAGCCGTCAGCGCAAATGCCCGGTGTCGTTGAACACCCGCAAGGACGCGTTCCCGTCCGCGTAATAGGCGATGGCGGTCAGCGACGCCGCGGACAGCCCCATGCGGAAGAGCGACTCGGAAGGAGCGCCGAGCGCGAGCTGGACCAGCGTCTTGACGGGCGTGACGTGGGTGACCACCAGCACCGTACGCCCCGGGTAACGCGCCAGCAGGTCGTCACGCGCGCGCCCGACCCGCCCCGCCACCGCCTCGAAGCTCTCGCCGCCTGGCGGCGCGACTTCCGGAGAGGCGAGCCACGCGTCCAGCTCGGCGGGATACCGCTCCCGCACCTCGCCGAAGGTCAGCCCCTCCCACGCCCCGAAGTCCGTCTCGCGCAGCCCTTCGTCGACCCGCACCTCAAGGCCGAGCCGATCGGCGACGGCGCCCGCGGTCTGCCGACAGCGGGCCAGTGGTGAGCTGACGACGTCCTGCACGGTGCCGCGCGCGGCCAGCGCGGCCGCGACCCGCTGCGCCTGGAGGAGCCCCGTCTCGGACAGTTCGGGATCGGACCCACCGCTCCCGGAGAAGCGCTTCTGCGGCGTAAGGGCGGTCTCACCGTGCCGCAACAGCACCAGCGTGGTGGGCGCCCCCATGTCCGCGCTCCACCCGGCGCCACCCGAACCCGGGGCGGGCACAGAATCCGGAGCGGACGCGGAAGCCGGAACGGACACGGAAGCCGTCGGCTCCCACACCCTCCCGGCCAGCCCCGCGTCCATCGCCTCATTGGCCAGCCGGTCCGCGTGCTTGTTCTTCTCGCGCGGAATCCACTCGTAACTGACCCGCCCCGCGGGGAAGATCGTCCGCGCCTCGGCCGCCAGCGGCCGCATGTCGGGGTGCTTGATCTTCCAGCGCCCCGACATCTGCTCGACGACGAGCTTGGAGTCCATCCGGACCCGCACCTCGGCCCCGGGATCGAGCGCGTGGGCGGCGCGCAGCCCGGCGATCAGCCCGCGGTACTCGGCGACGTTGTTGGTGACGCGGCCGAGGTACTCGGCGGTCTCGGCGAGCGTCTCACCGGTGACCGGATCGAGCACGCAGGCACCGTAACCGGCGGGCCCGGGATTGCCCCGGGACCCACCGTCGGCCTCGACGACAAGGGACCGCGGCCCGTCGGAGGCCGAAGCCGACGCCGAACCCGAAGCCGACGCCGAGCCCGCCACTACAGCCCGGACTCGGCCGTACGCACCAGGATGCGCAAGCAGTTCTCGCAGCGCACGACCGTGTCGGCCGACGCCGCGCGGACGGCGTTCAGCTCAGTGATGTTCAGCTCCAGGCGGCAGCCCTCGCACCGCTTCTGGTAGAGCCGGGCGGCGCCGACGCCGCCCTGCTGCGCGCGCAGCTTGTCGTAGAGCTTCATGAGGTCGGCGGGGATCACGCCGGCGATGATCTCCCGCTCCTTGGCCGCGGTGAAGCCCTCCGCGTCGATGCCTTCGAGCGCGGCGGACTTGCGCGCCTCGGCCTCGGTGACCTTGGTCTGGACGGACTCGACCCGGCCGGTCAGCTCGGTGGCCCGCTGCTGGGCGTTCTCACGGCGCTCCATGACCTCGAGGACGACGTCCTCCAGGTCGCTCTGCCGCTTGGCCAGCGAGGTGATCTCGCGCTGGAGGTTCTCCAGGTCCTTGGGCGAGGTGACCACACCGGCGTCGAGGCGCTGCTGGTCGCGGGTGGCGCGCTGGCGGACCTGGTCGACGTCCTGCTCGGCCTTGGTCTGCTCGCGGGCGGTGTCGCTCTCCTCGGTCTGCGCGGCCACCAGCAGGTCGCGCAGCTGCGTGAGGTCGGCGCCCAGGCGCTCCAGCTCCGCGTGCTCCGGCAGGTTCCTGCTCTTGTGGTCGAGCTGCGCGATACGCGAGTCGAGTGCCTGGACTTCGAGGAGACGGATCTGGTCTGCGGGCTCGGCGTTCAGCGGGGGCTCCTGTGCTGCTGGAAGGGACGGGAGGACTAGGGGACAAGGGTGACAGCGTGCGCTGTCCACGGGTCGGTGACCGCGTACGAGACATGGGTGCGCAGCGCCCAGCCGTGCCGGTCGGAGATCTCGTCGAGCTGGCCCGCCGCCTGCTCGCACCAGGGCCACTCGGTGGCCCAGTGGGCGGCGTCCACGAGCGCGGGGCCGCCGGTCTGCTGCGCCTCGGAGGCCGGGTGGTGCCGCAGGTCGGCGGTGAGGTAGACGTCGACCCCGGCGGCGCGGACCTCGTCGAAGAGGCTGTCGCCGGAGCCGCCGCAGACCGCGACGGTACGGACCACGAGGTCCGGGTCGCCGGCGACCCGCAGCCCGGTGGCGGTACGGGGCAGCCCGCGGGCCGCCCGGTCGGCGAACTCGCCCAGGGTCAGTGGTACGTCCAGCTCGCCGATCCGGCCGAGGCCGCGGCGTCCCGCGGGGTCGGTCGGGTCGGGGACGAGGGGGCCGGTGATCCGCAGGCCCACCGCGCCCGCCAGCGCGTCGGAGACGCCGGGGTCGGCGCGGTCGGCGTTGGTGTGGGCCACGTGCAGCGCGATGCCGTTCCTGATCAGGTCGTGCACGACGCGGCCCTTGAAACCGGCGGGGCCCGTCGGTGCCACCGTCGTCGTACCGCGCAGGTAGAGCGGGTGGTGGGTGACCAGCAGGTCGGCGCCGATCCGTACCGCTTCGTCGACGACCTCGCGGACCGGGTCGACGGCGAACAGCACCCGGCTGACCTGGGCGTCCGGCTCACCGCAGACCAGGCCCACCGCGTCCCACCCCTCGGCCCGCTCCGGGGGCCAGAGAGCGTCGAGTGCGGCGAGGACATCGGACAGTGTGGGCACGCATGAAGGTTACCTGGCCGGTGGCGGCGGGCGGGATGCGGCGGGAGGGCGGTGGCCGGGACCGGACGGCCGCGGGCGGCGGCCCGGCGGGTGTGGAGCACAACTGCCCCACGGGCGGAGCCAAACGGGAAAACCGGCACCCTTACGTGTGAAACGTATCGAGCTTCGTTGATCGTCCGGAAGTACGAAAACTACGGTCCTGTGCCGGAGGTGGACATCCCACATGACCGTCAGCGCCATGGACATCCCCCCGGCCGCTCGCGTACTGCGCAGGTCGGGCTTCACGATCGCCGCCGACGGGTCGTACGCGGCCTGCCTGGCCGAGGCCGCGCCGGAGGAGACCTCAGCGGCGCAGGCCGCACCGGAAGGAGCCGGGGAGGCCGTCCCGGACAAGGGCGGGGTAGGAGCCCGGCCGTCGGGCCGCTGGTTCCCCGAGCGCTGGGCCCTCGACGGTCCCGAGCCGTACGCGGTGCCGCTGCCCGGCACCCAGCCGGAGGAGCCGGGCACCCAGGTGGTGCCGCTGTCCGACGGCCGGGTGCTGATCAGGCGCCGCGTCGCCGACCGCCACGACCTGGCGCTCCTCTACCCCACCGGGCCCGGCACCGGCGAGCTGCCGCTCGGCTCGCTCACCGGCTCCGAGGTGACCCTGCTGCCGCCCTCCCCCGCGCCCGGCACCGGCTTCGCGCTGGTGTACGTCAAGGACGGCGAGGCGGGCCCGGGCGCCGGCGGCACCTCCGCGGTGTGGCAGGTGCACGGTACGGGCGACGGGGCGCCGCGGCTGCTGATGACGGTGGCCGGGCGCTGCACGGGCGGGGTGTGGCTGGACCGTACGGGGCGGCTGCTGGCGCTCGACCGCGAGCTGGCGGGCCGTACCAAGGCGGTCGCCGTCGACCTGCGGGCCGGGGAGACCAGCCCGCTGCTGCAGCTCACCGAGGACAGCGACGACCGGCTGCTGCTGGCCGAGCCGGACAGCGGTCTGCTGCTGCTGCGCAGTGACGCCACGGGTGAGGCCCGGCTCGGCTGGGGCGTGCTGGGCAGCAGGCGGCCGGTACGGTTCCCCGACGCGCTGCGGGTGGCGGGCGCGCTGCTGACGCCGGTCGCGGCGCAGCCCGGTCAGATCCTGATGCCGGAGGCGTCGGTGGTCGCGCTGCGGGCGGAGGTGCCCGGCGGGGCGGAGTCGCTGGCGCTGTGGCGGCCGGGCGAGCGGCGGTTGCACTGGCGGGCGTCGCCCGCGGGCTGGCTGGGCGCGACCGGGATGTGGCTGCCGGGTGAGAACCTGCGCCTTCCGTGTGCGGCGCCGCAGTGGGCCTGCGGGCTCGCGGAGTACGCCGCGCCGGAGGCGGCGCCCGCGGACGCCGGGCGGATCGCGTTACCGGATCGGGCGGCGGCGCCGCTCGCCCGCGGGGGCGCGCGGGGCCGTCGGCGCTGGTCGGTACTGCCCCTGCAACAGGCTCCTCTTGGTGCTGTAACAGTCGTGTGACGACACGCGCCCCCATGATCCGCGGCGTTGGCCCGCCGCTAGTATCGACCGCAGTCGCGCGCCGGGGGGGCGCCTACCGTGACCGACGCCAATCGGCGTACCCAGCTCACGGATTCACTCTTCTCGCGCGCAACCGGCCCTGGCCGGTACGTCATTCCACGGGGATCACGGGGAGCACACAGATGTCTGACGCACGTTCGATCGACCACTCCGCCGAGGGGCCGGAGGGCCGCCACCGCGGGCCCGCGTCCTCCGACGACGCGGAGTCGGCACCGCGCGGCAAGCACCGGCGGCCGTCCGAGGACTGACCGCCACCGGGCGGCGGGGGCCCGTTCTCAGGCGGCGGTGGGGGCCGCTTCGCCCGAGGGCCGGGCCCCGCATACGTAGCGACCGTGGTCCCGCTACGTAGCTCCACGGATGCGGGCGGGGACGGAGCGCACCCAGACTCGGGTGCGTCGGCGATCGGCTGACCGGTCCGCGCGGCCGACGTCCGGCGCCGTGCGGCAGCACCCCTCCCTCCGCACTGGAGAGTGCCTTGCGACCACGATCGGCCTCCCGCGTGTCCTGGCGTACCAGCCGTACGAGATACGCGATCGCGCTCGCCGCCGCGGCGGCGCTGACCGGGGTGCTGGCAGCCCCGACACCCAGTGGTGCCGTCACGCCCGACGACGTGGTGGGCAGCCACTGGATCGGCTTCGGCTACAACCAGAACCCCCAACCGCCCAACGGCACCACCTGGTCCGGCGACGACTGGACCCTGATGACCAAGCGCGCCGGCTACCTCCAGCCCGGTGTGGTCCGGGTGATGTTCGATCTGCCGTGGTTCTGGACGGGCAGCGACACCTCGGACCACTACGACTTCACCAGCGACGCGTTCCAGAGCGCCGAGAAGGTGGTCAAGTACTACGTCGCCCAGGGCATTCCGGTGGTCAGCGGGCTCTTCGGCATCGGCGACCTGACGTACACGCTGCCGCACACCGCCACCGTCCAGGCGACGCTCGCCAAGCGCCTGCAGGACGACGGCGCCACCCCGACGTACTGGGTGGGCCTCAACGAGCCGAACGTGGCGACGGACACGAAGTCGTACTCCTACGCGGACTGGCTGACGGCGACGGGCAACCTGGCCGGCGCGTTCGCCACCGCGGGCGTCGACACCGCGAAGACCACGATCTCCGGCGCGGACACCGCCGAGGCCGGGATCTCCGGTTACGCGGGCGACCTGGGCCACGAGAGCGCGCCGACGTGCGGTGGCGGCGGATGCAACGCCGCGCTGGTGTGGAAGCTGGCGGCGCTCAACTCCTTCACCACGCAGGTGTACTCGGGCAGCGGCACCGACACGGCGGTCACCTTCCAGACCTCGCCCGACGGCGTCAACTGGAACAAGATCGGCGTGCCCGCGCCGGTGCCGGTCCAGATGGTCACCGGGGCGAACGGCGACGACTCGTACCGCTACACGTACACGGCCTCCGGGCTCACGAACGCCAAGTACCTGCGGCTGTCGGTGGCTTCGTCGAATCTTGAGCACACGGTCGGCTCGATGAGCGTCTCCAACAGCTCCACCACGCTCCTCGACCCGCTCGACGACCTGTCGAAGACGCAGAGCTCCCTGGACACCGGCGCCTGGAACGACAACAACAACTGGTGGCTGCGCTCCGCCCAGAGCGGTCTGCTGGGTGCCAGCGAGGCGCACTACTACGACCAGGAGCTGTACGGCGCGGCGCCGGAGTACGTGGAGCCGGTGCTGACCGAGGCCGTGTCGCAGCTCCGCGCCGCCCTGCCCGGCCGTCCGATCCTGCTCGGCGAGACGGGCATGAAGGCGCTCCAGGACGCGCACGGGAACAAGAACTACGACTTCGCGCTGGACACCACGCAGCCGCTGCGGATGGCCGACCTCGCCGTCCAAGAGGCGCGCGCCGGGATCGACGGCGCCGCGGCCTGGTGCCTGGACGGCTACGCCACGCAGACCTACTGCGGGATGTGGGGACGCGGCAGCGAGGATCCCTCCAAGGTGTCGGCGCACTCCACCGCGCTGCGGCCGTGGTTCTACACCTGGAGCCTGCTGAGCCGCTACCTGCCGCCGCGCGCGACGATCCACGCCCCCGCCGAACCCACCGGCGTCCGGGTGCTGGCCGCCCAACTGCCCGGAGGCGGCTGGACCTTCGTCCTGGTCAACCGCACCGACAGTACGCAGACGGTGTCGCTGACCGAGCCGACGGGACCGGTGGTCCTCAACAAGTACCTGTACAGCAGGGACACGCCCCCGGCCGTCGACGGCAACGGGTTCCCGAAGAAGGTCGGCACCCTGTCGGCGGACTTCACGGGCGGCCGCAACCTGACGATCGCCGCGAACTCCGTACAGGTGTTCACCACGGCCACCTGAGCGCCGCCTCCCCCCAGCCCGGAGCGACCCCCGGACGCGCTACTCGTGTGCCAGCCGCAGCACTTCGGCCGCCGCGAAGCCCGTCCGGGGGTCGCGGTCGGCGAAGTAGGGGGTGAGGAGGGCGTCGAGTTCGGGGTAGCCGAAGGCGTCCTTGGCGGTGTCGAACTTGGCGGCCACCTTGGGGCGTTCGAGGAGGGCCGCCATGCCGCCGTGGACGACGAAGACCTGGCCGGTGACGCGTTCGGCCGCCGGTGAGGCGAGATAGCCGACCAGCGGGGAGACATGGCCGGGGTCGAGCGGGTCGAGCCCGTCGGCCGGGACGGCGAACCCCGCGAAGACGTCGTCCGTCATACGGGTCCTGGCCCGCGGGCAGATGGCGTTGACGGTCACCCCGTAGCGCCGCAGGGCCTCGGCCGTCGACGTGGTCAGGCCGACGATGCCGCCTTTGGCGGCGGCGTAGTTGGGCTGGCCCGCGGAACCGGCGAGGAACGCCTCGGAGGAGGTGTTGACGATCCGGCCGAAGACCGGCCCGCCCGCCGCCTTGGAACGCTCGCGCCAGTGGGCGGCGGCGAAGCGGGTGGTGTTGAAGTGGCCCTTGAGGTGGACCCGGATCACCGAGTCCCACTCGTCCTCCGACATCGAGAAGACCATCCGGTCGCGCAGGATCCCGGCGTTGTTGACCAGGATGTCGAGCCGCCCGTAGCGGGCGACGGCCGACTCGACCAGCTCACGGGCCTGTTCGTGGTCGGCGACGTCACCGTGGTGGGCCACCGCGTCCCCGCCGGAGGCGGTGATCTCGTCCACCACCTCCTGTGCGGGAGTCGCGGACGCCTCGCCCGTACCGTCGCGGCCCGGCTGCCCGAAGTCGTTGACGACGACGTGCGCGCCGAGCCCGGCCAGTTCCAGCGCCTCGGCCCGGCCCAGGCCGCGCCCCGCGCCGGTGACGATCGCGGTCAGCCCGGACAGCGGCTGACTCTGCAACTCCCGCATGGATGTCCCCTCGGATGGTTCGGTCGGTGGGCCTCGGACGGCTCAGGTGGCTCGGACGGCTCCGTGGCTCAGGTGGCTGAGGTGGCTCAGATCGTGATCGAGGTGCGCAGCGCCACCCCCGTCCGCATCTGGTCGATGGCCTCGTTGATCTCCTCCAGGCGCACCCGGTGGGTGATCAGGCCCTCCAGGTCGATCCGCCCGGCCCGCCACAGCTTGATCACGCGGTCGTACGAGCGCAGGACGTCGCCGCCGCCGTAGAGGGACGGCAGGATCCGCTTCTCGTCGAAGAACAGCTCGAACATGTTGATCTGCAGGTTGTCGTCCATGGCGCCCGCGCCGACGACGCACAGGGTGCCGCCGCGGCGGGTGGTCTCGTACGCGGTGCGCGCGGTGGCGGACTTGCCGACGACCTCGAAGACGTAGTCGAAGCCCTCGCCCGCGGTGAGCCGGTTCTTTGCGTCGGCCAGCGCGTCGGGGGCGAGGGCCTCGGTGGCACCGAAGCGGAGGGCGGCCTCGCGGCGGGACTCGACCGGGTCGACGGCGACGATCTCGGCGGCGCCCAGCGCGCGGGCGCCCTGGATCACGCTGATGCCGACGCCGCCGCAGCCGATCACCACCACCGACGAACCGGCCTCCACCCGGGCGGTGTTGATCGCGGCGCCGATGCCGGTGGTGACGCCGCAGCCGATGAGCGCGGCGATCTCGTACGGCACGTCGTCGGGGATCGGTACGGCGCAGAGCGAGTCGACGACGACTTCCTCGGCGAAGGTGCCGGTACCGGCGAAGCCGAACACATCGCCGCCGGGGCGGCGGTAGTTGGGGGTTCCGGCATTGAGGAACCCGGCGATGCAGAGCTGGGTCTGGCCGCGTTTGCAGGAGGGGCACTGGCCGCAGGCGGGCAGCCAGCAGACCAGTACCCGGTCGCCCGCCTTGACGTTGGTGACGCCCTCGCCGACCTCGACGACCTCGCCCGCGCCCTCGTGGCCGGGGACGAACGGCGCGGGCTGCGGCAGCACGCCGTTCATCGCGGACAGGTCGGAGTGGCACAGTCCGGTGGCCTTGACGCGGATGCGCACCTTGCCGGGACCGAAGCCCGCGGCCTCGATGTCGTCGACCACTTCGAGCTTGTCCTGGCCGGTCTCCTGCTGGATGGCTGCGCGCACGGTACGGCTCCCCTCGGGTGGTTCAGTGCGTGGTGGGTGCGGTGGTTGGTGCTGTGCTGTCGGTTGTCGTGAGCGTTACGGGGTCGGCGGGCCGGGCGGGTTGACCTCGACGACCGTGTCGGCGAGGACCGGGGCGTCGTCCCGCTCCACCGCAGTCACCGCGACCCTGATCGCGGTGCCGGTGCCTTCCGTGTCGTCGGCGCCCGTCCACATGCGGACGCGCAGCGTCTCGCCGGGGAAGACGACCCCGGCGAAGCGGGTGCTGTAGGCCCTGATCCGGCCGACGTCGCCGCCGAGCAGCGTGTCGGTGACGCTCTTGAGCGCGATGCCGTACGAGCAGAGCCCGTGCAGGATCGGCCGGTCGAAGCCCGCGCGGGCGGCGAACTCGGGGTCGGCGTGCAGCGGGTTCCAGTCCCCGGACAGCCGGTAGAGCAGCGCCTGGTCCTCACGGGTGGGTACGTCGACGGTCTTGTCCGGGGCGCCGGACGGGGGTGTGCTGCGCTGCGACGGCCCGCGGTCGCCGCCGAAGCCGCCTTCGCCGCGTACGAAGATCTGTGTGTCGGAGGACCACAACGGCCCGTCGTCGTCGGCGACTTCGCCGCGCAGCACGATGACGGCCGCCTTGCCCTTGTCGTACACGGCGGCGACCCGGCTGGTCTGTACGGCCCGGCCGCGTACCGGCAGCGGGCGGTGCGGTTCGAGGCGCTGGCCGCCGTGCAGCACCGCGGCGAGGTCGACCTCGATACCGGGCGCGGTCAGTCCGCCCGCGGCGGCGAGGCCGCCTCCGGCGACGGTGGCGAAGGTGGGCAGCACATGGAGGCGGCTCTCCAGGGTGTAGCGCAGTTCGTCGGCCCCGGTGGCGGGCCGGCCGGCGCCGATGCCGAGGTGGTAGAGGAGAACGTCCTTGTGGTCCCAGGCGAGTTCGGTGCTGCGCGGCGGGGCGGCGAGCGCCTTCGCGACATCGATGGGCATGGTCCTCCTGGCTCTCCTGCGCGGGGTGGACGGGCCGACGGTTGGCGGGACCCCGGCGCGACTGTCCGCACCGTCGGCCGCGCCGGGGTCGCTCTCGGGTCTCCGACACCGGATAGAACGTGTTCTAGAGATGGCCCATGTATAACGCAAAGCCCGGGAGCTGAGAAGAGCTGAGCTGACACATCGTCAGACTTTGGTCGTGTGACATTTGTACCGGCCGCTCGCGGACATTCCCCTCTGCCGCCGCCGCGGGCCCGCTCGTACCGTCGTGACCATGGAGAACACCCCCGCTCCCACCGCCTCCCCGGCCGCCCCGGCGCTCACCGGAGGGCCGCTGACCTCCGCCGGTTACGCTGTGCTCTCGCACCGCCGTGGCGCGCACACCGCGTGAACGCCATGACACACGCGGTGCCGCGCGACCTGACGGGGACGGGGACGGGGACCGGCATGGGAATGACCAAGGACGTCGACGAGGACTGCCGCGGAGCGTGGTGGCGGCGGGAGCCCAAGGACTTCGCCGAGGAGATCGAGCATCTCAAGGGCCCGGACGGGGGCGCGCTGGTCCCCTGGCTGCTGATGGCCGTCGGCCCCGGCACCGACATCATCAAGGGCCAGATCCACCCGGCGTGGGCCGCCGCGACCGGCCTTGCGGTCTTCTGCGTGCTGTACGTGTGCACGGTCCGCTCGGCGTTCAGTGACCGGTGGCGCAACGGGCCGGTGCCGTTCCGGCTGCTGGGCGCGCTCGCCGCCACCACCGTCGCGCTGGCGATCGGCTTCGGGGACAACTTCCTGCTGCTGTTCGTGCTGGTCTCGCTCTGCGTGGGCAGCGTCGCCACCAGCCGCCGCCATCTGGGCGTGATGCTGATGCCGCTGAGCGCCACGGCGGGCACGATCGCCGGGGTGCAGCACCAGGGCTTCTGGAGCACCGCGAGCCTGGCCTACGGCACCTTCCTGTCCGGCCTGGTCGTCTCGGTGATCATCACCCTCTTCCACGCGGTCACCCAGCTCAAGGCGACCCGGCAGGAACTGGCGCGCAGCGCCGTGGCCGAGGAGCGGATGCGGTTCTCACGCGACCTGCACGATCTGCTCGGGCACACCATGTCGGTGATCGTCGTGAAGTCCGAGGCCGCGCGCAGGCTCGCCCCGCGCAACCTCGACGCGGCGCTGGCGCAGGTCGCGGACATCGAGGCGGTCGGCCGCCAGGCCCTCACCGAGATCCGCGAGGCCGTCACCGGCTACCGCGAGGGCAGCCTGTCCACCGAGCTGGACCGGGCCCGTTCCGCCCTGGCCGCCTCCGACATCGAGGTCGTCGTCCAGGAGACCGGCCCCCCGCTCCCCCCGCAGACCGAGGCCCTCCTCGGCTGGGTCGTCCGCGAGGGCGTCACCAACGTCGTCCGCCACAGCGGCGCGTCCCTCGCCCGTATCGAACTCCGCACCGACGGCGACCACGCCCACCTCACCATCACCGACAACGGCTCCGGCCCCCCACCCGCCTCCCCTACCTCCCCTTCCCCCCACCGCCTCGGCACCGGCCTCCGCGGCCTCACCGAACGCCTCGCCGCCGCCGGCGGCTCCCTCTCCTCCGGCCCCGCCCAAGGCGGCGGCTTCCGCGTCACCGCCACCCTCCCTGTGGAGGAGGACGCGATCGCCTGAAGCCGCCGCCGAGCGGTCCTCCGACGTCGGGGGCAGGTGGGATTCGTGGCCGGGCCGGGTCAACGCCGGGCGCGTGAGTCACCGAACAGCAGCCGGTAGAAGATCAGCAGCACCAGTGAGCCGCCGATCGCCGCCAGCCAGGTCTTGCCGTCGAAGAAGTCGTGCGGTATCGGCTTGTCCAGCAGCTTGGCGGACAGCCATCCGCCGAGGAATGCGCCGACAATGCCGATCAGTGTCGTCACGATCAGGCCGCCGGGGTCGCGCCCCGGAAGGATGACCTTGGCGATGGCGCCGGCGAGGAGTCCCAGAACGATCCATCCGATGATGCCCATGTCCGCCTTGTGCCCCGGAGTTGAGGTAACACGCCCGTTCGAACCGAGATGGTCCGGCGTCACCCGCGCCGGCGAGGATCGAGTTCGCCGGAACCGGCCGCTGCCCCGGAACGGCCTAGCGCCGCGTGCACCGAGCGCAGTGCGAGCATCAGGAAGCCGAGATCGTCCAGGTAGATCGGATCGGGCAGCAGGTCCACCGGCCAGATCAGGTAGGCGATCGACCCCCAGAACATGGCCTTGGTGGACAGCGGCATCCCGGTGGACTTCAGCAGCCGCCGCGCCCGCACCAGCTTCAGCAGGACCCGCACCGCGATCACCGCACTGAGCAGCGCGAGCACCGCGACGCCGGCCACCAGCCAGTACAGCTCCGTACGGTCCACTGCGCACCTCGCTCCTCCCGCCGCCGCAGAACCTGTCCCTCCGGCGGCCCGCCTCGAACCCCTTTCCCGGCTTCTGCCCCCGGACGGCGGTTTCGCGCCGCCCCGATCCGGCCATCCGCAGCCCTGGGTGGAAGGAGACGGGGAAGCGCCGCCCGGGTGGTCGGGCCGGGCGGCGCTTTTTGTTTCATGGTGCAGGGGAGAAGGCTTTTTTGGGGGGTGCGGGGAATGTCAGTCGATGTCCCAGGTGGCGCTGACGGTGCCGTTTCCGCGGCCGTATAGGTGGATCCAGGGGAAGTATTGGATCTGGCCTACGGGGACGCGGATGGGTGAGTAGTTGAACTGGCCCTCGCGCCAGGTGCGGACGCCGCCGTGGCTTTTACCGAGGGTGGTGTAGAACTCGGGGCCCTTGGTGCCGGAAAGGTCCTGACCGCCCCAGCTCCAGCCGGCCACCGAGGCCCAGCCGTATACGTGGTGGTGGATGGTGGGAGCGGAGTCGAAGCTGTGGACGGTCTGCTGGAATCCCTCCCGGCAGAAACCCTCGTGGAGGGAATAGCGGTAGATCTTGCGCCGGGCGACATTGAACGCGTAGACGGTGTAGGTCGGGTTGTCGCCGTGGGTGCAGATGTAGCCGCCGCTGTCGGGCGACGAGTCGGTCACCGGAGCGCCGCTGTTGGCCGAGTCGAAGCTGCCGTTGACCTGCGGTTCGATCGTCACGACGGACTGGACGCCGTTGATCGGCGAGGTCGCGTCGTCGTCATCGTCGGTGACGCCGTCGTCGATGGAGGTGGCGGCGTAGACCGGGTAGCTCGTCCACGTGCCGTTCTGCAGCATCTGCTGCTGGTCCGCGTCGGAGACACCGAAGGTGGTCGCCACCTCCTCGAACTTCTGCGCTTCCGGAGTTGCCGCCGATGCCAGCGGTATGGGAGCACCGCTGGAAAGCAGATCGGAATAGTTGGCGGGTACGGCCGAAGCGCTGGATTCCTGAGCCTGCGCGGACGCCTGCGGCAGCAGTACGGCCGCTGTGGCGAGAGAACCTGCCGCGAGCAGCAGGCTGCTCATTCTGTATTTCCCCCTGGTCAAGGGAGTTTCTCCTGTCTCTCGCATAAAAGCGAGACCCCGTAACCCCGTTCTCGGAGTTGCCATGCGCAGAACCTACGGAGCGGGCAGTGGCACGGTCAAGCGGTCTTCACCAAACTTGAGGTACCTCAGAGGTTGCGCAATTACGCCAACTACGCGGCGCCGCATTTGATGTGAAAAAGAGTCAGGAGCGCGGGGGCAATATTGCCTCTTTGGGGATGATCAGGGAGTCGCACGGCGAAGCACCAGCCACGCCGCACCGCCGAGTGCCAGCGCGAGAGCCAGCGGAAAGGCGGTGAAGACCGTGAGTGAGGGCCAGTCGTCGAAGAACCGCCCGATCGCGGGCCACCAGTTCTGGCTGGACGCCAGCGAACCGATCCCGGCCAGCAGTGCGGTGGTGCCGAAGACCGAGAGGTAGATCCCGGTCTGCCGCCACCGCTGGAACACCGTACCGACGAGCACGCAGAGCGCCGACGCGCCGATGATCAGACCGCTGTAGGAGAGCCACTGCGTGAACGGGTCGTCCGTGCGCAGCGCGCCGAGCCCGAAGATACGGGCTTCCCGGCCCCAGCCGCCGGTCGCCCGCTCGATGGCGGCGCACACCACCAGCCCCAGCCCGAGGAGCAGCGCCTGCGCCGTGACGACCAGCGCCGTCGCCGCGGCGAACCGGCGGCGCGTCACACCGAGCCCGAGCGCGAACGGGAAGACCTGGGTCATGGACTGCAAGTGCCCGCTCGCGACGACGCCCCACACCATCGGCAGCAGGAAGATCGCGTGCGGGGATCCGCCCGTTTCGCCGTTGGAGACGTCGATGCCCCAGCCCAGCAGGGGCATCGCGACCAGCAGGCCCAGCGGATAGGCGACCAGGGCGGGCCAGTTGACCAACTGGATCCGCGCGATGTCGAGCAGGCGTGTCATCAGGATTCCTTCCCGGCGGCGACCGGCACGTCGTGGCGTTGGGTGGTACGGACGACCAGTTGCTGCAACGAGACCGGCTCGAAGTCCAGCCCGGGTTCGTACCGGTCCCGGGCGCCGACGAGGGTGACGCGCAGCGAGCCGCCGATCCGCTCGCGGTGCAACTCCTCGTAGCCTGCGGCGAATCGCTCGACGGCGTCGGCCGGCCCGCTCACCGCGACGGCCTCGCCCCGCAGCGTCTCCGCGTCGGCGTCGATGAGCACCCGGCCCCGGTCGAGCAGGACGACATGCTCGATCAAGTCGCTGACCTCGTCGATCAGGTGGGTGGAGAGCACGATGGTGCGCGGGTGTTCGGCGAAGTCGGCCAGCAACCGGTCGTAGAACAACTGGCGCGCCACGGCGTCCAGGCCCAGGTACGGCTCGTCGAAAAGGGTCAGCGGAGCGCGCGCGGTCAGCCCGATGATCACCCCGACCGCCGAGAGCTGGCCCCGGGAGAGCTTGCCGATCAGCCGGTCGGCCGGTACGGCGAAGTCCGCGAGCAGCGCCGCGGCATACGCGCTGTCCCAGTTCTCGTAGAGCAGTTCGCCCGCCCGGAGCGCGTGCCGGACCCGGAACTTCTCCGGGTACTGCTGGCTCTCCTTGATGAAGCAGACCCGCGAGAGCACCTCGGCGTTCTCGTACGGGTGCTGCCCGAAGACCTCCACCGTGCCGCCGGTCTCGAAGTCCTGGCCGGTGAGGATACGCATCAGCGTGGTCTTGCCCGCGCCGTTGCGGCCCAGCAGGCCGTGGATGGTGTTCTCGGCGAGCTCCACGCTCACCCCGGCGAGCGCGGCGAGGGAACCGTACTGCTTGGTCACCCCGGATGTGCGCACCACGTTCATTGTTCGGGCTCCCAGAGGTCGATCAGCTTCTTGATCTCCTCGGCTTCCATGCCGAGCTTGCCCGCCTCCGCCATCAGCGGGGCGAGGAACTGCCGCGTGAAGTCCCCGCGCCGCCGCTCCAGCAGCTGGGCGCGGGCATCCGTGGCGACGAACATGCCGATGCCCCGCTTCTTGTAGAGGATCCCGTCGGCGACGAGCTGGTTGATGCCCTTCGCCGCCGTCGCCGGGTTGATCCGGTGGAAGGCCGCGAGCTCGTTCGTCGAGGGCGCCTGGGTGTCCGCGGCCAGGCTTCCGTCGACGATCGAGTTCTCGATCTTCTCGGCGATCTGGAGGAACAGCGGCCGCCCGTCGTCCTTCACGCCGACCACCGCGTCTCGCGGTTCGTCGGTTCATTACTCATGTAGCTAACCATGGAGGCTAGCCGGTACCCCCGTCAAGCGATCCGTTGTTTCCGGGTACGCCAACGGCCCCGCGGCCGAAGCCGCGGGGCCGCTGGGGGCGCCGAATCGGCCTTGCGTCAGGCCGCGGGGAACTCGCCGCTGCGCGCGGCGGCGGCGAAGGCGGACCACGCCTCCGGTGTGAAGACCAGGGCCGGGCCCTGGGGGTCCTTCGAGTCGCGGACGGCCATCGAGCCGGTGCCCAGGCGGGCGGCCTCAACGCAATTGCCGCCCTGGTCGTTGCTGTGGCTCGACTTGAACCATTCGGCGCCGCTGAGAGCGTCGGGCTTGAACATCATCAATGCTCCTTCACCGGCCCGTTCAACAGGCGGGGAATTCGCCCCCGCGAACCGCCGTCGCGAAGGCGGCCCACGCCTCGGCCGGGAAGACCAGGGCCGGGCCCTCGGGGTCCTTGGAGTCGCGCACGGCCATCGAGCCGGTGCCCAGGCGGGCGGCCTCAACGCAGGCGCCGCCGGAAGCGTTGCTGTAGCTGGACTTGAACCAGTCGGCGCCGCCGAGAGCTTCAGCTATGAAGGTCATCGCTATCAATGCTCCTTAATTGCTTCCTTGATCATGCTCAGGGACTCCTGCGGTCCCGGCGCGAGGGCTTGGAGGTCGGTGAACGCGTCTCGGTAGCGTTCGACCTCACTATCGCCCCGCTTGACCCATGCGTCCGACAGGTTTTCCAGGTAGACCATCGGCTTGAGGGCAAGCCGCTCCGGAAAGTGGAAAAGGAAGAACGACCCTTCCATGCCCGCGTGCGCGCCGACGCGGAACGGCACGACCTGTACGCGGACGTTGGGCCGGGACTCCACCACATCCACGATGTGGGCGAGTTGATCGCGCATGACCGGCGGCTGACCCACCGCCCTACGCAGCACCGCTTCGTTGATGATGGCGGTGAACTTCAGCGGTGTGTCAGGGCGGCTGAGCACCGCTGCCCGCGTTGTGCGAACGGTGGCCGTACGGTCCAGGTCCTGGGCTGACAGCGCCTCGCGTGCCCGCTGATGGATCTGGTGGATCGCGCGCACGTACGCCTCGGTCTGGAGTAGGCCCGGGACGAACTCGGACTCGTAGGTCTGGAGCGAGGTCGCGGTGGCCTCCAGGTCGAGGAAGGCCCTCAAACCCGGGTTGACCACCGGGCGGTACTCGCGGGAGAGCCACCAGTCCCGCTTGATACGGGTGACGACGGCGTATCCGTGCAGTCGTTCGCGCGCCTCGGCGTCAGCTTGGTAGATGTCGCACAGCGCCAGTACGTCATCCGGCTCCACGGAGGAGTTCTCGCCGGTTTCGAGCCGCGTGAGCTTCGACGGGCTCCACCGGAGCTTCTTGACCACCTGGGCGCCCTTGAGGCCGGAGGCCAGGCGCAGTTGGCGCAGTTCGCTCCCTAACTGGAGACGGCAGAGCGCGGGGGTCGCCGCCTCTACGTCCGTGATCATCTGCTTCTCCTCCGCGCTGTGTTCCAGTGTGTCGGTGAAGGTTCCAGGCGTGCAAGGAACCTTCTGCGCCGCAGCGGGAGGTGCCGACAAACGTCGTGAACTCGCCTATTGGGCGTGGAAATTCACGTCTGATTTTGACGAACAGAATTCCGCCGAGCGGTACCACCGTAGCTCCCCCGCTGCCACGCTGGCAGGCAGACGCTCACACAGCGCTGCGAACTCCTCACCCTCGGCGAGGACTTCGCCCTACCCCCACGCTCGCTTCGGAGGCAGCGCCATGCACGACGCACCACCCCGCTCGGCCGTACAGCTCTGGGCGGCGACGCCCAAGGAGATTCACCGGGCCCGGCATGTGCTGACGGAGACCGTCGCCGAGTGGGGACTCGGCCAGGAACTGCAAGAGGCGGCGGCGCTCGTGCTGGCGGAGTTGCTGACCAACGCGATGCAGCACGCGAGGGTGGCGGGGCGGTCGATCGGGACGCGGCTCGTACCGCGGGCGGGCGGGGTCAGGATCGAGGTGCATGACAGCCGGGGTGAGGGGCGGCCGCGGGTGCGGGAGGCGGGGGCGGACGAGGAGCGGGGGCGGGGGCTGGCGTTGGTGGACGCGCTGAGCGGGGGCCGGTGGGGGGTCGCCGACAGGGAGGGGCCGGGGAAGGTGGTGTGGGCGGAACTACGCCCGGGTCGGGGCGGGTTCGGGGCCGGGGTCTGCGTCGAGGAGGGGGGCGGGGGTGGGAGCGCGGCGCGGGAGGAGGAGCGGGGACGCGAGGAGCAGTACGCCCGCGGCGGCGATCGCGATGCGGGGGCTGGTGAGGGCGCCGAGCAGACCCCAGAGGGCGGTCAGGGCCGCGATGCTGGCGCTGGTGCTGACCGACCACGCGGTCAGGGTGCGCGCGACGCGGTCGGGGGCGGTGTGTTCGAGCCGGTAGGTGGCCAGCATCGGGTTGAACAGGCCGATGAAGGTCACCAGTCCGAGCTGGAGCACGATGATGAGGACCATCCCGGGGACACCGGGCCGGACGAACGCCAGGCCGAGCGGCCAGCACGCCCGCAGTATCCCGGCGGTACGCATCACCTTGTGCCGTCCGAACCGCGCCGCGAGGGGGCGCGCGAGGCGTGAGCCGACGAGACCGCCGACGCACGGGGCCGCGAACACCAGACCGTACTGCCAGGGCGCGAATCCGAGGTGGCCCAGCAGGAGTACGGCGAGCAGCGGCTCGGAGGCCATGATCAGGCCGTTGACCATGAGCACGTTGAAGAACAGCGGGCGCAGGGTGGGGTGGGTGAGGATGTGGCGCCAGCCGTCGAGCAGATCGCCTGCCCGCAGCCGCTGCGCGCCGCTCCGGACGGGCGGCGACTCCGTCCCGCCGATGGCGCGGATACCCAGGGCCGACAGCAGGTAGCTGACCGCGTCGGCCACCACGGTCGTCACCGGGCCGAAGATCCCGACCGCGGCGCCGCCGAGCGGGGGGCCGAGCACCGTCGACGTCCACATCGTCGACTCGAACCGGGCGTTCGCGACGAGCAGGTCCTCCGGCGGGACGAGTGATTTCAGAAACGCGCCGCTGGCCGCGTTGAAGGCGATGTTGGCCGCGGCGACGACGACGGAGACGAGGAGGAGCTGGGCGAAGCTGAGCAGGCCGAGCGCGAACGCGGCCGGGACGCTCAGCAGCGCCGCGCACCGCGTCAGGTCCATCGCCACCATGACCGGCCGCTTGTGGCGGAACTCCACCCAGGGACCGAGCGGCACCGCCAGCACGGCCCCCACCGCCCGCCCGGCGGCGGCCAGCGCCGCCACCTGCGTCGGCCCGGAGTGCAGTACGAGGATCGCGATCAGCGGGAACGCGCCGAACCCGAGCCCGGTGCCGTACGAGCTGACCGCGTACGCCGCCCACAGCCACCCGAACCGCCGCCCCAGCGCCCGCCGCCTACCCGGCATGCCCACCGCACCTCTCGCCGACCCGCACCCGCACCTACACCGCACCCGCTGACCACCGGCATCCAAGCGCGCGGTGCGCGGCGGGAGCAAACAACCGGTTGACCTCGGAGCCACAACCGTTCGTTGTGCACGTACGATCACCGGCGTGGATCTCGATGCCGTGCGTACGTTCGTGGCCGCCGCGGACGCAGGGCGGTTCCAGGACGCGGCGGCGGAGTTGTCGATCACCCAGCAGGCGGTCTCCAAACGCATCGCCGCGTTGGAGAGGAGCCTCGGTGTGCGGCTGTTCACCCGCACCGCGCGGGGAGCGAAGCCCACCGTCGACGGACAGGCGTTCCTGCCCCACGCCCGCGATCTGCTGCGGGCCGAGGAGCGGGCGGTCGCTTCCGTACGTCCGGGGCGCCGCGCACTGCGCGTCGACGTGATCGGCCGGCGGCTCGCTCCTGCCGCCGTGCTGGGCGACTTCCATCGCGCGTATCCCGAGGTCGAACTCGATGTCGTGACCCTCTTCGACGCCGACGCGGCCGTCGACGCCCTCCGGTCCGGCGCGATCGACGCGTCCTTCCGCGCCGTCACCATGCCCGGCAGGCGGCTCCCCGACGGCATCGGGGCCGTCCGGGCCTTCGACGAGCCGATCCAGTTCCTCACCGGACCCGTCCACGAACTGGCCACCGCCCGCGCGGTCACACCGGCCCAGCTCGCCGGGCACCGGATCTGGATGCCGGGCATCGTGCCCGGAACCGAGTGGGCCGCGTACTACGACGACCTCGCCGCCGCGTTCGGGCTCGTCATCGAGGTCACCGGCCCCGACTTCGGCACCCAGCCCCTGCTCGACACCCTCGCCGAATCCCCGTCACTGGCGACCTTCGTCGGCGAGCAGACGCACCTCGTCTGGCCCGCCGAGCACGACCTGCGCCGGATCGCCGTCCACGACCCGACCCCCGTCTACCCGCACTCACTCCTCTGGCACCGCGACAACCCGCACCCGGCACTCGCCGCCCTCCTCGCCCACTTCAGCGCCGGACGTTCCGACCGCTCGGGCCGCTCCGGCCGCTCCGCCGGGGAGACCTGGACACCGGCCTGGGCCTAGGCGGCCAGGGCGCCCGCCCGGCGGCGGCGGGCGTAGGCGACGGTGAGGGCGGCGACGAGCGGCCCCCAGAGCAGCAGGGGCGCGTAGCAGAGGTCCATGATCATGCCCGCCGCGCCCTGCGGGAAGTCGGGGTTGTCCAGCGGCCCGCCGGGCACCAGTGTGACCGCGGCGCACAGCGCCGTCACCGCCACGGCGCCCAGGGCCGCGGGTATGACCGCCGCCGGTGGCGGGATGCGGCGGCCGCCCAGCCGCGGGACCCAGCGCGGGATCCGCTCGCCCCACGGCCGTACCAGTCCGAGCGTGAGGCAGGCCGCCGCCTGCGAGGCCACCGACAGGATCAGCACGTAGACCATGATGTCGGTCCCCTTGTACATCGAGCCCAGTCGGCCGGTGAAGCCGACGTCCACCCCGAAGCCGAGGGAGAGCCGCCACACGCACGAGGGGACGGTGCACAGCACGGTCGCCCAGGCGGCGAGGACCGCCCAGCGCGGGGCGGTGGTCATCCGGCTTTCGGGCGACGGGAACTGACGGGACATCAAGGACTCCGGTGAGGCGAGGCGAACCGACCGCTCGACGATGTCACCGCGCGGCACACGGCGTCGTCATCCGCCGGGCCGGTGGTCGCTCCCCCTCGCGACTGACCGGGAGTACGTCCACAGGTTGATCTCCGTGGGGCCTGGGGCGGAGGGCCGAGTGTCTAGGGTGGACCCATGACAGAGTCCGCCGGTGAGCAGTCCGCGTCGATCAGAGTCCTTCTCGCGGAGGACCAGGGGATGATGCGGGGCGCGTTGGCGCTGCTGCTGGATCTGGAGGACGACATCGAGGTCGTCGCGCAGGTCGGGGCCGGGGACCGGATCGTGGAGGAGGCGCTGGCGGCGCGGCCTGACATCGCGTTGCTGGACATCGAGCTGCCGGGGCGCAGCGGGCTGGACGCGGCCGCGGAGCTGCGGGAGAAGCTGCCGTCGTGCCGGGTGCTGATTCTCACGACCTTCGGGCGGCCGGGGTATCTGCGGCGGGCGATGGAGGCGGGGGCCGGGGGGTTCCTGGTCAAGGACGGGCCGGTGGAGGATCTGGCGGACGCGATTCGGCGCGTGCTGCGGGGGGAGCGGGTGATTGATCCCGCTCTGGCCGCGGCGGCGCTGAGTGCGGGGCCGAGTCCGCTCACGCCGCGCGAGCAGGACGTGTTGAACGCGGCGTCCGACGGCGCGACCGTCGCCGATATCGCGGGGCGGGTCTTTCTGTCGGAGTCGACGGTGCGGAATTATTTGTCGGCGGCGATTGGGAAGACGGGGACCCGTAATCGGATGGAGGCCGTCAGGACGGCCAGGCAGAACGGGTGGCTTTAGGGCCCCCCGGGCCCCCGGGTGAGGCGGCCACCGGGGTGCGGCGGCCTCCGGGGTGCCGCGCTGGGGGCGGTGGCCGAGTGCCGGTCTCGTACCAACTGGGCGCGCAGTTCCCCGCGCCCCTTCGGGGCACGTCCGCCTCCGCCCGACGCGCGCAGTTCCCCGCGCCCCTAGCGGGGCACTGGCTTGGGGAGGAGGGCGGTGAGGGCGGTGCCGATGAGGAGGCAGGTGGCGCCCAGGAGGAAGGCGAGGGAGTAGCCGGAGGCGAGGGCGTGGGGGGCGGGGGTGCCGGCGGCGGTGCGGGTGGAGATGCGGTCGGCGGCGGCGGTGGCGAGGATGGTGAGGCCGAGGGCGCCGCCGAGCTGGCGGGAGGTGTTGAGGAGGCCGGAGACGAGGCCCTGTTCACCGATGCCCACGCCGGAGGTGGCCGCGGCGGCGATCGGGGTGAGCATCAGGCCCGCGCCGAACATGGTGCAGACGCCGGGGCCGAGGATCGAGGTCAGGAAGTGGCCGTCGACGGAAAGGCGGCTCTGCCAGGCGAGGCCCGCGGCGGACAGCAGGCCGCCCACGGCGCCGACGATCCGGCCGTCGATCCGGCTCATCAGCCGGGGCGCCAGCTTGGAGCCGACGATGATGGCGATGGTGTGCGGCAGGAAGGACAGTCCGGCCCGCACCGGGCTGTAGTGCAGCACGTTCTGCATATAGAGGGACAGGAAGTACCAGGTGGCGAAGGTCGCGGCGCCGCACGCCAGCAGGACGGTGTTGGCCGCGGACACCGACCGGATCCGGAACAGCCGTAGCGGCATCAGCGGTTGGGCGGTCCTGGCCTCGACGGCGACGAAGACCGCGAGCAGCAGCAGTCCGCCGAGCACCGGCAGCCCCGAGGCGGCGGACGTCCAGGAGTGCGACTCGCTCTGCGCGATGCCGTAGGCGAGGGACGCGACGCCGCTGGTGACGAGGACGGCGCCGGGAATGTCGAGGCGCTGGACGGCGCCGCTGCGGCTCTCGCGCAGCCACAGGGTGGCGCCGACGATGACGAGGACGCCGATCGGCACGTTGACCAGCAGCACCCAGCGCCAGGACAGATAGTCGGTGAGCAGGCCGCCGACCAGGCCGCCCGCCGCGCCGCCGCCCGCGCCGACGGCGGTCCAGGTGCCGATCGCGCGGGTGCGTTCCGGGCCCTCCGGGAAGGACGTGGTGAGGATCGCCAGGGTGGTGGGGGCGAGGACCGCCGCGCCGAGGCCCTGGAGGGTGCGGGCGCCGATGAGCATGCCCCCGGACTGGGCGAGGCCGCCCGCCAGGCTCGCCACGGTGAAGAGGGCGAGGCCGGTGAGGAAGGTGCGCTTGCGCCCGAAGAGGTCGGCGGCCCGGCCGCCGAGCAGCAGGAATCCGGCGAAGGTCAGGGCGTAGGCGTTGACCACCCACTGCTGTCCGGTCTCGCCGAGGCCGAGGGCGGTCCGCATGGACGGCAGCGCCACATTGACCACGGAGACGTCGAGGACCACCAGGAACTGCCCGGCGCAGACGGCCATCAGCACCGCCCACGCGGGTGGCGTCGAGCGCGGGGAGCTGCCGTCTATTCGCTCGCGTTGTCCCAGGAGATCGCTCATGGGGTCCATGCTGCCGTGCGGACTGTCACGGAAGCATCGGGATTTCGACCTACGCCTCCGGTGCCGCCCGACCCCCGACCCGCGGCCCGCTACCGCCGCAGCATCGTGACGACCGCCGCGCCGCCCAGGCCGATGTTGTGGGCCAGGCCGACCCGCGCGTCCGGCACCTGGCGCGGGCCCGCCTCGCCGCGCAGCTGCCTGACCAGCTCGGTGACCTGGGCCAGCCCGGTGGCGCCCAGCGGATGGCCCTTGGAGATCAGCCCGCCGGACGGGTTGACGACCCACCGGCCGCCGTACGTGGTGGCGCCGTCGGCGACGAGCTTGCCGGACTCGCCGGGCGCGCACATGCCCAGCGCCTCGTAGGTGAGCAGTTCGTTGACGGAGAAGCAGTCGTGCAGCTCGATGACGTCCACGTCGCCGATCCCGAGCCCGGACCTCTCGTAGACCTGGCGGGCGGCGTCGCGGGACATCGGCTGCCCGACGACGTCGATGCACGATCCCGAGGCGAAGGACTCGCCGGTGTCGGTGGTCATGGCCTGCCCGGCGATCTCCACCGCCCGGTCGGCGAGGCCGTGCGCGGCGACGAAGCGGGCCGAGGCCACGACGGCGGCCGCGGCGCCGTCGGAGGTCGGTGAGCACTGGAGTTTGGTGAGCGGGGCGTGCACGGTGCGGGAGGCGAGGACGGCGTCGAGGTCGTAGACGTCCCGGAACTGCGCGTCGGGGTTGTCGGCGGAGTGCCGGTGGTTCTTCTCGGCGACGGCGGCGAGCTGCTGCGGGGTGGTGCCGTACCGCTCCATGTGCTCGCGGGCGGCGTTGCCGAAGAGCTGGGCGGTGGGTGGGGTCGCCTCGAAGCCGTGCCGGGCGGCCATCACGCCGTAGTGCCGGGCGACGGGCGAGGTCGCGAAGTCCCCGCCGCCCGCGCCGCCGCCCAGCGCGCCGCGCTTCATCTGCTCGAAGCCGAGCGCGAGGACGCAGTCGGCGATGCCGCCCTGGACGAGCTGGCGGGCGAGCATGAGGGCGGTGGCGCCGGTGGCGCAGTTGTTGTTGACGTTGTAGACGGGCACGCCGGTCAGGCCGAGTTCGTAGACGGCCCGCTGGCCCGCCGTCGAGGTCTGGAAGCAGTAGCCCACCGGCACCTGCTCGACCAGGTCGTACGGGATCGCGGCGTCGTCGAGCGCCGCCGTCCCCGCCTCCCTGGCCATGTCCCAGTACGCCCACTCGCGCGTCTCTGGCTTCTCGAACCTGGTCATGCCCACACCGACGACATACGCCTGAAGACCTGTGTCCATGGCCGCGCATACTAGAACGTGTTCCATTAAGGGGGAAGAGTCATGAGGTCAGCGGCAGGCCCTAGGGTGTGCGCATGACTGATGTGGTCGCGGCGTTCGAGGCCGCCAAGGGGTTCATGCCGCTCGACGAGGGGCTCGCCCTGCACGACGCCGCCAAGGAGGCCGCACTGCTGGGGCTGCCGCTGCTGGAGGTCGGGACGTACTGCGGGCGCTCCACGATCCTGCTGGCCGACGCCGCGAGGAACGCGGGCACGGTGGCCGTCACCGTCGACCACCACCGCGGCAGCGAGGAGCAGCAGCCGGGCTGGGAGTACCACGACACCTCGCTGGTCGACCCCGAGGTCGGTCTGATGGACACCCTGCCGACCTTCCGCAGGACGCTGCACGCGGCGGGCCTGGAGGAGTACGTCATCGCCGTCGTCGGCCGGTCGCCGCAGGTGGCGAAGGTGTGGCGGCAGCCGCTCGGGCTGGTCTTCATCGACGGCGGGCACACCGACGCGCACGCGTCCGGCGACTACGAGGGCTGGGCGCCGCTGGTCGCCGAGGGCGGTCTGCTGCTGATCCACGACGTCTTCCCGGACCCCGAGGACGGCGGGCAGGCGCCGTACCGGGTGTACCGGCGGGCGCTGGATTCCGGGGTCTTCGAGGAGGTCTCCGCGACCCGGTCACTGCGCGTACTGCGGCGCGTACCGGGCGTGTTCACGGCGTAGCGAAGGCGCCCGCGACCTGGGGCCGATGCGATGTGCATGACGGTGCCGATAGAGTCGCGGGCGTGTTCAGGAACGAGTCTCGCGGGGGCGGACGACGGCGGCCCCTGGTCATCGCACTCGCCGTCGCGGCTCCGCTCTGCCTCGCGGGCGGGCTGGCATACCGGGCGACGAACGGTTCCGGCCCCGCCGCCGACTCCAGCGTGCGGGCCGACAAGGGCGCGTCGGCCGACCCCTGGACGCCCGGCTCCGGCACCTCCGCGGACGGCGCGGACAGCACCGGCGCCGACACCACGAGCACCGGTTCACCCACCGCGCGGTCGACCGCCAAGGCGCCGCCGCCGACCCGCCCGGCGCCGACCTTCACGCACCCGCCGAAGCCGCTGGCGGGCAAGGTCGTCGTCATCGACCCGGGCCACAACCTGACCAACGCGCAGCACACCACCGAGATCAACCGGCTGGTGAACATCGGGACGAACTACAAGGAGTGCGACACCACGGGGACGGCCACCAACGCCGGTTACCCGGAGGCGTCGTACACCCTGGACGTCTCCCGCCGGGTGCGGACGCTGCTGACCGCGCTCGGCGCGAAGGTGGTGTTCACCCAGGACGGCAACCGGCCGTACGGCCCGTGCGTCGACGAGCGCGCCCGGATCGGGAACAACGCGCACGCGGACGCCGCGTTGTCGATCCACGCCGACGGCGGGCCCTCGACCGGTTACGGCTTCCATGTGATCGCGCCGAAGTCGCTGCACGCGGGCATCGCGGACACCCGCAAGATCGCGGCGCCTTCATATCTGCTGGCCACCACACTGCGTACGCACTTCCATTCGGCGACCGGCGAGCCCTTCGCGAACTATCTCGGCGGCGGTACGGGGTTGATGGTCCGCGACGATCTCGGCGGGCTCAACCTCTCCCTCGTGCCGAAGGTGTTCATCGAATGCGGCAACATGCGCAACGCGCGTGACGCGAAGTCGTTGACGGATCCCGCCTGGCGGCAGCACGCTGCTCAGGGCATCGCCGACGGACTCACCGCCTTCCTCGAAGGGAAGAGGTGACAGGGCTGTAGCAGTCCGGTATGGATCGTGCACCATTGGCCATACCCGGTCCCGAGCCCAAGATCACACCCGTACGATGGGGCACCGCAAATGCGCGCCGCCCCGCGTTTCACCACTGAAACACCGAACCACCGAACCACCGAATCTGACAAAGGACAGGACCTGACGTGAACATCCGCTCCCTGACCCGAGGAGACGGCGCGGTGATCGGAGCAGCGGTGCTGCTGCTGATCTCCTCGTTCCTGCCGTACTTCTCCTTCAAGACCGGCGATGGCGACAAGTCGGCCAGCTCGTGGAGCCCGGCCCTGTTCCCCCTGCTTCCCACCGTGACCCTGGCCGCGCTGGCGTCCGCGGCGCTGTTCGTGTTCGCGCGCAGCCAGCCCGCGGGCCGGCAGCTGATCGGTCTCACCCTGCCGCAGTGGGGCACCGCGCTGGCGGTGTTCGTCGGCTGGTCGGCTCTGTGGTCGACGTTCTCCACCATCGTCCCGTCCGCGGCCGGCAACGGAGCGAACGACGGCATCAGCAAGGGCGCGGGGGCTTGGCTGACGCTGATCTTCGGTCTGGGTATGGCTGCCGCCGCGGTCCTCGCGGACCGGCTGCCCGCGCTCAAGGCCCCGCTGATGGGCGCTCCCAGGCCCGCGCAGGCGCCGTACGGCGTCGGCGGTCCCGCGGGTGCGCAGCCCTACGCGGCCGGTCCGCCGCAGGCCGGTTACGGCTACCCCGGTGGCCCGCAGTCGGTGGACCCGTTCGGCCAGGGCGGCCAGCCGGCCCAGGGCCAGCAGCAGCCGTACGGTGCCCAGGCGCCGCAGCCGGCCGCCGCGGCGCCCGCGCCTGCCGGGGACTTCACCGCGTTCTGGTTCGCGGTGCCGGTGCCGCGTCCGCTGTTCGACGAGAACAACCCGGGCGCGCAGATCGCCGAACTCACCCCGGGTACCTGGTACCTCGCGGTGGAGCAGCGCGGCGCCCAGCTCATCGCCCAGACACAGGACGGCCGTCGCGGCGTCCTGCAGGACAGCAGCGGCATCCAGCGCGGCTGACCCCGGCCCGCTGGGGCCATGCAGCACCACGGCAGCGGCCGGTGTCTCCGACAGGGGGCACCGGCCGCTTCGCTCTTCTCGGGCCCCGCCCGCCCGCGTTACCCTCGACTTCTCTCTGACGCACCGTCAGATTCGTTGGATCCGCCGATTCCAGGAGGCGTTCATGCGGCTCGGACTCGCTCTCGGCTACTGGGGCCGCGGCCCCGACCCGGGCCATGTCGGGCTCGCCCAGGAGGCGGAGCGCCTCGGGTACGACTCGGTGTGGACCGCGGAGGCGTGGGGCTCCGACGCCTTCACCCCGCTGACCTGGATCGCCGCGCAGACCACGCGGATCCGGCTGGGCACCGGTATCGCGCAGATGGCGGCCCGCTCCCCCACCGCCACCGCGATGCAGGCGCTCACCCTCGACCATCTGTCCGGCGGCCGGATGATGCTCGGCCTCGGGCTGTCGGGACCGCAGGTCGTCGAGGGCTGGTACGGCCGCCCGTTCCCGGCCAGCCCGCTCACCGCGACCCGTGAGTACGTCGAGGTGATCCGCCAGGTGCTGCGCCGCGAGGCACCGGTCCGGCTGGACGGGCGCTTCCACAGCCACCCGTACACCGGGGACGACGGCACCGGGCTGGGCCGCCCGCTGAAGTCCATCACCCACCCGCTCCGGTCGGACCTGCCGGTCCTGCTGGGCGCCGAGGGACCGAAGAACATCGCCCAGACCGCCAGGATCGCCGACGGCTGGCTGCCGCTGTACTGGTCCCCGTACCGCGGTGACGTCTACGAGGCGTCGCTCACCGAGGCGCCCAAGGAGTTCATGGTGGCGCCGCTGGTCCGCGCCCACCTGTGCGACGACCCGGCCGAGGGGCTGCTCGCGGTGAAGGCGATGCTCGGCTTCTACATCGGCGGGATGGGCGCCCGCGGCCGCAACTTCCACGCCGAACTGATGGCCAGGATGGGGTACGAGGAGCAGGCCGAGCGGATCCAGGGCCTCTTCGCCGAGGGCCGCCGCGAGGAGGCGGTGCTCGCCGTGCCCGACGCCTTCGCCGACGAGATCTCGCTGGTCGGCCCGCGCGAGCGGATCGCCGACCGGCTGGCGGCATGGCGGTCGGGCCCGGTCACCGACCTGCTGGTGACCGGGCCCGACCTGGACACGCTACGGCTGCTGGCGGAGCTGAACTCCTGATCCGAACTCCTCAGCCGCGCGGGGAGGTCGGCTAACTGATCGACACCCGCAGGATCTTGTCGCTGCCGTCCGCCGCCTTCCCGTTGTTGTCGGCGTTGGTGGTGGTCAGCCAGAGCTGGTCCGCGCCCGGCACCTTGGAGACGGTGCGCAGCCGGCCGTAGGTGCCGACGTAGTACGAGCTGGCGGCGCCGACGTTCTCGGTGTCGCCGTTGATCGGGATACGCCACAGCCGCTCACCGCGCAGCGCCGCCATGTAGATGACGTTGCGGACGATGGTGATGCCGCTGGGCGACGCCTGGGAGACCGGCCAGGTGGCCTTGGGGTTGGTCATGCCGGAGGTGGAGCAAGTGCCCTCGCAGGTCGGCCAGCCGTAGTTGTTGCCCGGCTTGATGAGGTTCAGCTCGTCGTAGGAGCTGTTGCCGAACTCGGCCTCCCACAGCCGTCCGCTGCGGTCGAAGACCAGGCCCTGCGGGTTGCGGTGGCCGTAGCTGTAGACGTAGTTGCCGAACGGGTTGCCGGGTGCGGGCTGGCCGGTGGTGGTCATCCGCAGGATCTTGCCGTTGAGCGAGTTCTTGTCCTGGGCGAGGTTGGGGGTCTCCGCCTCGCCGGTGGCGGCGTAGAGGTAGCCGTCGGGGCCGAAGGCCAGCCGTCCGCCGTTGTGGTACTGGTTCTTCTTGATCCCCTGGAGCAGGATCGTGTAGCCGCTGAGCGTGGTGCCGTTGTAGGTCATCCGGACCACCCGGTTGCCCTCGGAGGCGGTGTGCATGAAGTAGACGTAGTGGTTGGTGGTCCAGTTCGGGTCGATGGCGACGCCGAGCAGTCCGCCCTCGCCGTTGGTGCCCACCACGTTCGGCACGCTGCCGACGCTGGTCCTGGCCCCGCTGAGGGTGACCTTCCAGACCTTGCCGTCCTCCTTGCCGGTGTCGGTGTAGTCACCGCGCTCGGTGACCAGCGCGGTCTGCCCGTCGGGCAGCCAGCCGATGCCCCACGGGATCGTCCAGCCGGTGGACAGGGTGGTGACGGAGGACGGGGCGCCGCCGTCGGTGGAGCAGGACGGCGTGGTGAAGCTGACGGTGTTGCTCTGCGCCGAGGTGTTGCCCGCCTGGTCCCTGGCCACCGCGTTGAGGGTGTACGGGGTGTTGCAGGCGAGTCCGGTGAGCGTGGTGGAGGTGGCGGGCGGGGTGCCGGTCACCGTGGTGTAGACGGTGTCCGCGCTGCGGATGTCGTACGCGGTGACGCCCTTGTTGTCGGTGGACGCGCCCCAGGTCAGCTTGACGCTGGTGCCCGTCAGGCCGGAGTACGCCAGGGTGGTCGGCGCGCTCGGCGCGGTGGTGTCGGAGCTGGGCAGGGTGGTGCAGACGATCGGGGTGGTGGCCGTGGAGGTGTTGCCCGAGGCGTCGCGGGCGATCACCGACAGGCTGTAGGCGGTGTTGGCGGTCAGCCCGGTGATCGTCTTGCTGGTGGCCGTCCCGTCGGTCTCGCCGAGCTTGTTGCCGTGCTCGTAGAGGTCGTAGGCGGCGACCCCGATGTTGTCAGTGGCCGGGCCCCAGTTGAGGGTGATGCTGTCCTCGGTGATCGCCGTGCAGCTGGTGGCGCCGGGGGTGGTGGGCGGCTGGGTGTCGGCCGACGCGCCGACGGTCAGCTTGTCGAGGTTGGGGCCGCCGTTGGCCGTGGTGGCGGTGGCCCGCACGGTGTTGCTGCCCGCGTTCAGCGGGGCGTTGAGCGTCTTGGTGGCCCAGGTGTTCCAGTCGGTGGTGGCCGGGAAGGAGACGCCGGTGGCGACCACGGCGCCGTTGACGGTGATCGTCATCGGCCGGTCGACCGTGGTGCCGTTGGAGTAGCGCAGGGCCAGGCTGGCGCTGCCCGCGGTGGCCGCGCTCACGCTGAACTGCACGTAGGAACCGGTGATGTTGGTGTAGTCGACGAAGCCGGTGCCGGTGAAACCGGTGTGGTTGGTGGCGACGGCGGCCTGCGAGAGCGTGGCGTCCTCGGCCTGGTAGTCGGTGCTCGGCGCGGACGCGCTGACGGTCACGTCGAGGTAGTCGAGGTTGGGCAGGCCGTTGGCGGTGGTCGAGGTGAGCCGGATCTTGTTGGTGCCCGCGGCGACCGTGGCGGTCAGCGTCGAGGTGGCCCAGGTGTTCCAGTCGGTGGTGGCGGGGAACGAACGGGCGGCGGAGACCACCGCGCCGTTGACCGAGACGTCCGCGGGACGGTCGACGGCGGTGCCGTTGGCGTACCTGATCGCGACCGTCGCGGTCCCGGCGGAGGCGGCGTTGACCGTGAACTCCACCGAGGAGCCGGAGACGTTGTCGCCGTTGACGTAGCCGGTGCCGGAGTAGCCGGTGTGCGTGGTCTCCAGCACGCCCTGCGAGATGGCGGCGTTCTCCGCCTCGTAGCGGGTGGCCGCGGCGGAGGCGGAGGGCGCCGCGACCGCGGTGACGCCGAGCGCCAGGGTCGCGGCGGCGACCGCGCCCGCGACGAGCGTACGGGCGCGGCGGGCCGCCCCGGGCAGGCCGCGGACTCTTCGCGTGCGGTGTTCGGGGTTACGGGTGCGCGTCGGTGTCATCGGGCAGTCCCTCTCAGGGCTGGGTCAGGTCGAGGTAGTCCAGGTTCGCCGCGCCGTTGGCGGTGGTCGCGGTGACCCGGAAGGTGTTGGCGCCGGCGTTCAGCGGCACCGTGAGCGTGGCGTCCGCCCAGGTGTCCCAGGAGCCGGTGCCGGGGAAGGAGCGCCCCGCGGAGACCACCGTGCCGTTCACGGTGAGGTCGGCGGGCCGGTCGGTGGTGGTGCCGTTGGCGTAGCGCAGCGTCAGCGTGGCGTTCCCGGCCGCGGCCGCGTCCACCGTGAACTGCGCGTAGGCGCCCACCGCGTTGGCGGTGTTGACGAACCCGGTGCCGGAGAAGTTCAGGTGGTTGGAGTCCACCGTGCCTCCCGTGGACCAGGTGCCGTTCTCCGCCTCGTACCGCACTGCCGGGGAACTCGCCGGTCTGGCCCGGATCAGCCGGGTCTCGCCGGGGCGCAGGGTCGCGCTGTACGAGCCGCTGACATTGCCCAGGTCGGCGCCCGACCACAGGTCGGTGACCCGGGCGCTGCCGGAGAAGCCGACCTGCGACCAGTTCACGCTCACCGTGGAACTGCCCGAGGTGCCGGTGTTGAACAGCGCCACCACGTAGTCGCCGTTGGCCTCGCGCTTGCGCCAGACCTGGTTGACTCCGCTGCTGACGATCCGGGCGGCGGCCACCCCGTCCTGGTCGACCGCGATCAGCCGGTCGTTGGTGAGCATCGCCTTGTCGGTGGCGTCCAGCGCCGTCAGGTCGGTGCCGAGCAGCAGCGGCGAGGACGCCATCGACCACAGGGTGAAGGCGGAGCGCCGCTGGTCGGCGGTGAGCCCCGCCTTGTCCCCGTTGCCGATCTCCAGCGAGTCCAGGTCGTTCCAGCCGCCGGGGCCCGCGTACTGCTGCCAGGTGGCCGCGGTGGTGAACCGGCTGGAGACATGCGACCAGTCGGTCAGCGGATAGCCGCTGCCGTTCGGTCCCGGACCGCAGTAGCACTCGACATCGCCCTGGGTCCGCCAGCTGTTGGCCAGCTTCTTCCAGGTGGTGGCGTCGGCGACCGGCAGGTTGTTGGACAGCGCGAAGTTGATCGGCCGTCCGGTGGCCCGCAGCGCGGTGTCCCACGCCTGGACGTCCGGGATGTCCGCGGCGCCGACGCCGTCGATCTTGAGGTAGTCCACCCCCCACGAAGCGAACTGCCTCGCCCAGGAGTTCACGAAGTCCTGGGCTCCCGGCTTGCTGTAGTCGAGGTAGTACATGTTCTTGCAGTTGTAGTTCTTCTCGGTCTTGGTGGTGTCCGCTATGTCCTTGGCGTGATACGACGTCCCTTCTATCGGTGTGTTCTTGGTGACGGCGTTCTTGGCGATGCCCGGCGTGACGTAGAAGCCGAACTTCAGCCCCTTGGAGTGGACGTAGTCCGCCAGCGCCTTGATGCCGTCGGGGAACTTGGCCGTGTCCACGGCCCAGCGGCCGTAGGAGTCGACGACGAATCCATTGGAGTCGCACTTCTGCCAGAAGTCGTCCAGGTTGATGTAGACGAATCCATGGGCGCTCAGCCCGCTGCTGGCCATGGCGTCGGCCTGGGCCTTGACCGCGGCCTCGGTCGGCGTGCGGCGTACGAAGCTCCAGGTGCTCCAGCCCATGGCGGGCCGCAGCGACTGGCCGTTGTCCGAGGCGTACGAGGCGGGCGCCCCGGCCGTGGACAGGGCGGCGAGTCCCGCGGTGGCCAGTGCCAGGCCGGTCGCGGCGGAGACCAGCGCCCTCAGGCGCCGTGGACGGCCGGTCACTGGGCCACCTCCAGGTAGTCGAGGTTGGCGTCGCCGTTCGCGGTGGTGGAGGCGACCCGGACGGTGTTGGCGCCGGCCTTCAGCGGCACCGTGAGGGTGGAGTCCGCCCAGGTGTCCCAGCTCCCGGTGCCGGGGAAGGAGCGCCCCGCCGAGACGGTGGCGCCGTTGACGAGCACATCGGCGGGGCGGTCGGTGGTCGTGCCGTTGGCGTAGCGCAGGGTGAGTGCCGCGTTCCCCTCCGAGGCGGCGTTCACCGTCCACTCCTCGTACGCGCCCACCGCGTTGCCGGTGTTCACAAATCCGGAGCCGGAGTAGTTCAGGTGGTTGGTGTCCACCGTGCTGCCTGCCGAGTACGTGCCCGCCTCCGCCTCGTAGCGCACCGCGGGATTGCCGGTGGAGGCGGTGGGATAGGCCGAGCCGAGCCAGCTCTCGTCCATCCGCAGCAGCTTGTAGTGGGCGGTGTCGGTGGAGGCCGCGTAGGTGGAGTCCACCTCCAGCCGGACATAGCGGGTGGACGCCGACGGCAGGTCGACGAAGGCCACCCCGCGCCGGTTCGGCAGGGTGCCGGTCTTCACCGAGGTCCAGGTGGAGCCGTCGTTGCTCTCCAGCACCTTGTACGCGTTGATCCTGGCCGAGGTCTCGGTCGCGGAGCGCGCGTAACTGACCGAGTCCTCCCGCTGGTTGAGACCGAGGTAGCGCACGGTCTTCGCCGAGCCGAGATCGTAGGTGAGGGTGACCGGCAGCTTCTTGTTGTTGTCCCAGTACGTCAGATAGCTGCCGTCGGCGGCCGCGGTCGCGGGGTGCCCGCTCGCCGCGGCACTGGCCGTCACGGTGTACGAGGACGGCGGGTAGATCCCGGTGCGGCCGGCGGTGACGACCTTGAAGACGGTGTCGTACGGGTCCCAGCCGCTGAGCCCGGTCAGGGTCAGCGTGCCGCCGGACTGGCTGAAGGCGATGGGCGCCCCGGTGCGCAGGTTGGTGACCGCCGACACCCGGTAGCCGTTGTCGCGGACCTTGAGCGTGCCGGTGCTCGGCGGGGTGATGACATGGAGGTAGTTGAGGTCGGGGTCGGTCTTGCTGATCGTGGTGACGCCGTAGGCGCCGTCGTTCCAGGCCCCGGGCTTGAGGCCGCCGTACATGTAGCCGCCGCCCTCGGTGCCGTTGATCGACGGCCAGATCTGGTTGAGGTAGCCGTTGGCGAAGTTGTTGAACGCCTCCTGGTTGGACGGGAATGTGCCGTTGACCTGCGCGGTCTCGGCCATCAGCGCCTTCACCGAGGACCCGGCGTTGGTGATCAGCCGCCCCAGGGTGAGCAGTTTGTCGACGCTCGGGTTGGTGCCGTCGTACCACCAGGCCCCGGTGGAGGGCAGCTTGAAGTCCGCCTCGGTGAGCCGGGGTTGGGCGGTGTAGAGGGCCTGCGGGTAGTCGTACGACGGCGTCATGCCGGTCTTCTGCTCGTTGCTGATCATGTCCATGATCGGCGTGTCTTCGTTGTTGTTGCTGAGCGTGTAGTTGGGGCGCTGCTGGTAGATCTGCTGGTAGAGGTTGTGGTCGAGCCAGTACTGGTTGTCGTTGTCGATCCAGAAGCCGCCCAGGGTCGGGTAGCGCTTCATAACCTCGAAGAAGTTGTCGTAGCTGAACTCCCCGAAGCCGTCACGGGTGGTCAGGTCCACCGTGTGCCCGGCGTAGGTCGAGAAGCCCGCCGAGTCCAGCCACTCATGGCCGCCGTCGTCGTGCCACTGGGGGTCGTCGGTCATGTAGAGGATGACCTTCAGGCCCTTGGCACTGGCGGCGTTGATCAGCTCGCCCAGGAAGTCGCGCTTGGTGTGGCAGCTGCCGGGGATCGCCGACGGCCAGGGCCTGGCGTAGCCGAGACGGCTGTGGAAGGTGGCCAGCACCAGGTACTGGACGTGCAGCTTCTGGGCCTCCTGCACCCAGTAGTCGGGCGTCCAGCCGCCGCTGGTGACATCGCTCTCCCACTGGCTGCAACTGGTGTGCGCGGGCGCGGTGCGCTCGCCCCAGTGCAGGAACAGACCGCCGGTGGAGGCGCGCAGGAAGTCCTGGCGCGGGTTGGTGAGGTCGGCGCGCGCGGTGCCCGGCAGCAGCAGGGCGGTGCCCAGCAGCAGCGAGACCAGCGCGAGCCAGCGCAGTGGGCGGGTGTGCCTCATGCCGGTCCGTCCAGGGAGTCGAGGGGGGCGGCGGTGGCGCAGCTCTGGCTGGAGCCGCTGGTGTTGACGCGCAGGGCGCCGCCGGTGGTGTTGGCGCTGGCGCTGACGCAGTAGCCGCTGACCGTCTGGAATCCGACGTCGTAGGCGCTGCCGCTGCCGCGCTGGGCGGTGAAGTGGTCGAAGGTCACCGAGCTGCCGCTGTTGGCGATGACGGCCGGGCGCTTGTCGTTGGCGGCGAACCGTACCGAGGAGTCGATGAAGTGGATGTTGTTCGCGTTGTGCAGGTACCAGCCGAACGCGGGCCGGGTGCCGATGCTGTTGGGGTTGTAGTCGGTGGCGTTGTTGCTCGGCACGGCGGTGGAGATCGCCGCGCTGCCGCCGGGGACGGTGATGTCGACACCGGTGAAGGTGACGTCGCTGATGCGGTTGCCGCCGGACTCGCCCCACAGCGTCGGGCTGAAGTTCGGGCTGACGCCGGTCGCGGTGATGTGGTCGTAGGTGATGCCGCTGATGTGGCCGACGCCGGGACTGTTGCCGCAGCGTTTTCTGGTACCGATCTTCAGCATGATCGGCGAGTGGACGCCGGTCATGGTGATGTCCTTGTAGTGGACGTCGGTGATGTTCGCGCCGTCCATCGACACCATGCCCAGACCGGACTTGGAGGCGCCGGTGATGATGATCCCCTGGAACTGGTAGTCGGTGAAGTCGCCGCAGGTCTCCGAACCGAACATCAGCGCGTTGCAGCACTTCGCCGACAGCGTCGAACCCGTCACCGTGACATGCCCGTTGGGCAGTTTGGCGCCGAGCGCGTAGTCGCTCTTGAAGACCAGCGCGTCGTCGTTGGCCGCGATGTGCGCGTTGGTGATCGTGGCGTTGGTGGTGCTGATGACGTTCCAGCCGTCACGGTCGCCGGCGGTGTCGATGGTGAGGTGGTCGGAGACCACGTGGTCGCAGCCGTTGATGAGCGCCGCGAAGTGGCCGCCGCGCCGCAGGGTGATCCCGCTGAGGGTGAGGTTCTGGCAGTGCGTCAGCGAGATGATCTTGTCGGCCTGCCCGGCGCCCGGGTTGCCGGTGATGAGGTTGCCGGCGCCGTCGATGGTGCCGGAGCCGGTGAATCCGATGTTGGTGAGGTGGTCGCCCCAGAACATGGCGTCGTGGAAGTGGCTGTGGCCGTAGTCCTGGTAGGCGTCGTTGGGGTTGGACTCGGCCGCGTCGTACGTCTTGGCGCTGGACCCCAGCACGGTCGCGCCCGTGTCGAGTTGCAGGGTCACATTGCTCTTGAGGTGGACGGTGTTCTTGGACTTGTAGCTGCCCGCGGGGAACTCCACGGTCCCGCCGCCGGCCGCACTGGCCGCGTTGACCGCCTTGGTGATGGCGGGGCTGTCGTTGGTGGAGCCGTCGCCCTTCGCGCCGTACGACCTGACGTCGAAGACGGCGGCGGGCGCCGCCGGGGTGCGGACCGCGGCGGTGCGGGCGGGTGCGGACGGGGTGCCCGCCGCCGCGGTGAGCTGCTCGTTCATGATGAGGAAGGCGCCGAGGCCGTGGAAGTCGTTGGTGGCCTTGGTGCGCCCGACGTAGTAGGCGTAGTCGCCGACGTTGGTGCCGATGGAGATGTTCGTCAGGTTGGTGCGGCCGTCACTGCCGGTCGACAGCCGGGCGAGCACGCCCTGGTAGCCCTTGGCGGCGACGCCCGCGTAGTGCGCGTCGAGGTAGCCCTGCTGGACACCGCGGGACAGCGCGTAGGTGAACATGCTGGAGCAGGACGTCTCGGTCCAGTTGTCGGACCTGCTGCCCTTGTCGATCACCTGGAACCAGCGCCCGGTGGCCGGGTCCTGGTAGTGCTCGAGACCCGCCGCGAGCCGCTGGAAGGCGCCGAGCAGGGTGTCGCGCTGCGGCTGGCCCGCCGGGGTCGCGTCCAGGACGTTGACCGAGGCCATCGCGTACCAGCCGACCGCACGGCACCAGGACTCGGGGGCGAGACCGGTCTTCGGGTCGGCCCAGCTCACCGACTTCGACTCGTCGTAGGCGTGCTTGAGCAGACCGCTGGGCTGCTGCAAGTGGCTGCCGTAGACGACAAGTTGCTTGACCGCCTCGGCGTTGGTGTACGTGGAGTCGTTGAACTCCCTGCCGTACTCGACGAGGAACGGGTTGACCATGTAGACGCCGTCCGCCCACAGCTGGTGGGCGCGGCTGCTGCTGTCGGCGTGCCAGAAGCCGCCGTCGGAGGTGCGCGGGTAGGTGTTGAGCCGGGTGCGGATCTTCTTCGCGGCGGTGGCGTACTTCGCCTGCCCGGTCTCGTGGTGCAGGATCACCAGCAGCCGTCCGGCCTGCATGCTGTCCAGGCTGTTGAAGCTCTGGCTGATGTTGCCCCTGCTGTCGACGAACCGGTCGACGTAACTCTTGATGTACGACAGGTACGTGGCGTTGTGGGTGCGCAGATAGACCTGGTACTGGCCGTACAGGTACAGCCCCACCGGATACGACCAGCCGCCGATGCTGGTCGGCGTGTAGCGGGCCATGGTCGAGTTGACTACCGCCACCGACCAGTCGGTGGCCGCCGCGGGCGGGGTCCCGGGCGCCGCGTTCCGCTGCGCGACGGCCGCCCGGCCGGGCGCGGCGAAGGCGAGGCAGGACAGGACGGCGGAGAGAAGGACGACCAGAGCACGTCGCAGGATGCGGTTTTCTGTTCCAGGGCCACCGTGGGGATGGACGTGGATCATGTTCCTCCTTGCCTGATGCAGAGTCAGTGGTGCTGGAGGGGCTGAAACGTCGGATCTCTCACGGGAATGTAATGAAAGTTTCCTAACTGTCAACGGCTAGAGACAGAGAAAAAACATCACGCGAAGGTAACGGCACCTGCACACGTAGGAGGTGTTTGTATCTGATGGGAAATGTCGGACACGGCCCCGCGTGCTGCTCCGGCGGGGCCGTCAGTCCGGAAGGGACAGTGGTATCAGAAGGCGGTGTGGGTAAGCCAGTGGTCGAACAGCGCCCGGTCGCCGAAGAGTTCGAGCCGCTCGCTGTCCAGCGGCAGCCGCCGCTGGAACGCCAGCAGCAGATCGGTGAGCGGGGCGCGCAGCGCCACATCGCCCTTGGCGTGCTCGCGCCGCCAGTGCGGCCCGTCCGGATCCCGTACGATCACCCACTCCGCGGGCGGGCCGGACAGCTCCGGGCTGTCGGTGGCGTGCAGATGGAGGATCTGGCCGGTGCCGCGCAACCGCGCCAGGTCCGGGTCCTCCGCGACGGCGGCCGGATCGGTGACGATCTCCAGCCACTCGTCGATCCCGTCGGCCGCGAGGTCGGGGGCCGCGGTGAAGTCCCGCCCGGCGGCGAACGCCGCGTCGGCGCGGTGCACCAGCGTCTCGATCGTCATCCGCCGGGCCCAGAACCCGGCGCGCTGCGGCCGCGCCCAGGTCCACACCGGCAGGTCGGGGCCGGCTTCGCGCAGGGTGGCGGCCAGCAGTGCGGCGCCCTCGGCGAGCCAGGTGTCGAGGGCATCGGCGCCGGGCGCGGGGGCGTAGCCGGGGATGTGCTCGGCGTCCTCGGGGACGTCCTCGGTCGCCCGGGTCCGCACGATCGTCTCGGCCCAGCGGTGCGCCTGGCCGACGTGCACGGCGAGGTCGCCGAGCGTCCAGTCGGGGCAGGTCGGCACCTGCCGCCCGAGATCGGCACCGCGCACCGCGGCGCGCAGCGCGTCCGTCTCCGTACCGATCGCCTCGCAGTACCGCTCGTGTGCCAGCCATGCCGTGGACACGCCAACTCTCCCCGTTCGTCACTTCCGTACCACCCCTGAACCAGGGGGGTTTCGCTCACACTATCGGGGCAATGCGGAGACCATGGCCAGACGGTATGGCGGTAACCCCGCCGCGGTGATCATCCTCATCGCCGCAGACATCGCTGCACTGATCCTGATTCTGTGGATCATGTTCTTCGTCTTCGACGCGAACCGGGCGAACGACCTCGTCAACTGGGTGCACCACTCGGCTGACTGGCTCGCGGGCTGGTCGAAGGACCTGTTCACCCCGGACAACGCCAAGTGGCGCACCGTGCTCAACTACGGTCTGCCCGCTGTGATCTACCTGCTGCTGGCACACGCCATCGCGGGCCGGGTCAACAGGGCATAACCCCTACGGCCTGTCGTGCGACAGGTCGGCGCAACAGTCCGGAGCGAGGCCGAGCGGAAGCCGGTCGGCCCCGAAGACCGCGGTGGTCGCCTCGTCCCCCCCGAGCGCGGCCACCGCGAGGAGCAGTGCGCCCGCGGTCCACGCGGTGCGCTCCACCGGCCAGTAGGCGTCGTCGTCGAAGACATAGCCGGTCCAGTACAGACCGTCGTCCGCGCGCAGATGCTGCATGTCCGCCAGGATCCGTATCGCCCGGTCGGACTCCCCCACCGCCCAGAGGGCCAGGGCGAGTTCGGCGCTCTCGCCGCCGGTCACCCATGGGTTGGGCACCACGCAGCGCACCCCGAGGCCGGGGACGACGAAGCGCGACCAGCCCTCCTCGATGCGGGCCAGGGCCCGCGGTCCGCGCAGCGCGCCGGAGAGCACCGGGTAGTACCAGTCCATCGAGTAGCGGCTCTTGTCCAGGAACCGCTCCGGGTGGCGGCGGATCGCGTGGCCGAGCGCGCCGGTGGCCAACTCCCAGTCGGGCTGCGGCTCTTCGCGGTGCTCGGCGATGGCCAGCGCGCAACGCAGCGCCTGGTGGATCGAGGCGCTGCCGGTGAGCAGCGCGTCGGTGACGACGGCTCCGCCGTCCTCGTCCGCCTCGCGCTTCCAGCCGATCTGCCCGCCGGGCTGCTGGAGTGTCAGCACGAACTCCACCGCGGCGAAGACGGTGGGCCACAGCCGCTCGATGAACGCGTCGTCGCCGGTGGCCAGGTAGTGGTGCCAGACGCCGACGGCCACATAGGCGCAGAAGTTGGACTCCCGGCCCCGGTCGGTGGGGCGGTCCGCGTCGCCGTCCTGGTAGGCGGCGTACCAGGACCCGTCGCTGTTCTGGTGCCGGGCCAGCCAGGTGTACGCGGCCTCGGCGTGCGCGTGCTCGCCCGCCGCGTCCAGCGCCATCGCGGCCTCGACATGGTCCCAGGGGTCGAGGTGGTGACCGCGGAACCACGGGATGGCGCCGTCCTCGCGCTGCCCGGCGAGGATCCCGTCGACGGTCGCGGCGGCCTGCCCGGCGGTGAGCACACCGGGCAGCGCCAGCCGCTCGGTACGGCCGGGACCACGGCTGGCAGGGGTCACTTGGCGGCGTCCACGGGCAGGTGCGGCTTGGTCGCGTAGGCCACGAAGCTCTTGCCGATCACCGGGTTGAGCGCCTGCTCGGCGACCCGGGTGGCCAGCGGTTTCTTCATGATGTCCCACACCAGGAGCTTGTGGTACAGCTTCACCGGCAGGGCCTTGTCGTTGTCCACGCCGACCGCGCACTTGATCCACCAGTACGGCGCGTGCAGCCCGTGCGCGTGGTGGGTGCCGTACGGCTCCAGGCCCGACTCCCGCATCTTGCCGAGGAGTTCGTCGGCCTTGTAGATCCTGATGTGGCCGCCCTCGACCTCGTGGTACGCGTCGGAGAGCGCCCAGCAGATCTTCTCCGGGCCGTAGCGCGGCACGGTGATCGCGATCCGGCCGCCGGGGCGCAGCACCCGGACCATCTCGGCGAGCACGCCCTTGTCGTCGGGGATGTGCTCCATCACCTCGGAGATGATGACGACGTCGAAGCTCTCGTCGGGGAACGGGAGTTGGAGGGCGTTGCCCTCCATGGCGACGGCCGAGGCACCGGCCGGTGCCTCGCCCTCCTGCTTCATCGCCGCGAACCAGCGGGCGACCTCGCGGATCTCCTCGCCGTTGCGGTCCAGCGCCACGACGTGCGCTCCGCGCCGGTAGCACTCGAACGCGTGGCGGCCGGCGCCGCAGCCCAGGTCCAGCACGCGGTCGCCTGCGGCGAGCGGGAAGCGGGTGAAGTCGACGGTCAGCATCAGTGGTTGCTCCCCACGGTTCCGGCTGCGCCGGGTGCGTTTCCGGCTGCGCCGGGTGCTTCTGCGGTCTCTGCCTCAGCTCCGGAGTGCCCCGCAGGGGCGCGGGGAACTGCGCGCTCAGCCCCCACCGGCCGGTGGTCCGAAGACAACGCGTCTGCCCCATTGGGGCCGGTGGTGACGTGCAACCCGTCGACGGCTGGTCGCGCAGTTCCCCGCGCCCCTACGGGGCGCACGTCTTCCGCGAGCGCCGCGCGAGGCGCAGTTCCCCGCGCCCCTACGGGGCGCACGTCTTCCGCGATCGCTGCGCGATAAAGCTCGGCGGTGGTGGTGGCGGCACGGGACCAGGTGAAGTGGGCGAGAACACGTTCTCGTCCTGCCCGGCCGAGCCTGCGGCGCAGCCGCCCGTCGGAGAGGGCGAGTTCGAGGGCGGCGGCGAGGGCGCCGGCGTCGCCCGGGGGCACGGCGAGGCACGTCTCGCCGTCGGGGCCGGCGACTTCGGGGATGGCGCCGCCGGTGGTGGCGACCAGCGCGGTGCCGGTGGCCATCGCCTCGGCGGCCGGGAGCGAGAAGCCCTCGTAGAGCGACGGGACGCAGGCCACCTCGGCGCTGCGGATCAGGTCGACGAGTTCGGCGTCGCTGATGCCCTTGACGAAGTCGACGGCGCCTTCGAGGCCGAACCGGCTGAGCGCGTCGGCCACCGGCCCCTTCGCGGGGCGGGTGCCGACGACCACGAGGTGGGCGTCGGGGCGGGCGGCCCGTACCTTGGCCAGCGCTTCCACCAGGAAGACCAGGCCCTTGAGCGGCACGTCGGCGCTGGAGGTGGTGACGATCCGGCCCGGCACCTCGGCCACCGCGGGGTCCGGCGAGAACAGCCGGGTGTCGGCGCCGATCGGCACGGTGTGGATGCGCTCGGGCCGCACCCCGAGGTCCTCGGTGATCTCGTCTCGGGACGACCCGGAGACGGTGAGCACGGACGGCAGCCTGCGGGCGACCCGCTTCTGCATCTGCGTGAAGCCGTACCAGCGGCGTACCGACAGCCGCCGCTTCCAGTCCTGCGCGGCGTCCAGCTCCAGCCGGCGGTCCACGGTGATCGGGTGGTGGATCGTGGTGACCAGCGGCAACGGCAGGCCGAGCAGCCCGTAGCCGAGCGTCTGGTTGTCGTGCACGACGTCGAACTCGGCGCGGCGGGCGATCAGATGGCGGCGGGCGCGCAGGCTGAAGGTGAGCGGTTCGGGGAAGCCGCCGGTCCACATGGTGGCGACCTCGAGGGCGTCGATCCAGTCGCGGTACTCGCCGCGCTTCGGCGTACGGAACGGGTCCGGCTGCCGGTAGAGGTCGAGGCTGGGCAGCTCGGTGAGGGTGACACCCTCGCCCACCGCGTCGAGTACGGGGTACGGCTGGGCGCCGATCACCTCGACCTGGTGGCCGAGCGCGGCCAGCTCCCTGGACAGGTGCCGGACGTACACGCCCTGGCCTCCGCAGAAGGGGTTCCCCTTGTAACTGAGCAGGGCAATCCGTAGCGGCCTGGCCTCTGAGGTCACTCCCGGCCCCCTTCTCACTGCGATAGAGCCGGAGCGTAACCGGTCGCGCTAATCTAGAACAAGTTTCAGACTCGATGGTACAGAAGGCGAATCTACCGGCAGCCGGGCGGTCCGGCGGAGGCGTGCCAGGTGATTCGCACCACGGCATCCGCCCTGCCATCATGCACTCGCAGCGCCTCAGCGGCCGTGGAAGACGGATGGAACGTCACGGGATGGGACATATGAGCACAGACCCCAGGCCGTCCAGCCCGCACTCACCGCCGTTGACCGAGCGCCAGGAGGCGCGGCGCCGCCGGATCCTGCACACCACCGCGCAGCTCGCCTGCCGGGGCGGGTTCGACGCCGTCCAGATGCGGGAGGTCGCCGAGACCTCGGAGGTCGCGCTCGGCACCCTCTACCGCTATTTCCCGTCCAAGATCCATCTGCTGGTCGCCACGATGCAGGACCAGCTCGGGCAGCTCCACGAGACGCTGCGCAAGCGCCCGCCGGTGGCGGCGGAGCCGTCCGAGCGGGTCGCTGAAACGTTGATGCGGGCGTTCCGCGCCATGCAGCGCGAACCGCACCTCGCCGACGCGATGGTGCGGGCGCTGACCTTCGCCGACCGCTCGGTGAGCGCCGAGGTCGACACCGTGTCGCGGCTGACCACCGCGATCATCCTGGACGCGATGGGGCTGGACGCGCCGCCGAATCCCGACCAGCTCTCGGCCGTCCGGGTGATCGAGCACACCTGGCACTCCGCGCTGGTCACCTGGCTGTCGGGGCGCGCGTCGATCGCCCAGGTGAAGATCGACATCCAGACCGTCTGCCGCCTGATCGACTTGACCTCGCCCGCCTAGCGGACGAGGTCAGGTCGGACGGCGTCGCGCGCCGGTTCCCGTCAGACGTCCAGGTCGTTCTCGATGGACTTCAGCTGGTGGCGGGCCATCGCCAGGTTGGCGCGGCCCTTGTCGAGGGCCAGGTAGAGGAACAGCCCCGACTTGCCGCGGCCGCGCAGCAGCCGGATGAGGTGGTACTGCGAGCCGAGGGTGATGAGGATGTCCTCGATCTCCTCCTTGAGGCCCAGCATCTCCATGGTGCGGGCCTTGGCGCGGACCACGTCGGTATTGCCCGCCGCGGCCACGTTGAGATCGAGCTCCTTCCCGCCGCCGAGCGTGCCCAAGGCCATGCCGCTGGTGTAGTCGACAAGGGCGACGCCGATGACGCCCTCGATCGAGGTCATCGCATCCTTGAGCGCGGTCTCCGTGTTGGCCATGATCGTGTGGTTTCCTTTCGTGGTTTCTGCTGATGGGGTTGTTCTGGCCTGGGCGCTGCGCGTCCTCGGCTGGCGAGTGGTCATGACGGTCAGGCGTCCTCCGGTCGGTCAAGGTCGCCGTCGAGCAGGTGCGCGAGCTGTGTGCCGCAGCGGCGTGCCTCCATGTGGAGCCGGCCCACGTTGACCCTGGGCCGGGCGAGCACCGCCAGTACGCCCACGGCACCGGCCGTGTAGAGGGCGATGTAGCCGTGCTCGCTGCGGATCAACAGCTCGCGGAAGTTCCGCTGCCCGGCGGCGTCGGTCAGCCGCAGGCCCACTCCGAGGGCCGCGGCGGTGAGTGCCGCGAAGCCGTCCGACTCCACCGCGGGGGCGTCCTCGGCCAGTACCAGGCCGTCCACGCTCGCGGCCAGTACACCGGTCACCTCGGGCAGTCGCGCGCGCAACCGCCCCAGCTCCCCGCGTACTTCGGCTTCGTGCACCATCAACTTCCTCCTCTCGGCGCGCTGTCTCACCGACCGCCGCCTCACAGGTGCTCCAGCGCGTCACGCAGCCTGTGCAGCAGCGCGTCGTCCGCGTCCCGGGCGATGTCCCGGAACCACGGGACCGCCGGGCCCGGCCCCGCGGCGGCCTCCACGGGCGTCTCGACGTATCCGCGGGCGGCCAGCCGCCGGAGGTCGACCAGGGTGTGGAAGGCCGGGCGGCCCAGCAGCCCGCTGATCACCGACGCGGTGCGTACGCCGTCCGCCAGGTCCAGTACGGCGGCCTGGCGGCGTGGTGCCGGCGGCAGCCGGGCGACCGCACCGCGGCGTACGACGACCGGCGCGGTGTCCAGCCGCGGGCACGGCCACAGCGCCTCCAGCAGCGCCCTGCGGCGGCGGGTCTCCCGCTCCAGGGCGGGCACGGGGACGCTGCGCAGGCTGCCGAACCAGTGCCGTACGCCGTGCCGGAAGCGGCTCGGGCCGCCGCTGGGGGCGAGGACGAAGAAGGCGGCGTCGTAGACCGCGCCGAGCTGGCTGATCTCCAACTCGCCCGCGCCCAGCCGGTGGTGGTCCACCAGCCAGCGGGCGATCCGGCAGTCGGCGCCCGCGGCCTCCACGGCCTCCTGCCAGATCCGCACGGGCAGTCTGCCGCCGCCGGTGAGCAGGCTCTCCATGCCGGGGGTGGCCGGGCTCTCGGCGTGGACGACGGCGCCGTTCGCCAGGTAGAGGGTGCCGGTGTCGCGGAGCAGCGCGCCGGTCGCCTTCTGTTCCGCGAGCCGCACCAGCATCGGCGAGAGGGTGGGCGCGTGGGCGGGGACGGGACTCACACCAGCACCAGCCGCTCGGCGAGGTCGCGCAGCCGTAACAGGGCGAGCGCGAGATTGGCCTGGGCCCGGTCGAGCCACAGGTGGAGGAACACACCGCCCTCGTACGGGGCTTCGAGGAACCTGAGCAGGTGGTAGTCGGAGGCGGTGACCACCACGACGTCCTCGATCGGTGGTCCGCCGTCGGTGTTCCCCGCGGTGAACACCGCGTGTTCCGCGGTGGATCGGGCGTACTCCGCGGTCTGCGCCGCCACCTCCTCGTGGTCGCCGCCGGGCGCCTCGCCGATGACGCCCAGCGTGAGCCCGCTGATCCACTCCACCAGGGCGGCGCCACGCGCGCCGGGTAGCGTCATCGCCTCCAGCAGGCACTCGTCGATCCCGGACACACCTCTCCCCTCGGAGCGGACCCGTGCGGGCCGCCCACCGTTCGGTCGGTGACGAAGAAGTTACGCACCGTGCCGTCCGTTGGGGGGAGTTCTGGCATTTTCCTGCGGTACATGCCCAGCCCTGCCCTAGGATGCCCCTCGGCCCCGAGGGAACGGGCGGATGGACGGCTGCGGGGAGCACGGCGCTCCGCCGAGACCGGCGCGCGGCGGCGTTTCGCACGCCGGGGGCGCATCCATGTCGCCCCCTCTTGCCTCCGTCTGGCCGGAATCAGCCCCCATTGGCGTGGCATCACCGGGTAGGAATGCAATCGCGCTCGGGGGGGCGCATCGCCCGCAGGCTCTCCTGCGGCCTCCCACGCCCTGGTGCGTGGACACGACGCGAGGTGATGACGAGTGATACGCGTGCTGGTTGCTCATGACACCTCCCTGCTGCGTTCGGCGCTGTCCGCGCTGATCGGCAGGGAACCGGACTTCGAGGTGGCGGACACCGAATGGCACCGATTGTGCGAGAGAAACCGGGACATGGTTCCACAAGTGTGCGTGGCGGACGCGGACTGCCAGGGCTGGCGGCAGCGGGCCGGGGAGTTGGCCAAGTGCAACAGCGCGTACCGGCGCAGATGCGGGCTGATCGTGCTCACCAACGCGGGAAAGCCCGGCAATCTGCTGCGCGCCTTCGAGGCGCGGGCGCTGGGATTCGTGAACAAGGACCGCTCGGCCGACCGGCTGCCGGCCGCGATACGGCAGGTCGCCCAGGGGAAACGGTTCGTCGACGAGTCGCTGGCCATCGAGTTCCTCCAGGCCGCGGACATGCCGCTGACCCGGCGGGAGTTGAGTGTGCTGTCACTGAGCGCCGAGGGTGCCTCCGTCTCGGAGATCGCCCGCAGCCTGCATCTGTGCAACGGCACGGTGCGCAACTACCTGGCCTCGATCACCCGTAAGACCGGGGCCCGCAACCGGGTGGACGCCATCAGGATCTCCCGCGGCGCCGGCTGGGTGTGACGACCAGCCGCCCACCAGGTCGCGGTAGAGCGGTGACCGGTCGAGCAGCTCCTCGTGGGTGCCGCAGGTCGCGTGGGCGCCGTCCATCACCAGGATGCGGTCGGCCCGCAGTGCCGAGCTGATCCGGTGGGCGATGACGACGAGGGTTCCGCCGGGACGGCGGGCGAAGGCGCGCTCGGCGCGCTCCTCGGCGGCCGGGTCGAGATGGCAGGTCGCCTCGTCGAGCAGCACCAAGGGCGCCGGGGACAGGTATGTCCTGGTCAGCGCGAGGAGTTGGCGCTCGCCCGCCGACAGGGTGCCCGGGTCCACCCGCCCCTCGGCCCCGCCGAGCCCGGCGATGAGTCCGGCGGACCCGACCTGCTCGGCCGCCGCGTCCGCGGCCAGGTCCTCGTCTCCGGGTGAACTCGCCTTCGTCCGCAGATAGTTGAGGTTCTCGGCGACGGTCCCGGTGAAGACGTACGCCTCCTGCGGGACGAGGGCGAGGTCGGGCGTACGGCGGATGTCGCCGTGGGACGGGGCGAGCAGACCGGCGGCGAGGGCGGCGAGGGTCGACTTGCCGATCCCGCTGGGGCCGACGACGGCCAGGTGCTCGCCCTCGGCCACCGTCAGATGGAGGTCGCGCAGTACGGGCTCGGCGGCCGGACCGTAGGCGAAGGTGACGCCGCGCAGCTCCAGCGCGGCGCCCGGGGTGCGGGCCGGGCCGGGTGCGGGCGGCCGCGGGCGGCCCGGCGCGGGGGGCGCCGAGAGGCGGCCGAGGACGACGCCGAGGCGGGTGCCCGCGGTGCTCAGCGCGTGCACCAGGTTCTGCAGCGCGGGCTGCAGCGACTGCGTCAGGTAGGTGAGCGCGCCGAGCAGCGCGCCCGGGGTGACATGCCGGGAGAGCAGCCAAGGGGTGGTCAACAGCAGCAGTACGACGGGGAGTTGGCCGCCGACGGCGATCGAGGTGGCGCGCAGGACGCCCCAGCGGGCGAGCGAGCGGGCGGCGCGCAGTTCGGCGTCTACCCGGGCGGAGGCGCGGTCGGCCATCCGCTGCTGGGCGCCGCAGGCGGTGATGTCCCGCAGGCCCGCGGTGAGGGCGCCGAGCTCCTCGGCGACCGCTTCGTCCGCGGCCAGGAAGCGGTGCTGGCGGGCCGCCATCGGCCGCAGCACCAGCGCGAAGCCCGCCACCCCGACGAGCAGGGGAGGGCCGACGACCAGCAGCAGGTCGGGCGAGAGCGCGAGGAGTCCGGCGAGCGCGCCGATCGCCGTGAACACGAACGACCGCAGCACCATGACCAGTCCGCCGAGCGCGTCGCGGGCGATCTCCACCTGGTGGGTCAGCCGCGACACCACCCCGCTGTCGCCCTGGGCTCCGCCGCCGACGGCCTCGCGCAGCCCGCGGCCCACCACCCGCCGTACCAGCAGGTCCCGCAGCGGCTCCACCAGCGCGGCGACCCCCCGGTACACCCGCCCGGTCCCGTACGCGCCCACCGGCACCGCCACCGCGGCCAGCGCCAGCCACCCCAGCCCGACCCCCTGCCGCCCCCGCAGAAACCCCTGGTCCATCGCCCGCGCCAGCGCGAACCCGACCAGAAACGTCTCCCCCGCCTCCAGCACCGACCACCCGCCCAGCACCACCAGCACCCGCCACCGCTCACGGAGATAGCCCCGCAGCTTGAGGTCATGCATGGAGATCGCTCCCCTCTGCCGCCAGGTCGCCGCCTGCCGCGAACACCTCGCGGTACTCCGGGGTCTGCCACAGGTCCTCGTGGGGGCCCAGGGCGCGGAGGTGGCCGTGGGTGAGCCAGGCGACGAGGTCGGCGCGGGCTGCGGTGGAGGCGCGGTGGGCGACGACGAGGCGGGTGCGGTGGCGGGGGTCCTGGGAGAGGGCCTGGGTCACGCGGAGTTCGGTGACGGTGTCGAGGCTGGAGGTGGCGTCGTCGAGGACGAGGAGGCGGCCGGCGTGGGCGAACGCGCGGGCCAGGCCCAGGCGTTGGACCTCGCCGCCGGACATCGGGGCGGCGGCGCGCGGGGTGTCGTACGCGTCGGGCAGGAGGTGGACGAAGCCGTCGGCCCCGGCGGCGCGGGCGGCCTCGGTGACGGTGTCGGGCGGGGGTTCGCGCAGGCCGAAGCGGAGGGCGTCACCGATGGTGTCGCCGAGCAGCACGGGCCGTTCGAATGCGTAGCCGACCGCGTCCCGCAGCGCGTCCGCGCGCAGTTCCGGCAGCGGCACGCCGTCCAGCAGGACCTGGCCGTCGTCCGGGTCGGCGAGCCTGCCCGCGAGGGCGGCCAGCACCGACTTGCCCGCGCCGGAGTGCCCGACGACCGCCACGCACGCACCGCCCGGCACGGTGAGGTCGAGCCGGTCGAGTACGGTCGCGCCGCCGCGCAGCACGGTGACGCCGCGCAGTTCCAGCGTCCCGTCGCCGGGCGGCAGCGACCGCTCGCCGTACCGCGCGGCGGGGACGCCGAGAACCGCGGCCAGCCTGTGGGCCGCCGCCCGCCCGCGGACCAGGCCGTTCAACTGGCCCACCACCAGGCCGATTCCGGTGGCCATGGACGCGTAGCGGGTGGCGGCCAGGAGTTCGCCGAGGCTGATGCCGCCCTGCCGCAGCCGGATGCCGCCGACCGCGAGCACCACGATCTGCAGCAGCGGCACCAGCACCGCCGCCTGCGCGGTGGCCCGGCCCTGGACCCGCCACATGCGGTGGCCCTGGGCGCTGAGTTCGGGCAGCGGCTCCAGCACGCGGGCGTTCTCGCGCTCCTCGGTGCGGGCGGCGGCGATCGTACGGGCGCCGCCGAGCGCTTCGACCAGCCGTCCGGCGATGGCGCCCTGCGCCTCCAGGTAGCGGGCCACGCAGTCGGAGGAGGAGCGGGCGTACCGCCGTACCAGCAGGGCCAGCGGGGGCCCACCGGCGAGGAACGCCGCCGCGAGCCAGGGGTCGGTCAGCCCGAGCGCCACGATCCCGCCGACCGGCAGGGCGAGCGCGGCGGGCAGCGCGGCAACGGCCGGCGGCACGGCCCCCGCGTCGGCCGCGTTGCCGACGAGCCGCGTCACGAGATCCCCGGCCCCCGCGCCCGAAGTGGCTTTGCCGGAAGCGCCGTTGGCCGCCTGCGGACCCGCGTCCAGTACGTGCCGTACCAGCCGCAGCCGCAGCCAGGCGGTGGCGCGGGCGGCGGTGACGGCGCCGAGGACGTCGTCGGCGGCGCCGAGCAGGATTTGGGCGCCGATCAGTGCGGCGCAGCGGGTGACCCAGGCGCCCGCGGGCCGCCCGGTGAGGAGCATGTCGAGGGCGCGGCCGAGCGCGAAGGGCAGCAGCAGGGCGATGCCGATCCCGGTGAGGCCGAGCAGGCAGAGCGCGACGGCCCGGCCCGCGCTGTGCCGGGTCGCGTCCCGCAGGATCCGGTCGGCGGCCAGGTCGGGCGCCCGGTGCTCCGGCGTCTGCGGGTCCGCCACCTGCGTGCTGCCGGCCATGGGCGAGTCCAGTCCTCGTCGGGGAGGGAAGTCGGGGATGTAGGAGAGGCCCCGGGGTCCCGTGACCGGGACCGTCCGGGGCCTCTCCGCGCGCTGTACGGATCAGGACAGGCGGTCGGCTGCCGCTCCGACCGCTGCCGGCACTGGTATCTGGAGTGAAGTCGTCGCCGCCACGCGCCGCGCGGCTACGCCGAGTTCAGAGCCGGATGTCCGCTCGGAGTATGTCGCCGCTCAGAGGCAGACGAGGAAGCTCGCGGAGCTGACGCAGCTGAGCAGGCTCAGCGAGCTCGCGGGGCCTCCGCCGCCACCGTGTCCACGCTCGGCGGTTTCCATGTTCTGCAGGTCGAGAAGAGCCATCTCGGTTTTCCCTTCACTTGTGGGGACGGGGTGTTGCCACGGCGCCGGACTCGGCCGGTACCGGTTCTGGGGCCGCCCCGCGGGGGCGGCGGTACGGGAGGAACGGGAGCTGCGCCGGGGTGTCGCCCAGTGCCGCGCCGAGCGCGAGCAGGCAGCCCGCCGTTCCGGTGTTGAGGTCCATCGACAGCCGCATCATCTGGTTGCCGGGGAAGGCGAGCCCGCCCCGGTAGTCCATGCCGTACCAGCCGAGGCTGTCGATCTGCGCGGCCAGCGCGCCCTCGGGCACGTCGGGCGAGGTGGTACGGGCGAGGTGCAGGATCATTCCCGCGCGGCCCCCGAAGAGTGCGGGCTGTGCGTAGAGCCGTGAGGTGGCGGCGCGCAGGATGCCGGTCCTGGCCTCGGCGAACCCCTCGTCGGGGCGGTGCTCGAGGAAGTCGTCGAGGACCGCGGCGATCCCCGCGCTGCCGTCGCCGAGGTAGGGCATGGTGCGCCAGCCCTCGTCCACCTCCAGGCTGCCGCTCGCGGTGCGCACACACCGGTCGAGGTCGAGCCGCAGGGCCAGCGCCGCGTCGTCGAGCAGGGCGGGGTCGCCGGTGTGCTCGTACAGCCGCAGGAAGAGCAGGGCGGGGCCGGTGGCACCGCGCATCAGCCCGGCCCGGCGCTTCGCGGCGGCCGCGCTGTCGTCCTGTGCCGCCTCGCGCAGCCGTCCCGCCACGGTACAGGCCGCGGCGAGCGCGGCAGCGGACAGCTGGGTGTCGCCGGTGGCGGCGGCGAGGTGGTCGAGGACCAGCCCGACACCCGCCAGCCCGCCGGAGAGGTCGGAGGCGAGCCGCAGCCAGTTCTCGGCGAGCACGCCGCGGACGATGTCGAGCGCGCGGTCGGTGTGGCCGAGCCGGTCGAGGACGTACGCGATGCCGGCGGCGCCGTCGTACAGGCCGAAGGGGGTGCCGCCGGGCAGCGGGTCCGTACGGTCGAGCAGCCAGCGCTCGCCCTCCTCGTAGCGGGGCAGCCCGGTCTCGGCGAAGGCGTACAGCACACCGGCGGCGCCGTGTCCGAGGCCGAGTCCGCCGCCGTCGGAGAACTGGGCGATGTCGCCGGGGAAGAGCCGGTCCTCGCGGTCGGGGGTGGCCGAGGCGAGCACGGACACCGCCATCGAGGTGCGCAGCCCGGGCCAGCGGTCCCGGTCGGCGGTGCCGCTTCCCGCGGCGGGTGCGGCGGTGTCCACGGGCAGGAACCGGCCGCCGCGGGACGGCGGCCGCTCCATGCCCCGGGTGATCTCGGCGACCGCGTCGTCGAGGAACTCACCGGGTACGTCGGGGAACTCACCGGCGATCACCTCGGCGAGGTGCGCGGCCTTGGCGCGGTCGATCGCGAAGAGCGTGGTGACGGGCAGGAACAGGGCGATCCGCAGACAGGCCAGCGCGTACTTGTCGACGTCGTAGCCGCGCCGGTCGGGCGGTGCCATGAAGCCCGGATGGGCCACCGACTGACGGCCGTTGCTCTCCCCCGGGGCCGCGGCCTCGAAGTCGAGCAGCTTCACGGACCGCTCGTCGGGCGCCACCATGATGTTGAACATGTGCAGGTCGTTGAAGACCACTCCCCGGTTGTGCACGGCGGCCACCGCCCGCTCCACGTCCGCGTGGACGCGCAGCGCCCAGGCGGTGTACGAGGCGACGTCCGCCGGATCGGGATCGGGCACCAGCAGCGGATGGCGGTGGCCGAAGAAGGAGTTGAGGGTGCGGCCCTCCAGGAAGTCCATCACCAGGAAGCGGTGGTCGCCGAGGGTGAACCAGTCGCGCACCTCGGGTGCCACACCGAGCCCCGACAGCTTTTCCAGCGCGTCCCGTTCGCGTTCCAGCCGGGCGACCGCGTCGGCCCCGTCGGACGCCAGCCCGGCCATCGGGCGGCCCTCCTTGAGGACGACCTTCTCGCCGGTCCTGGTGTCGGTGCCGGTGTACACACCGCCGCCGTTGGAGAAGTGCAGCGCCTGCTCGATGCGGTACGGCAGGTCGCCGACCGTGGTGGCGTTGCGGGCGGCCAGGTGCGGCGCGAGGAACTCCGGCAGCGTGACCCACGCCGGCACCTGGAACGCGGGCGTCCTGGGGTCGGGGACCAGCCGCCCCTGCCCGTCCTCGATGGCGGAGACCAGCGTGCCGCTCTCCCCCACGCAGAAGCGCTTGGCGAACGCGCCGTAGCGCACGTACAGCGGCCCCTGGCGCCACCGCAGATCGGTGAGGATGTACGGTCCCGGCTCTCCGTCGAGGAGTTCACCGAGTTCCGTGAGGACCACACGCAGATGTTCCTCGTCGGACGGATAGATGGTGACGAATTTGCCGCTGGTGTCCCGCCGGGCGTATTTGGAGTTCCGCAGGTGGAGCAGTTGCGGGCTCGGCACAAATTTGAACGGGATATGACGCGGGACGCAGTAGTCCCAGACCTTCGCGGCCACCTTGTCGGCGTTGTCCAGGCCCGCCGTCACATGGACCTTCCAGCCCTGCTTGGGTGCGGCCGTGGTGCCGTCGACGCTGGTCAGCGGGTCGATGTGCAGCCAGTCCGCGCTGCGCTGGCGGCGCCAGCCGGCCGGTGTCGCACGCTGTGCCGTCTCGAACATCGGTACGGCACCGGCCGGTTCCACCGCTCCCCCCGAGGCACGGCCGGACAAACGGTCGAGGCTCTCGTAGAAGTACCGGTCCGCGATACAGAAAACCTCGTAGCGATTGTCCATCAGACCCCCTCAGGCGGTGATGGACAGAGATTTTCATGTTCCGGAAACATAATGAAGTCACGGCTGTCATGTCCTGACTGTGCGGAACGCACGGTTTCCCGGCCGCGGCGGCCGGGGCGATCCGCCCCGGTTCACGGACACGCCCCTCACCCGGGCCGTGACCTAGAGTTCGCGATCTAGTGTCGTGTGAATGAAGTCCTTGGACGTTTGGGGGTGGCGTGTTCGAGGATGTCGTCGGCGGTTTTGGTCCATGTGAAGGGCTGGCAGCGGT
>NZ_JBFAXL010000061.1:0-52791 GCF_040680795.1 Streptomyces sp. NPDC051976
GGGGATCATCCCCGGGCCTTCCTCCATTGTGTACGACGTGTCGTGCGGGCTATGCGCTCGGCGCGAGCTCGTGGAAGTTGCTCCTGTGGAACACCATCGGTGCGACGTCGGGGTACATCGCCAGCGCCTCGATCCGGAGCACCACGATCTGGTGGTCACCGGCCTCGACGACCTTGTACGGCGCGCAGTCGAGCCACAGCGTGGCGCCGTGCACGAAGACCGCACCGCCATCGGTCGCCACCCAGTCCACCGAGCCGAACCGGTCGCCATTCCTGGACGCCAGGGAGCGCGCGACGGTGCCGTGCTCGCTGGAGAGCACGCTCAGCCCGAGCCGGCCGAGTGCCGCCAGCTTCGGCCATGTGCTGGACGTGTTCGCGACGCAGACCGAGACGAGCGCGGGGTCGATCGAGACCGAGGTGAACGAACTGGCCGCGATGCCCTCCGGTACGCCCTCGATCATCCCGCCGAACGCGGTCACGCCGCTGGGGAAGCAGCCGAAGGCCTGGCGCAGAAGCACCTGGTCGAACTGCTCGTCGGTCGCCGGAATCACGGGGCCACCACCGTCGGCGCGAACTTCTTCGCGATCTCCAGCCAGTTGTCGAGATCCGGGGAGGTCTCGAACTCCGAGTCGATGAGGTACAGGCTCGGCGCCGGGCAACTCGCGCCGATCTCGACGAGCACGGGGCGCAGGGTCAGTTCGGGAGCGAGCGCGTGGTTGTAGGCACCCCCGAGCATGACCGGAAAAGTCGGGATGCCGCCCAGCTCGCCCTGTCCGAACTGGTCCAAGAAGAGCTTGAGCAGCCCGGTGTACGTCGCCTTGAACGTCGGCGAGGCGACCACCAGCGAATCTGCCTCGATGACCGTCTTCTTGGCCGCCGCGACCGCGGGATCGCCCCAGCCGAGCAGACCGGCGCCGAGGTCGACGACGTCGATCACGGCAGTGGGAGCGGAGCCGGTCAGACGCGTGGCGATGAGCTCCGCGGCGGCTCGGGTGCGTGACATGGGCTTGGGGTTGCCGACGACGACGACGGTCATGGGAAAAGCCTTTCCGAGACAGGCGTAGAAATGGTCTTCCCAAAGCCAAGATGCGGCGGATTTCCCGGCACCGGTCCCGGGGTAAACCTTCGATTGCGCCGCCCGGCCGCTGCGTCGAGCCGTCCCTCCCCGCGCAATCGGCGTGATATCGCTCAGATCTGCCGACGTCACCAGGTCTGGCTAGTTTGCCCATGCTCCGCGGACGAAGCGTGTGGATCCGTGATGACGCATCGAGTCAGGAGGCCGGTTAATGGCGGCGAAGAAGTTCCACTTGGGCTGGTTCATGAACGGATACCGGGTCCATGGCTGGCGCGACCAGTGGATCGGCACTCACAAGGCCGAGGGAATGAAGCCGGACTTCTACGTCGACATGGCCCGGTCCCTGGAGCGGGCATGCTTCGACTACTTCATCCTCGAGGACTCCTCGTTCGTACCGGACGCGTGGCAGGGGAAGCACGACTTCTACATCGAGAACGCGTACGCCGTACCGAAATTCGACCCCGCCGTGCTCGCCTCGATCCTCACCCAGAACACCAGCCGTCTCGGTGTGGTCTGCACGCTGGCGATCACCGAGTACCCGCCGTACCTGCTTGCTCGGCTGGTCTCCACGATGGACCACGTCTCGAACGGCCGGGCGGGCTGGAACATGGTCACGGCCAGCTCCGACCGCGCGGCACAGAACTACGGACACGACGCCCAGCCGGATCACGACGTGCGCTACGACATGGCGGCCGAATTCACCGACCTGGTCGTCAAGCTGTGGGAGTCGTGGGAGCCGGGCTCGATGGTGGTCGACCAGGAGGGCATCTTCGCCGACCCGAGCAAGGTCCACCCGGTCGACTTCAAGGGCAGGTTCTACAGGTCACGGGGCCCGATCAACACCGCCCGGTCCCCACAGGGCCGCTCGGTCATCGTCCAGGCCGGCGGTTCCGAGAAGGGCCGTGCCTACGCCTCCCGGTGGGCCGACTCGATCATCGCCTCCGCGACGAGCATCGACCAGATGAAGCAGTACCGCGACGACGTCCGCGACCGAGCCGCCGACCACGGCCGCAACCCCGACGACGTGAAGGTGCTGTTCCTCACCTCGCCAATCATGGGCGAGACCCGTCAGGCCGCGCTGGAGCGCGAGGCGGTGGCCCAGGCCGACGCCGCGGCGAACCCTGTCACCCGGCTGGCCGGCATGGGCTACGCCACGGACATCGACTTCTCGGTCTTCGACCTCGACACCCCGATCAAGGACCTCGCCGGCCAGATGGTCACCAACGGCCACCAGAGCTCGCTGGAGTTCTTCGTCCGGCAGAACTCCGAGCGGACGTTGCGCGAGGTCGCTTCGGTGTCGGCGACCGGCTCCGCGCAGCGAGTGCGGCTGCTCGGGACGCCGTCGGAGGTCGCCGAGCAGATGGACGAGATCATGTCTGCCGTCGGTGGCGACGGATTCCTGATAACCCAGGACGTGCTCACCCGCCGCTCGATCAGTGAGATCACCGACGGGCTCGTCCCCGAACTGCAGAAACGTGGCTTGACCCGCACCTCGTACACCCACGAGATGTTCCGCGACAACCTGCTCGAGTTCTGAGGTGTCATCCCAGACGGGCAACCTGTTGCTCACCCGTGGGGAGCGCGCCGCGCTCCAACGCAGAACCCTGCGGATTCTGACGGTGGGTCAGATCGTTGGCGCGGCCGCGCTCGGCGCGGCGATCACCGTCGGCGGCTATGTCGTCGAGGACATTGTCGGGGTGAACACCCCCTGGGTCGGCCTCTCCACCGCCGGGGTCACCGTCGGCTCGGGATTCATGGCCCAGATACTCTCTCAGGTCATGCGCAAGCGCGGCCGTCGGCCCGGGATGGCGCTGGGCTATGGGCTCGCGGTCGTCGGCGGCGTGATCTCGTGCGTCGGCGTGCAGCTCTCGTTCCTGCCCGTCTTCCTCGCCGGCCTCTTCCTGTACGGCGCCGGGTCGGCCACCAACCTGCAGGCGCGCTACGCCGCCACGGATCTTGCCGAGCCGGAGCATCGCAGCGGTGCGATGGGAACGATCCTGTTCGCGTCGACCTTCGGGTCGGTCTTCGGGCCGCTGCTCGTCCAGCCCGCCGAACACTTCGGGACCGTTTGGTTCGGCCTGGCCCGGTATGCGGGACCCTGGCTGTTCAGCTCCCTCTTCTTCGCAGGCGCCGGGCTCAACATCTTCTTCCGGCTCCGACCCGACCCACTCCTGATCTGGGCGGCCGAGAACGGCGGCGTCGAGGAGCACGCCAAGATCCGGTTCACGGACTGCATTCGCGCAGTGCTCGCCTCGCCGGCCGCCCGCCTGGCGCTGTCCGCCATGGTGGTGGCCCAGGCCGTGATGGTCGGAGTGATGGCGATGACCCCGATCGACATGAAGATGAACGGGCACGAGACGGTCAGCCCGTACGTCGTCTCCGTGCACATCGCGGGGATGTTCGCGTTCAGCCCGCTGGTGGGCCGCTACGCGGACAAGAAGGGGCGGCTGGCCGCGCTGCGTGCCGGAGGCGTCGTCCTCATGATCGCCTGTGCGCTCTCCGGGGTGGCCGCGGACAACGTCCCGATGATGTTCGTGGCGATGTGGGCGCTCGGCCTGGGGTGGACGCTGGCGCTCATCGGCGGTTCCAGCCTGCTGATCGACAATATCCCGTCGAGCTATCGCGTCTCAGTCCAGGGAGCCGCCGACCTCACCACGGCAGTGTGCGGTGGCAGCGCAGGCGTTCTCTGCGGGTTCTTGATGGACTGGGTCGGGTTCGCTGCGCTGGCGGTCGGCGGCGCGGTGCTCACCGTGCCGGTGCTGATCGGTGTGCTGTCACAGGGCCGCCGGGACGCGGCGATGACGGTGGTGGCAGCGGAATGACCGCGGAAGAAACCCTGGCGGTCCCCGTCGCGGCGGACCGCGGCGGGCGTCTGCGCGCGCTCTTCAGCGTGCCCGGCTACCCCTACCTCTGCGCCAGCTCGTTCATGTGGCACACCACCCGGTGGGGTGGACTCTTCACGACAAGCTACCTGCTGACCCGGCTGGCGAACTCGCCGATGACCAACCAGATCGCCGGCGCGCTCATCTTCGCCCCGATGCTGTTCGGTGGATTCCTCGCCGGTGCGATCAGTGACCGGATCGAGCGGCGCAAGCTCATCCTGGCCGTCCAGACGACGCTGATCCCGGTCGAGTTCCTGATGTTCGGCCTCGTGCAGAGCAGGACGGTGGAGGTCTGGATGACCTTCCCGTTCATGTTCGTTCTGGGCATCGGCGGTCTGGTCAACATGACGGCGCAGCGACCGCTCATCTACGAGACGGTCGGGCCTGCGCTGGCTGGCCCGGCGATGACGATCGAGTCCACCGCACAAGCAGGTTCCGCCATGGTCGGCACCCTGGTCGGCGGCGCGTTGATCGACCGCATCGGGATGGGAGCGGGCTTCGCCGGCATGGGTATCCTGCTGTGCGTCTCACTGGTCCTTCTCCGTCTCGTGCCCGCACCGAGGTATGCCGCAGCCCGCGGCACCGGATCCCCGGTGACGGTTCGCGACCAGATCGCCGCGGGTCGAGCGCTGGTACGACGAAGCCGTCGGCTGGTCGCGATGCTGCTCGTGACCGTCGTGATGAACCTGTGCATGTTCGGGTACACCCCGCTGGTGCCCGTGGTGGCCCAGCCCTACGCCCACACCGCCGCCCTGGTCGGTCTGTTGGCGGCAGCGCCGGGAATCGGCCAGATCGTGTGCGGCCTCGTCCTCACCGTGCGGCAGCCTTCACGGCACGGTCTCGTCTTCGTCTGCGGCTCGGCGGTCGGGCTCACCGGCCTCCTGGCGTTCTCGGCGTCGTCGGCGTACGGCGTCGCGTTCTCGGCGCTGCTCGTCTCCGGTGTGGGACAGTCCGGCTTCGGCTCCATGCAGAGCCTGCTGGCGATCGAGTCGGCCGGGGACTCGGAGCGTGGCGTTGCGCTCGGCGTGCTGAGTACGGCCATCGGTGCGCTGCCGGTCGGGATGGTAACCATCGGCCTGCTCGCCGAACTGCTCGGCACCCGCGCGGCGCTGACCACGTCCTCGGTCGCCGGTCTCGTCGCGCTGTGCGGGATCGTCTTCCGGCTCCCCGAGCTGGTGGCTCGGAGTTCCGGTGCTGCAGGTGGGTCCCGGCGTAACAAAGGCGGCCCACGCCTAGAGCGTGGCGCAATGAGAAAAGCACGGCCTTGACGCTCAGGTGTCACTGCCAGTGGGTTTCATCGCATCTCAACACCGGGCCTGAGTCATCGCCGGACCGGTTTCCGAAAACCCAAACGCCGTGGCCCGAGTGCCCGGCGTGTACCAGGAGGCACCCTGTGTCCCGAAGACAAGAGACGACCACGCCTCCGGCCCCACGGCCGGTCGCCCTCGATCGCCGTACCTTCCTCAAGGCGAGCGGCATCACCATCGGCGGACTCAGCCTGGGGTCGCTCCTGGCGGCTTGCGGGGCCGGAGGCGCTACTACCAAGGGGGGCGCAGGCAATCTGACGCTGGCGATGCCGTTCCTGCAGGACATGCAGGTGCCGGACCCGGACATCATGTACGAGGGGGAGGGCGTGCAGGTGATGCGCGCCTGCTACGAGGGCCTGATCAATTACAAGCCCGGAACCTCCGAGTTCGTGCCGGGCCTGGCGAAGTCGTGGAGCATGTCCCCGGACGGCCTGACGTACACGTTCAAGCTGACGCCCGGCGTGAAGTTCCACGACGGGACAGTCGCCGACGCGACCGCGTGGATCAAGAGTTTCGAGCGCCGGGTGAAGGTGAACCAGGGCCCGGCGTACATGGTGACGGGAATCGCGAAGGCGGCGGCCCCCGACCCGAACACGCTGGTGGTGAAGCTCAAGGAGCCGAACAACGCGTTCCTGCACTATGCGGCCTGCCCGTGGCAGATGTACGCCACCAGCCCGGACGCGGTGGCGAAGAACGCCAAGGGCGGCGACCTTGCGCAGGAGTGGCTCAAGACCCACGACGCGGGCACGGGGCCCTACGTGATGAAGGAGTTCGTGCCCGGCTCGCACTACACGCTGGAGGCGTTCCCGGACTACTGGGGCGAGAAGCCGTATTTCAAGACGATCCAGATCGGGATCACGCCGTCGATCGCCACCCAGAAGCTGCAACTGGACCATGGGGCGTTCGACATCGTCACCAAGGGCTTCGCGATCCCCGATGTCCTGAAGTACAAGCAGAACACGGCGTTCACGGTCGACACGGTCTTCGGGGCCTCGGTGCTGGTCGTGTGGATGAACATCAGTGGTGGCATCTTCGCGGACAAGACCGTGCGCCAGGCGATGATGACCGCCCTGGACCGTGCCACGATCGTGAGCACGGCGTTCCACGGCCTGACCAAGGTGGCGACCAACTTCTGGCCGGAGGACATGTTCCCCGACGGGATGGCGCCGTTCTCGACGAGCTTCGACCTGGGCCCGCTCAAGGCGAAGGTCCCGTCGCTGCCGAGCAGGAAGATCGACTTGGCCTGGGTGACGTCGTACGGCGCGCCGGCGCAGCTGGTCGCGGAGCTCGTGCAGACCCAGCTTGCTCCCACGGGGCTGGACATCACGATCCGGGCGATGCCCTCGGCCGAGGAGTTCGACCTGTGCAACCAGCCGCCCTCGAAGCGGCCGGACCTGATGGTAGCCGGCATCGGTGGGGATGCGCTTCACCTCGACACCGCCCTGCGGATCTTCCTGCGCACGGGTGCCAAACCGCTGAACTTCTTCGGATACAGCAGCCCGGCGCTGGACAAGGCCATGGATCACGCGATCACGCTGCCCACCGCCGACGCGATGAACGAGGCATACCTCGCCATCACCAAGACCATTGAGGACGAGGCGCTCTGGGTGCCGCTGTGCCGCACTCCGTACAACCTTGTGATGCGCAAGGACATCACCGGCCTCGCGCTCGACTCCTACATCCCCGAGATCTTCGACGCGGACAAGATCAAGAGGGTGTGACGCACGACTGCCGGTGCGGCGGGTGAAAGACGGCGCAATCAGCAAGGCACCACATCGACGCACCCGTGTCACGGTGGGGGGCTTTTATCGTAGGCACCCCCCCATCGAGGGCGACCGGGCTGCCTACGGGCGGCGAAGAGGTGGTCGCGCGTACCCCGGTTGCCCCACCAGCGCGACTCCTGCGTTCCAAGAGACCCGTGAAACAAGATGAAGAGGGTGTGATGTCATGACCACCAGTGAGGATACCGCGACAGTCGTGCCGCTTGCCACCGCGGTCCCGCGTGCTCACATCGAGGATCTCTCGGTCACGTTCCAGCGCCGTGGCGTGCCCGTCAACTCGCTGCGCGGGGTCACGCTGGATGTCAACGCCGGCGAGATCCTCGCGGTCGTCGGCGAGTCCGGTTCCGGCAAGAGCGTGATGGGGCTGGCCCTGCTCGGCCTGCTGGCCGGCGAGCCGATGCCGGTCGTCACCGGGAAGGCGGAAGTCTGCGGGATCGACATGGTGTCGGCCGTGCCCGAGATGCGCCGAGCGGCACGCAAGGCACACCTCGGGGCGATCTTCCAGGACCCGATGACGTCGCTCAACCCGACGATGCGGGCTGGCCGGCAGGTCACTGAGGCGGCTGGGACCGAGGAGGAGGCGCTGCGTCTGCTGGAGCTGGTCGGCGTTCCCGACCCGGTGCGCCGGATGAAGGCCTATCCGCACGAACTGTCCGGCGGCCTGCGCCAGCGCGTGATGATCGCGATGGCCGTGGCGGGCCGGCCGGACCTGGTCATCGCCGACGAGCCGACCACGGCACTGGACGTCACGGTCCAGGCGCAGGTGCTCGCGCTGATCCGCGACCTGTGCGACGAGCTCGGCACCTCGTTCATCCTCGTCACCCACGACATGGGTGTCGCCTCCCAGATCGCCGACCGCGTCGCCGTCATGTACGGCGGCCGCCTGGTCGAGGTCGGGACGATGGCAGACGTGCTCCGGGCGCCGACCCACCCCTACACGGCAGGGCTGCTCAACGCGCGTCTCAGCATGAAGCTGCCCATCGGGCACCGGATCCCGTCACTGCCGGGCGAACCGCCGGACCCCCGGGCGCACCCGCCGGGCTGCGCGTTCGCCCCGAGGTGTGCGGCGGCCACGGAGGCCTGCACCGAGACGGTGCCCGTGCTCGAGCCGGCGGCGACCCACGACGGCACGGCTGCCTGCATCGTCCCGAACGCGATCGACGCGATCGTCGCCACGGAGTCGACGCCTGCCTTCGCGCCCATGGCCCAGCCGACGGAGCCGAAGCCCGCGCTGGTTGTCAACAGCGTTGACAAGCAGTTCGACGTCAGGCGCGGTCTGCTGAAGAAGGACAAGCTGCACGCCCTGCGCAATGTCATCCTCGACATCCAGCCGGGCGAGTCGGTGGCGGTCGTGGGCGAGTCGGGCTCCGGCAAGTCGACGCTGCTGCGTGTTGTCGCGGGCCTGATGGGGCCGACCAGCGGTGACGTGGAACGTGGGGGTGGCCGCCCGCAGATGGTGTTCCAGGATGCCGGTGCCTCACTGACGCCCTGGCTCACGGTCGGCGAGATCGTGGGGGAGCGGCTTCGCCGGACCACCGGCCGCTCGGAAGGTCGCGAACGGGTCGACCAGGCGCTGCGCCAGGTGGGTCTGCCTCCCGATGTGGCCAGCGTCAAGGTCGGCCTGCTGTCCGGAGGCCAGCGGCAGCGTGTTGCCTTCGCGCGGGCCATCATCGTTCCGCCCACGCTCCTACTGTGCGACGAGCCCACCTCGGCGCTCGACGCGTCGCTCGCGGCCTCCGTGCTCAACCTGCTCCAGGACCTGCGTCGCGAGCTCGGGATGGCGGTCATGTTCGTGACGCACGACCTGGCTGCGGCGCGGTTCATTTCCGACCGTACGGCGGTGATGTATCTGGGGCAGATCGTCGAGGTCGGACCGACCGAGGAGATCATCAGCAAGCCGAAGCACCCCTACACCAAGGCACTGATCGCGGCGGTCCCGGCGCCGGGCACCGCGCCGGTGCGGCTCGCAGGTGAGCCGGCCAGCCCGCTCGCCCTGCCGTCCGGCTGCTCGTTCCACCCGCGTTGTGCGGAACGGATCGAACGCTGTTCCTCCGAGGAGCCGGTCCTCTACTCGATCGACGGCAGTGGCATGCGCGCGGCGCGATGCCTGCTCACCATGACCTCGACGGAGCAGAGCTTCGCAGTCTGACTCAGTCCGCTCGCCCTGACCGTGGCGGGGGTGTTCGTCGCCGGATTCGCCGGTGACGAACACCCCCGCCGTCGTCGTTGCGAAGTCCCTGGCGAGGGGCGACCCGGGCCTCGCAATAGCGGCGCAATGCCTGTGCCACGGCGGCGCATCGGACGTGACATACGGACACGGTCTGATGGTCATACGGGCCGGGCCGGATCGCTGACGGGCCTCGCTGGACACCACTCGGACGACGAAGGAGCAGCCATGACGAAGAAGATCCACCTCGGCTGGTTCATGAACTTCACCCCGCCGGACTGGGAGTCGGAATGGGCTTCGCCGGACGCGAAGGACTGGGCAACCGGGCAGTTCTACGTCGACATGGCGCGTGACCTCGAACGGGCCTGCTTCGACCTGATCATGATCGAGGACACGGTGATGGTCGCCGACGCGTACGGCGGCTCCATGGAGGGCTCGCTCAAGCACGCGGTGTTCGCGCCGAAACAGGACCCGGTGCCGCTCGCCACGCTGATCGCTGCCAAGACCTCTCACCTCGGTGTCGTCGCGACGATGTCGACGAGCTTCTATCCGCCGTACCTGCTGGCGCGGGTGGCCTCGACGATCGACTCGATCGCTGGTGGCCGGTTCGGGTGGAACATCGTGTCGTCGGCGGAGGACCGGGCCGCGCAGAACTTCGGTCTCGACGCGCTTCCCGAGCATGACGAGCGGTACAACGTGGCCGAGGAGTACTTCGACGTTGTCAACCAACTGTGGGAGTCCTGGGAGGCGGACGCGGTCGTGATGGACCGCGGGACCCACACGTATGCCGACTTCAACAAGGTGCACACGATCGACTTCGACGGGAAGTACTTCACGTCCCGCGGCCCGCTGAACACGATCCCCAGCCCGCAGCACAAGCCGACGTTCCTGCAGGCCGGTGCCTCGCCCAAGGGGCGTCAGTTCGCGGCGGGTGCCGCGGACGCGATCATCGCGATCGGCACCGGCGTCGAGGGGATGAAGGAGTACCGCGACGACATCCGCGCCCGTGCCGAGGCGGCCGGCCGCAACCCCGACGACCTGAAGCTGCTCTTCGTGGTGTCCCCGACCATCGCGTCCACCGAGGCCGAGGCGCGGGAGAAGGCGGCCCGGCTGGTGGACGCCCCCTACTTCGTGGAGAAGGCGCTGGTCGGGATCTCGTCGAACACCGAGATCGACTTCAAGCAGTTCGACCTCGACAAGCCGCTGCCACAGGACCTGACCACCAACGGTGAGCGCGGCTCGCTGGAGCACTTCATGCGCGGCGACGGCAGCGGCCCGGACCAGACCCTGCGGCAGCTGGTCGAGCACCGGATCAAGCGCGGCGCCGAGCTGATCGGCACTCCGCAGCAGGTCGCCAAGAAGATGGGCGAGATCATGGAGGAGGTCGGCGGTGACGGCTTCCTGATCAGCAAACAGGGACGTGAACTGTCACGGCAGTACATCCGTGACGTGACCGACGCACTCGTGCCGGAGCTGCAGCGCCAGGGGCTGACGCGAACGGAGTACACCACATCCACGCTGCGCGAGACGCTGCGCGAGTTCTGAGCCGGGCTGAGGAAGAGACTGATGACGAAGAAGTTCCACCTCGGTTGGTTCATGAACTTCACCCCGCCGGACTGGGAGTCGCAATGGGCCTCGCCGGATGTTGCCGACTGGCCGGCCGGCCGGTTCCACGTCGACATGGCGAAGGCGATGGAGCGCGCGGGCTTCGACTTCATGATGATCGAGGACACGGTGATGGTCGCTGACGCGTATGGCGGCTCCATGGAGGGCTCGCTCAAGAACGCGATCTTCGCGCCCAAGCAGGACCCCGTCCCGCTGGCTGTGCTGGTCGCCGCGAACACGTCGAAGATGGGTGTCGTCGCGACGATGTCGACGAGCTTCTATCCGCCGTACCTGCTGGCGCGGGTGGCCTCGACGATCGACTCGATCGCTGGTGGCCGGTTCGGGTGGAACATCGTGTCGTCGGCGGAGGACCGGGCCGCGCAGAACTTCGGTCTCGACGCGCTTCCCGAGCATGACGAGCGGTACAACGTGGCCGAGGAGTACTTCGACGTTGTCAACCAACTGTGGGAGTCCTGGGAGGCGGACGCGGTCGTGATGGACCGCGGGACCCACACGTATGCCGACTTCAACAAGGTGCACACGATCGACTTCGACGGGAAGTACTTCACGTCCCGCGGCCCGCTGAACACGATCCCCAGCCCGCAGCACAAGCCGACGTTCCTGCAGGCCGGTGCCTCGCCCAAGGGGCGTCAGTTCGCGGCGGGTGCCGCGGACGCGATCATCGCGATCGGCACCGGCGTCGAGGGGATGAAGGAGTACCGCGACGACATCCGCGCCCGTGCCGAGGCGGCCGGCCGCAACCCCGACGACATCAAGGTGTTCTTCGTCGTGTCCCCGACCGTGGCCGCCACAGAGGAGGAGGCCAGGGCTGCGCACGCCCGCTTCGGCGACAACGACCGCTTCGTGGAGAAGGCGCTGGTCGGGATCTCGTCGAACACCGAGATCGACTTCAAGCAGTTCGACCTCGACAAGCCGCTGCCGCAGGACCTGACCACCAACGGTGAACTCGGTTCGCTGCTGCACTTCATGCGCGGCGACGGGAGCGGTCCGGACCAGACCCTGCGGCAACTCGCAGTCGCAGCCTCCTCGTTCGGCATGGAGCTGATCGGTACGCCGGCCTCCGTCGCCGACCGGATGGAGCTGGCGATGGACGAGATCGGCGGTGACGGCTGGCTCATCCACCGTCGTGGTCTGACCAGGGACTACATCGCGTCGATCTGCGACGGGCTGGTGCCCGAACTGCAGCGTCGCGGTTTGACCCGAACGGAGTACACCAAGCCGACCCTGCGAGAGACCCTGCGCGAGTTCTGACGACGTTGCGCGGGCCCTGGCCGCACCCCCGGTCCGCTGCCGCGCGCCGCCCTTCGCACGACGCAACGACAACGAACGACTAGGAGCACACCATGCCGAAGAAGTTCCACATGGGATGGTTCATGAACTTCATTCCACCGGAGTGGGACACCGACCTGGCCTCACCCGACGTGGCGCTGTGGCCCAATGGTGACTTCTACGTCGACATGGCCCAGTCGATGGAACGGGCCGGCTTCGACCTGATCATGATCGAGGACACGGTGATGGTGGCCGACGCGTACGGCGGCACCATGGAGGGCGCGCTCAAGCACTCGGCGTTCGCGCCCAAGCACGACCCGCTGCCTTTGGCCGTCAAGCTGATCGCCAACACCTCGAAGATGGGTGTCGTCGCGACCATGTCGACGAGCTTCTATCCGCCGTACCTGCTGGCGCGGGCCTGCTCGACGGTCGACTCGATCGCGGAGGGCCGGTTCGGGTGGAACATCGTGTCCTCGGCGGAGGACCGGGCCGCGCAGAACTTCGGTCTGGCCGGTCTGCCGGAACACGACGAGCGGTACAACGTGGCCCAGGAGTACTTCGAGGTCGTCACCAGGCTCTGGGACTCCTGGGACGCCGACGCGGTGGTCATGGACCGGTCGACGCACACGTACGCGGACTTCACCAAGGTGCGCACGATCGACTTCGAGGGGCAGTACTTCACGTCCCGCGGTCCGCTCAACACCGTCCCCAGCCCGCAGCTCCGGCCCACGTTCCTGCAGGCCGGAGCCTCCCCGAAGGGCCGCGCGTTCGCCTCCGGCGCCGCCGACGCGATCATCGCGGTCGGCACCGGCGTGGAGGGCATGAAGGAGTACCGCGACGACATCCGGCGCCGTGCCGCCGATATCGGGCGAAACCCCGACGACATCAAGCTGCTCTTCGTCGTCTCCCCGACCGTCGGGGCAACCGCGGCCGACGCGCGGGCCGAGGTCGACCGGGTCCTGAACCACCCGTCGTACATCGAGAAGTCGCTGGTCAACCTGTCCTCCAACACCGAGATCGACTTCAGGCAGTTCGACCTGGACGAGCCGTTGCCGGAGGGTCTGACGACCAACGGCGAACGCGGATCGCTGGAGCACTTCCTGCGCGGTGACGGGACGCCCGGCAAGAAGACGCTGCGGGAGCTGGTGATGCAGCGAGCCAAGCGTGGTCTCGAGCTGGTTGGCACGCCGGCGCAGGTGGCCCAGCACTTGGCAGACGCGATGGAGGAGGTCGGTGGCGACGGCTTCCTGATCTCGAAGCCCGGTTGGGACCTGTCCCGCAACTACATCACCTCGATCTGCGACGGACTGATGCCCGAGCTGCAGCGGATGGGCCTGGTCCGCACGGAGTACACGAAGTCCACCCTGCGCGAGACCCTGCGCGAATTCTGAGAGGGATCAGCTGCCATGACGAAGTTCCACCTGGGTTGGTTCATGAACTTCATCCCGCCGGAGTGGGATACCGACTACGCGTCGCCGGATGTCGCGAAGTGGGCGAACGGCAACTTCTACGTCGACATGGCCAAGAGCATGGAGCGCGCCGGGTTCGACTTCATGATGATCGAGGACACGGTGATGGTGGCCGACGCGTACGGCGGCACCATGGAGGGCTCACTCAAGAACTCGATCTTCGCGCCCAAGCACGACCCGCTCCCGTTGGCGATCAAGGTGGCCGCTAACACCTCGAAGATGGGTGTCGTTGCCACCCTGTCGACCAGCTTCTACCCGCCGTACCTGCTGGCGCGGGCCTGCTCGACCGCGGACTCGATCGCCGAGGGCCGGTTCGGTTGGAACATCGTCTCCTCCGCGGAGGACCGGGCCGCGCAGAACTTCGGTCTCGACCGGCTCTACGAGCACGACGAGCGCTACGCGATGGCCGACGAGTACTACGAGGTCGTCAACCAACTGTGGCAGTCCTGGGACAAGGACGCGGTCGTGATGGACCGCGGGACCCACACCTACGCGGACTTCGAGAAGGTCCGCACGATCGACTTCGAGGGCAAGTACTTCAAGTCCCGCGGTCCGCTGAACACTGTCCCGAGCCCGCAGCACAAGCCGACCATCCTGCAGGCGGGTGCCTCGCCGCGGGGACGTGCGTTCGCGGCCAAGGCGGCCGACGCGATCGTGGCGGTCGGCACGGGTGTGGCAGGGATGAAGGAGTACCGCGACGACATCCGCGCCCGCGCGGCGGCGATGGGCCGCAACCCCGACGACATCAAGCTGATGTTCTGCATCTCGCCGACGATCGGCCCGACGCAGGCCGAAGCCAGGGCCGAAGTCGAGCGACTGACCTCGTCGGACCGGTACGTCGAGAAGATGCTGGTCAGCATCTCCTCGAACACCGAGATCGACTTCAGGAAGTTCCCGCTCGACGAGCCGCTGCCGGAGGGTCTGACGACCAACGGCGAGCGCGGCTCGCTGGAGTGGTTCATGCGCGGCGACGGCACCCCCGGCAAGAAGACCCTGCGGGAGCTCGCGCTGAACATGGCCAAGCAGGGCATCGAGATGGTCGGCACACCGGCGCAGGTCGCCGACCAGATGGCCGAGGCGATGGAGGAGATCGGCGGTGACGGCTTCCTGATCATGAAACCGGGCTGGGACATGAACCGGAAGTACATCATTGATATCTGCGATGGCCTGGTGCCCGAGCTGCAGCGGCGTGGCCTGGTGAGGACCGAGTACACCAAGTCGACCCTGCGCGAGACCCTGCACGAGTTCTGAGCCCGGCCCCGGCCTGCTGGTGTCCTGCGCCTGAATTCCCACGCGTTAGTCGGTGCTCCTGTCGCTCAGGGCTCCTTCAAGTTCCTCAGGTGCGGGGGTTGTTGGTGATGCCCAGGATCGTGAGTGCGTGTTCGGGTTCGTGGTGGATGGCGCGGGTGGTCTTGGCTACGTTGTCGGCTCCGAGGAGCTTCAGGGTGCCGATGGCGAGGTTGCGGAAGCTGGCCATGGCTCGGGGCGCGTTCCCTGCGTGAACGGTTGAGGCGTCTTCGGCGAAGGTGACATCTCGGATGTGGTGGGAGGAATTTTCGATTCCCCAGTGTCCGCGAATGGCGGCGGCGAGGTCGGCGGGGCCGGCCTGGTGGCTGTCGAGGCTGGTGACGGCGTAGACGCTTTCGCGGCTCTCGGGCTTGCCAGCGGGCTTGCGGCGGCGGTGCACCCGGATGGCCAGGGCCGCGTGGGGGAAGGCGATCCCGCCGAGGTTGCCGGCGATGGAACAGGTTTTGATCGACCGGGACTCGCGCCGTCCGTGGGCGGTGTGGGAGGCGGTGTGCTGAACCTTGATCGATGTCCAGGGCAGTGCGTTGAGCTGGGCATACGCGGTGGGCTGGTTGGTCTGGATGACCGCGATGTAGTGGGCCTTCTTCGTCTCGACCAGCCAGGTGATGTTGGCTTTCACCGAGTGCAGGGCATCGAAGGTGACCACGGTGTCCGCGAGGTCGAGTGGCGCCAGCAGCGGCTTGAAGTGCCGCGTCTCGTTCGTCTTCGCCCCGACCTCGACCTGGGCGAGGGTGGCGACGGGTGCGTGCGTGACCGCCGAGAGCAGGTGACGGCGCGGCGCATCCAGACGGGCCGAGCCCTTCAGCGCTTTGCCGTCCACGGCGATGACCCGCCGGAGCGGGGCCGCGGGTGGGCCGGCTGACGCGGCCTTGCGGTGCCGGTCGGTGAGATAGGCGCCCAACGCCTGGTCCAGGGCGTCGCCGTCCAGCGCCTGAAGGACGCGTCCGATGGTGACCGGCTTCGGGCTGCGCCGCCAGCCGAGCAGGTGACGGCGGATCCCGAGGGCCGTCAGCAGTGCGATCGACGCCCGCTCGCCGGCCTCGGCGATCTCGTCGATGCTCTTCGCGCCACCGATGACCGCCCAGGCGCACACCAGCAAGATCGCCGTCAGTGAGTACCAGCGGCCCCGGCGTGCGCGCGGATCGGGCACCGATTCGAGGTAGGGGCGCAGGTCAGCGATCCGGTCGGCGTCCAGCGGACCCAGCTTCGCCAACACGGCAGGGATGGGGGAAGATGCAACGGCAGGCACGGGACACCCTCATGATCATCTCGCTTAGTCACCACAATGATCACGAACTCCCGTACCTGTACTGCTACCCGCCCCTACCAGGCGCGATCACCAACGCAACGCACACTCACGGAACTTGACGGAGCCCTGCCTGTCGCTGGCGGTCGGGTTGATCTCGGTGAGGTATTCGGTGAGGGAGTCGAGGATTTCGTCGGCGGTCCTGGTCCAGGTGAACGGCGTGGGGTTGGGGTTCCTGGAACCGATCCAGCCGCGGGTGTCGTTTGATGGGCTCGCGATCACCGGCTTTCCGCTGGGCGGGCCAGCCGCGGCGGCGAGAATGAAGTGCGGCGCACGAAATCCACGAGTCCATCGCGCAATGAACAAGCAACGTCCGCGATGTGCCGGTGACACCGCGGCTGTGTGCACTGACCGTGTACTGCAACGCGGCTCGACATGTATCGAGGAGACCTGATGGCAGTCGCAGAACCCTATGCCGCCAGTGGCCTGGCGCCGTCGCGCGGAGGCAAGGCCCGGGCCGCGCTCCGGCAGTACTTCCAGGGCACGTCCGTGTCGAGCTGGATCGCGTTCGGTGCCCTCGGACTCATGTTCCTCATCGCGATCTTCGCCAAGCTCATTGCGCCCCACGACCCCCTGGTCCCGGTCGGCACACCCCTGACCGGGCCGAGCGTGTCGAACTGGTTCGGGACCGACACCGTCGGTCGGGATGTCTTCAGCCGCGTCGTGGTCGGGATGTCGACCAGCTGGTGGGGGGCGCTCGCCGTGGTGGCCTGGGGCGTCATCTTCGGCGGACTCATCGGTCTCATAGCGGGAGCCTGGGGTGGCATCGTCGACAGCGTCCTGATGCGCGTGACGGATGTGTTCCTGGCGCTTCCCGGCCCCATCCTCGCGGTGGCGGTCGTCGCGGCCATGGGGCCGTCGTACTTCCACACGCTTGTCGGCATCTCCATCGTATGGTGGCCGCTCTACACGCGCATCGTCCGCGCAGAGATCCGCAAGCTCCGCGCTTCGCCGCACATGGAGGCGGCCCGGCTCGCCGGTGCAGGCTGGTGGAGGCAGTTGAGCCGGCACCTGCTGCCGGGCGCGGTCCCCGTCACCATCATCACGGCCAGCCTCGACATCTCCGCACTGGTGCTGATGCTGTCGAGCCTGTCCTTCCTCGGCCTAGGGGCACCTCAGCCCGCCCCGGAGCTCGGCGCGATGGCCGCCCAAGGGATGACGAATATCTTCACCTCGTGGTGGATCCCGATCTTCCCGGCAGCGGCCGTCTCGGCGATCGCCATCGTCAGCAACTTCGCCGGCGAAGCACTCCGCGACCGGATCCGCGACCGCTGACTGCCGTCGAACGAGATTGGAGCAGACCATGCTGTTGGTCCTCGGCCGCCGCGTTGTCGGCGCGATCCCCGTCCTCTTCGCCCTGGTGCTCGTGGTATTCACCCTTCAGAAGGTGGCGCCGGTCGACCCGGTCGTCGCGCTCGTCGGAGACAAGGCGTCTCCCGCGGTCTACCAGGCAGCCCGGCACAAGCTCGGCCTGGACAAGCCGGTGCCGATCCAGTTCCTGCACTACATCGGGCATGCCGTGCGCGGTGACCTTGGTTCGTCCACCGTCACTCGCACGCCGGTCTCCAGCGACATGATGAAGTTCCTCCCGGTCACTCTCGAGCTGGTCTTCATGGCGTTCATCCTGATCATCGTGATCGGGTTCTTCATGGGCCTGGCCACGGCGCAGAGGTGGCGCGGTTCCGGGATCCTGCGGATCGTGATGATCTCGGGCGCCTCGGTCCCCGTCTTCCTGGCCTGCCTGCTCGGCATGCTGATCTTCTACCGCTGGCTGAACGTGCTGCCGGTCACCGGACAGACAGCGTCGTACGACGCGCCCACCGGTCCAACCGGCTTCCTGATGATCGACAGTTGGCTCAGCGGGCGGCCCGATCTGTTCTTCGACGACCTCAAGCACCTGATCCTGCCGGCGTTCTGTATCTCCATCACCCCGGCCGTCTCGGTCGGCCGCGTGCTGCGCAGCAGTCTGGAGACGACGTTGAAGTCGGAGTACACCCGGACGGCTCGGGCGAAGGGGCTGGGCGAGAAGACGATTCTGATCAAGCACGCCTTGCGCAACGCGCTGGGGCCGGTACTGGCACTGCTCGGCCTCCAGTTGGCGAGCATGATCGGCAACAGCATCGTGGTGGAGATGATCTTCGCCCGGCCAGGGATCGGGCTCTACATCTCGCAGGCCATCGGACAAGGTGACTTCAACACGATCGCGGGTGTCACGCTGGTGATCGGCCTTCTCTACGTGCTGGCGAACATCGTGGTCGACTTGTTGCAAGCTGCCGCTGATCCACGGGTCGCAGCCTGAGCTCAACGGATGTCGGCCGTTGTGCAGGAGTTTGCTGAAGATCTTGGGGTCCGGCCCCGCCGCGTGTGCGGCGAGGCCGGACCGCTCTTCGTGGCGACGGGGAATGGGCCGCCGTATGGTCAAGGGGGCCGCCCGGCCACCTGGCAGACGGCCCCTCGGCGAGATCTTCACCGGTCCTCCAGGCGCAATCGGGCGGCAACCCGGCTGAATTCCCGAAGAATTGCGCCGGGCCTCTGATGGGCGGCATGACAAGTCCAATTGGTCTCCGCCAACCGGAAGAGCTGCGTCCCGAGGGCGAGGAGAGGCCACCTTCCGAGCGGGTGGATGCGTCAGCGACCGGGACCATGCGGTTGCTCGCGCCAGTGCTCGACCCGCGGATCCGCCTGGGCATCTGGTGGGGAGTCGGCTGGGCCGTCGTCGCGATGGCGCTGCTCGGCCTGATCCCGCTGATCCAGCGCGTCATCGTCGACGACACGATCCTCACCCATCACCGGTCCCGCCGGATGTGGATCACGCTGCTGGTCGTCGCGGGTGTGGCCAGCTTCCTCGGGAACTACCTGCGGAGAAGGATCGGTGGCCGTGCCGCCGTACGCGCGCAACGGGAGTTGCAGTGCAGAGTTCATGCCCACCTGCAGTACCTGGATGCCTCCCGGCGCGACGAGCTGCGGACCGGCGACATCATGTCGCGCGCCACCTCGGACCTCACCTTGATCCAGATGTTCCTCCAACAACTCGGCGTCGCGTACGGCAACGTCACCCTTCTCGCCGTCTCGCTGGTCGTGACGGTCTTCCTCTCGCCGCTCCTGGCGCTGGTCATGGCCGTGTCGGTGACGGTCTTCCTGCTGGTCGCGATGCGGTTCCGCGGCCGATCGTTCCCAGCGAGCTGGATGGACCAACGGTTCCAGGGCTCGGTGGCCGGCGTGGTCGAGGAAGCCGTCACCGGTGTGCGCGTCGTCAAGGCGTTCGGCCAGGAGCACCAGGAGCAGGAGGCGCTGAACAGCGAGGCGCGCAAGCTATTCCAGTCACGCCTGCGGACGGCACGCATCTCAGCGGCCTTCGGTGCCGCCCTCGACGCGATTCCGGGTCTCACCCAGCTGGCGGTACTGGCGCTGGGGGGATGGCTGGTGATGAGGCATCACATCTCGCTCGGTGTCTTCCTCGCGTTCGCCAGTTACATCCTCCAGCTCGTCGCTCCGGTCAGGTTCCTGTCCGGCCTGATGGTGACCAGTCAGCAGGCGCGGGCCGGCGCGCAGCGCATCGCCGAGCTGTTGTCGATCGAGTCGCTGGTGCAGGAGTCGCCGGATGCGGTGGAGCTCGAGCGGGCGGTGGGACTGGTGGAATTCGACCACGTCGACTTCGCCTATTCGGGCGGGGAAACTGTCCTGCACGATGTCACGCTACGCATCGAGCCGGGGGAGCATGTCGCTGTCGTCGGTGCATCGGGATCGGGCAAGTCGACCCTCGCCCATCTGCTTGCGCGGTTTTATGACCCGACGTCGGGGTCCGTGCGCGTGGACGGCCGCGACCTCCGCGACTACACGCTGTCCTCGATGCGCGCGGCCGTCGGCATCGTCTTCGAGACGGGCTTCCAGTTCGCCACGACGATCCGCGACAACATCGCCTTCGGGCGTCCGAGCGCGACCGACGACGAGGTCAAGCACGCCGCGGTCGCCGCGCACGCGCACGGCTTCATTTCGGGGTTGCCGGAGGGTTACGGGACTCTCGTCGGTGAGCATGGTTTCACGCTGTCCGGTGGTCAGCGGCAACGTCTGGCGTTGGCACGTGCGGCGTTGACCGACCCGCAGGTGCTCCTCCTCGACGACGCGACGTCCGCCATCGACGCGCGGACCGAGCACGCCATTCACCGCTCCCTCAACGAGGTGCTCGCGCGCCGTACGACGGTGATGATCGCCCACCGCCACTCCACACTGCTGCTGGCGGACCGGGTGATCGTGCTCGACCACGGCCGCATCGTGGACAGTGGCACGACCGACGAGCTGCTCGCCCGGTCCGAGCTGTTCCGCGAGCTCCTCACTGGACCTACCGCGGACTTCGAGGCGGACACCGAACCGACGGTCTGCGAGCTGGACCCGTACGCCTGGCCGGAGGACGTCGACCGAGCCGGTGCGCCGAAGGTCAGCAGCCACACCAGCGAGGCGGCGACCCGGGCGGCGTCGGGCGCACACGGTCCGGGGATGAGCGGCGACACGTCGACTCTCGCCGGCCTCGCCACCGTCTCGCCCAAGCTGATCGAGGCTGTCGACGCCCTGCCACCCCTGGCCGGTGACCCGGACGTCGACCTCGCGGAGGCGATGGCCCCGCATGACGAGTTCACGATGGCGAGCGTCTTCCGGCCCTACGCGAAGCCGTTGATGCTCGCGGGCCTCATGGTCGCGGTGGACGCCGTCTCGTGGATCGCAGCGCCGATCCTGATCCGCTACGGTATCGACCACGGCGTCATGGTGGGAGCCTCGCACGTCCTGGTGACGGCCTGCCTGGCGCTGCTGACCGTCCAGGTTGTGATCTGGGTGAACAGCCGTGTCATGATCTTCTTCACCCAGCGCACGGCCGAGGGGATGCTTTTCGGCCTGCGGGTGCGTACCTTCGCCCACCTCCAGCGTCTGTCGCTGAACTACTACGAGCAGCACATGGCTGGCAAGATCATGACCCGGATGACCTCCGACGTGGAGGCATTCGCCCAGCTTCTGCAGCAGGGCCTGCTGACCGCGATGGTCAGCCTGCTCTCCTGCGGCGGGATCGCAGTCGCCCTGGTCTTCCTGGACCCAGGGCTCGCGCTGGCCGCCGCCGTCGTACTGCCCTTCCTGATCGGCTCGACGCTGTGGTTCCGACGTGCCTCCGGTGCCACCTACCTGACCGCGCGGCATCGCGTCTCGGTGCTCTACGCCGACATGCAGGAGAGCCTCGCCGGAGTCGCGGTGAGTCAGGCATACGGCCAGCAGCCCGCGAACGTCGAGCGGTTCCGGTTCCTCGCCGACTCCTACTGCGAGGCGCGGGAGCGCTCCGTCGAGCTGATCGCCCGGTTCTTCCCGTTCCTCCAGCTGCTCAGCACGATCGCGAAGGCCGTCGTCCTCGCGGTCGGAGCACCCCGGGTGATGCACGGGGACCTGAGCTACGGTCTGCTGATCGCATTCCTGCTCTACCTGGACCAGTTCTTCACGCCGATCCAGCAACTGTCCATGGTCTTCGACCAGTGGCTCCAGGCGCGGGTGGCCGTCGACCAATTGCGTGAGCTCCTCCAGACGCCGACGGGGACACCGGCGGCCGAGCGAGCGATTGTCCCGGACCGCCTCGTCGGCGAAATCGGCCTGGACGATGTCACCTTCGCCTACGAGAGCACCGGCCTGGTCGCGATGGACGACGTCAGCCTCACCATCCCGGCAGGGCAGGTCGTCGCCCTGGTCGGTACGACGGGAGCCGGGAAGTCGACGCTGGTGAAGCTGGTCGCCCGGTTCTACGACGCGATCGCCGGCACGGTCCGGATCGACGGCATCCCGATCAAGGACCTCGACGTGTCGGCCTACCGCCACCAGCTCGGCTACGTTCCGCAGGAACCGTTCCTGTTCTCCGGGACGATCCGGTCGAACATCGCCTACGGCCGACCGGAGGCCCCGGACCTGCTCGTGGAGCGGGCGGCTCGAGCGGTGGGCGCCCATGCCTTCATCGCGGAGCTGCCGGCGGGTTACCACACGCCGGTGAGCGAACAGGGACGGTCGCTGTCGGCCGGTCAGCGCCAGCTGCTGAGCCTGGCACGCGCGTTGCTGGTCGACCCCGCGATCCTCCTGCTCGACGAGGCCACGGCCAACCTCGACCTGGCGACCGAGGCACGGGTGCAGCGCGCGATGGGCCAGGTGGCGATGGGCCGGACGACGATCCTGATCGCCCATCGTCTGCAGACCGCTCGCGCGTCACACCGGATCCTGGTCGTCGACAACGGCGCGATCGTGGAAGACGGGAGGCATGACGACTTGGTCGCGCAGGGGGGTCCGTACGCCGCTCTGTGGTCGGCGATGGTGTCCATCGCCGTTGCGCACGAGTAGCGAGATGACGGTTGGCCGGCTCCCGAACGGGGGGCCGGCCGACATGTGTCCGTGTCGGGGTCAGGCGGTCTGCTTGCGCTGCGCGCAGGCCGAGAAGGCGACCCGGTCACTCCGCATCCGGCACTGGGACAGCGCCCACGGGCGGCCGGCCTCGTCCTCGAGGATGTCCTCCAAAAAGATCATCGGGGCCCCGAGCTCCACGCCCACGAGCTTGGCCGACTGGGCATCGGCCGCGGTCGCGCCGATCGTCGTCGTACTCCCCACGATCCTCACCCCGAAATGCTTCTCGAGGAACAGGATCGGGTCGGGCTCGTCGACCACGATGTCCCGCGACAGGCCAGGACCGAGCGCGATGTAGCTCACCGTCAACCCGAGCGGCGCGTCCTCCTGGGCCAGGAGGTTCTCGATCATCAGGACCGACCAGTCCGTCGGCAGGCGGAGCCGCTCGCGCACCATCTGCGGGCAGCCGAGCGTCTGGTATTCCAGGGTCCGCAGCTGCGTGTGGATCTGCTCGTCGGGGTTCCCGTAGTCCTTCACGGGCCCGATGGCGTTGATCTTGAGCAGGAACTGGCGCTCGGAGCGCGTGCCACGCTTCGGGCTGCGCGTGACAAGCCCGTCGCGGGCGAGTTGCTGGAGCACCGCCCGAACTGTGTTGCGACTGGCTGAGAGTGCGTCGGTGAGCTCGCCCTCGACCAAGGACACGCTTCTCTCACCGTTCTGCAGCGTGGAGCGCAGCAGGTCGTAGGTCCGGCGCAGCGAGTTGTTCAGGCGGTCCGGTGTTTGCCGGTTCCGCTGATACAGCGTTTCGGGTCGCACTGGTTGGGGTCTCACTGCCCACCCCCAGAGGTCTCGGGTTCGATGCGTTCGTGAAGTGTCACGATGACCCCCTATCGGGCCGGAATGGGAGGAACTGGCTACTATAAAACCAGCCAAAAGTTTCGGCTGGAAACGTCCCCTGTGGCGCAGGTCGAGTGACCTGTGCCACAGGAGGCCATCAGAAGTCCCGCAGGTTGTGCGCAGCATCTGGTGCGTGGACGACGTCTGCGGGGGCTCGGGCTTCTGTCTGTCGCCGCGGGCGAGGAAACTCCCGGGTGAGTCCCACTCACCGTTGATGCCTATGTCGGCGGGCGGCGGCTTGTTGAGGTCGAAGTCCGCGGAACTGATCTCGGAGAGCGAGGAGATCTCCGCGAGCTGGTACGCGACAGGCCGGTGCCTCGGTGCCGGGCCGGCCAAGACCGCCGACGAGATCCTCAAACGACTCGCCTCACATCCTGAACCGGTTCGGCGACGTGGAGAATGCGGCCGAGGTCGTAGGCCAGGGCCAATCCGCCGAGAAGCACGGCCGTGACCACCCAGAACAAGGGAGCGGCCCCGACTGCGGTGCCGAGCGTGGCACACCCGGCCGAGCCCGCCAGCATCCCCAGGCCGGCCGATATCCGGAACCGCGCCAGGCCCGCTGACGAGTCGCCGACCAGCCCGACCACGACGAGCGGCAGGCCGATTGTCGTACCGGCGAGGACGCAGCCGAAGAGGGCGGAGACAGCGAGGTATGCGAGCGGCGATTCGTCCACGGCGAGCACGGTCGCACACGCCAGACCGAGCCCCAGGGCGGAGAGCAGGAGTCCCGCCAGCCCGAGCCGCGCGAGCAGCCTGTAGGCGACGGTCAGCATCACGATCTCGACGAAGGACATCAGGCCGATGGCCACCCCGATCCCGAGGATCGGGAAGCCGCGGGCGGCTCCCGCGAGCGGGAGCGCGGTGAACAGCACGCCCCCACGCAGGAAGTCGCCGACCATCGCCAGCAACAGCGCCGACAGCGTGCCGGGCACCTTGTCGAACCGCGGCAGGCCGATGCGGGGCCGGTCAAAACCCGCCGGGGCCGCCAGGCTGGGGAGCGTGAACAGCACGCCGGTGGCGATGAGCAGGGCCAGTGTGCCCGTGATGCCGAAGGCGATCCGGTAGCCGGTCACACCATGGACGACGCCCGCGATGATCAGGCCGACCGGCGACCCGACCGCCCCGCCGAAGAGGAACGCCGCGTTGAAGCGTCCCAGCGCACGGGCCGGGTTCCGGGGTCCCTGCGGGCCTTGAGGTACGCGTACGGCGGCCTGCAGTCCGCCGCCGAGCATCATCCCGCCACCGAACCCCTGCAGCAGTCGCACGCCCATCATGATCGGCACCGTCCAGGCGACGGCCATCCCGATGCAGGCGAGGCCGAACAAGGCGAGAGCGGCTGTCAGGGTCAGCCGGGCGTCCAGCGCCGGGACACAGTGCGTGCCGAAGATGTCGATCACGATCACGCCGAATGAGGAGGTCAGCATGAAGCCGACGATGAGCAGCGGTCCGTAGCCGATGTCCTCGGCGAACAGGACCTCCAACGGGGCCGTGAGGCTCATCGTGCACCCGGCTGCCGCCATGAGGGAGAGGAATCTGCCTGAGGTCGTGGAGCGCGTTGCTTGTGTCACGGGGAATACGAGAGCCGATCGAAATCACGCATCGGCTTCCGCGAGGTTCCCGACCCATTGCGCCGCTGTAACAGGGCGGGGAGAGCAGGTCCATCGGCCGCCACGGGGCGTGATGCCGCGCTGTCGCTCCGGATGCCGCTGGGGCCGACAGTCCGCAGCGCTGGTCAGGCGCCGGCTCGGCCACCGGGTCGACTACTGGCGCGCCAGGGCGATCAGGTCATCGACCGTGGGGAAGTGCCAGGTCAGGTAGCCCACGGGAATACCGGTGCACAGCGCGACCCACTGGTGGGTGAGCTGGTGTGGCTGGGCGTCGAGGACTGCTTGGGCGATCAGCTCAGTGCGCCGCGCCGCCCGAGCGCGGGCCTTGGCCCGGTGGTCGCCGACGGCGGCTCGGGTCACCCGGTGGCGAGCGCGCGACCGATTCGGCTTGTCCGGCCCTGTGGGTTCGTCGGCCAGCAGGTGCTGCAGGCCGTTGCTCAGCGCCCACGCCCGGGTGGCCCCCACGTCGAGGCGGAGCTGCCGCACCAGCGTGGGGGTGTCGACGTACTTGTGTTGGGGGCGCAGTCGCACGTGCAGCTCGATGCGCACCTCGTGATCGTAGAGGTCGCCGGTGAAGTCGAGCAGGTTAGCCTCGAGGAGGCGTAGCCCGTCCTTGCCGTAATACGTCGGCCGGTGACCGACGGAGACCGCCGAGACGTACGTCGGCCCGTCGCCCGCGGGACCGACCTGGACGGTGCCTGCGTAGACGCCGTCCCGTCGAACGTTGTCGATGCCGCGGATGTTCGCGGTCGGGAAACCGAGCCGGCGACCACGCCCGTCACCATGCTCGACGATGCCGTGTACGACGACGACGTCTTCGTCGACGGGGTAGAGCGGGTCTCGCATCATTTTCGCGGTCATAGGCTGTCCTTCCTGAGCCGGAACTACACCACTGTGAGTTGGCCCGATTTCCGAGCCGTCACGGAGCACTTGCACGACCATTGCGCCGCTGTGCCGATGGTGTTGCACGTGTCGAGATGGTCGGTCGCGTCCGCTCCGACCGCGTCATGCGTCTGCCGAGGCCACCGCGGATTCACGGCGTCAAGGGTCGGCTGCCCAAGCACGGACCGGAGTTCCGCTCCACCAAGCAGGAGACCTGGCCCGAGCCCGCGATCACCACAGCCACCGACACGGGCAACTACGGCAAGGCCGAGGCCCAATCGTGGGACCGGGTCCGTCCCCGGCTCACCCACCGCTCGGCCTGGCTCGACCACGAGGGCGAACCTCCCTTGGTGGAGGGAACGTTGATCAGGCTGAAGGTCGAGCACCTGTCCAAGGAACGGGATGCGCCGCCGGTGTGGTTGTGGTCCTCGAAGACCGGCGCCGCCCCCGTCGATGTGGGCCGCTGCTGGCGGGCATTTCTCCGCCGCTGCGATCTGGAACACGCCTTCCGCTTCGCCAAGCAGACCCTGGGCTGGACCACCCCGAAACACCGCACCCCTGAGGCCGCGGACCACTGGACCTGGATTCTGATCGTCGCCATACCCAACTCCGACTTGCCCGGCCGCTCACCGAGGACCTCCGCAGCCGTGGGAGGAACCCACCGCCTCCGACCGCCTCACCCTGGCCCGGATCCGGGTCCGCCGAGGGTTCAGGAACATACGCGCTCATCTCGCTTGCCCGCCCCGTCTTCCCAAACCCACCGGCACCGGCCCCGGACGGCCACCCGGCGCCAAGAAACAATCACCGCGTACCCCGCTACGACGTCGGCAAGACCGTCAAACGCCCCGAGACCCTCAAGGCCATCGGCAAGCCTGGAAGATTCTGGTAGATAAAGATCAAGCTCAGTGTCCGTTCAGCGCGTCCCGCGCCAGGTCCTGCACCGCCCGCATGTTGCCGGCATCCCAGCCGTCCGACGGCCACCGTCAGTCCGCGGCGCAGGGAGGCGGGCATGTACGGGCGCACCGGGCCGGGTCGGCCCAGCTGCGGGTGGGACTGGGCGATGTACTGCGGCACCCACCAGCCCATCACGATCTGCTCCACAGTGGCGGCCGGGTACTCACCGTGCCCCGCCCGGGCGAGGTCCGCGGCGAACGTGTCCGTCGAGCGCCCCTCCCTCTGGCCCGCACGCGGTGCGTGCGAGCGGGTACCAGGCCGCGGCCGCGACCTTGGAGGGAAGCCCAAAACGCCCCCGGCAACCAGCCCAGGGCGCCGCTACTGCGCCGGACAAGCCGAAAGAGCACCGGCGCGAGTATTCAGCACCCGAACCCCTTCACGACCCAGCAGTGCAGCGCCGAAGTCACACCCCCGCCATCCAAGCGTCTGAAAGTTCCGGATCCGGGGTGACCGGCAATGCCGCGTGGCGCTGTTCGCACTGCTCAGCGCCACGCGGCGGGTTGCGTCGTCCGACACCGGGGGAGACGTACGCTGCCGTCCGCTCACGTATCCCGGAGCCGAACCGCACACACGACTGTGCGGCACCCGGGTCGGGGTGCCGCAGAGTCATGGCTGGAGTGTCAGGATGGCAGGTGCCACTGTTGGCTGGTACTGCCATCACAGGTGTCGATCACGAGTGAGGTGCCGTTGCTCGTGCCGCCGCCCGAGGTGGCCAGGCACTTGCCGAGGGCTTGCAGCTCACCGGTGCTCTGGTCGTACGTCCACTGCTGTGATGCGCTGCCGTTGCAGGTGTAGATCTGCACGGGTGTCCCGTCGGCGCTGGATCCGCCGCTCACGTCCATGCACTTGCCCATGGCCGTGACGGTGCCGTTGCCCGGGCGCGTCCAGCTCTGCGCGGCGGTTCCGTTGCAGTCGTAGAGGTCGAGCGGGGTACCGTCGCTGCTGTCGCCCCAGTGGATGTCCGCGCAGCGGCTGCTCGCGGCGGCCGAGGTGATCGGTCCGGCGCAGCTGGAGGGCTGGGCCGTCGAGGCCGGGTGCCGGGTCGGGATCTGCAGCGCCGAGCCGGGCGCGACCTGGCGCACGCCACTGCTGCCGACGCGTACCGGGAGCGGCGGGCCGGAGCGCAGGGTCAGCTGGGTGGTCTGCTGGCCGACGGAGATGTCGAACGTGCGGCCGTGCCACTTCACGCCGGTGAGGTTGACCCCGGGCAGTTGGGGCGGCAGGAAGGGGTTGACGGTGACCGCGTCGGTTCCCCAGCGCAGTCCGGTGAACCCGTAGAGGAACTCCTGCAGGTAGCCGCCTTCGCCGGTTGTGAAGGTGAACGCTCCGCCGCTGCGGGTCTCGTACCACTGGTTGAACGGTGCGGCCAGGTACGGCTTCGCGCTGTTCTGCATGTAGCTGTAGACCTGGCAGCCCGGCGATCCCAAGGACGCGCCGTCGATGGCCGCGATCGCGTCCGTCATGGACGGCCCGTTCGGGTCGGTGTGCGCCGTGTAGTAGTCGAGGTCGCTCTGAGCCAGGCTCGACAACATCGGCACCGCCCAGGGGTACTGCAGCAGGGTGACGTCGGCCTGCTTAATGGTCTGCCCGTTGTAGCCGTCGTACTCGGGGTGGATGCCGGCGGTGGTGTCCACCGGGATCTTCAGGCCGTCGGCGACCTTGCTCCAGTCCGGGTCGGCGGTCTGGCCGAGGATACCGGCGGCCTGCACCGCGATCCGCAGCGAGGTTTGCGCTCCGGCGTTGGTGGTCACGCTGTTGTTGACGTTGTCGTGGTACTCGTCCGGGCCCTTGACGTCGTTGATGTCATAGCCGCCGGCCGCATCGGGCACGGCTCGGGTGGCCCAGTAGTCGGCGATGTTCTTCAGGACCGGCCATGCCTTGTCCCGCAGCCACGCGGTGTCGCCGCTGGCCTGGTAGTACTGCCACTGTGCCAGGGCCACATCCGCACTGATGTGGATCTCCTGCTTGCCCTCGGTGGCCCAGTCCGGGGTCGTCTCCTTGCCGGTCAGCGCGCTCTGCCACGGGTACTTCGCGCCGTTGATCGGGTGCTCGGCCGTGGACATCTTCGCGGCTTCGGCCTTGGCGGCGGACAGCAGCTTCTGCCGGTAGGTGTCCGCGCCCCTGGCGATGTCGGGGTACTGGGCGAGGAGAGCGGGGTACATCCACGTCTCCATGTCCCAGAACACGTGGCCGCTGTAGCCGTCCGAGGACAGCCCGCCCGGGCTGGTGCTCCAGTCGACCCCGGCGCGCATGCTCGCCAGCAGATAGTACATCGATGCCCGGATCTCCGCCGTCATGGCGCTGTCACCCGGGATCGAGATATCCGACTGCCACAGGCGCGACATCGCCTTGTCGTTGCGGGCGCGCGCCTGCTGGTAGCCGTTCCCGGCGGCGCGGGCCGCGGTGTCCGCGGCGTACTGCTGCGGGGTCGCGGCCTGCAGTTGCCGGTCGGTGTCGACGCTGGAGGCAACGCCCACGTACTTGGTGATCTCGTACGTCTGGCCGGTCGTGACGGCGAAGTCCGCGCTCTGCCCGACGGTGCCGTCATCCGTGGCGGAGACCGCCTTGGTCGGCACGGCTTCGTCGTTGATGCGCAGCACGGAGTTCAGCCCGGCGGTGACCAGTTTCCCGTCGGTGACGACGTTCGCGGAAAGCGTGGCGGTCTTGCCGTCGACGCCTGGGTTGCTGGTGGAGGCGCGGTTCAGGCCGCGGCCGTCGAACTCGTCCGTGACGGTGGCCGTCCCGCTCCAGTGCGGTACGGCTCGCACGCTCACCGTGCCGAGGTGGCCGTCCGCGCGGTTGGCGTTGACCTCGTAGTCCAAGCTGGTCGTGTCGCCGTCGGGTGAGGTCCAGTCGAACGATGTGCTCAGCACCCCGGTGCGCACGTCCAGCGACTGCTTGTACTTGCTGCTGGTGCCGACGGTGGCGGGGGCGATCGCCGTCGGCGGCTGGGAGCCGTCGGGGTACAGGGCGAGGTAGTCGACGTTCACCCGCGCCTCGTCACCCTGCTCGACGACGATCTTGAGTGTGTTCGCACCACCGTTCAGCGTCACCGGCACGTTCATCACCCCCCAGCTGTCCCAACCGCCCGTGTCGGGCACACTCAGTTGCTGGAGTGTGCCGTTCACGTCGAGGTGGAATGTCTGCGGGCCGCCACTCCCGTTTGCGTACCGGACGGCCAGTGTTGCCTGGCCGGCCGGCGCGTTGCTGATCGGGATGACGTCGGTACCGCCGACCGTCGGCTGACCGCCGTTGTTCAGGCCTGCCAGATAGCCGCCGACGATGCCACCTGAATGGGAGTTCTCGACGAACGCTCCGCCGGAGATCTGCCCATACGCGGCCGGGCACAGCTGGCCGAACTTGCAGGACCACTTCCCGATTCCGTAGACACCGCCGCTGCGGCCGAAGCCGAGTGTCGTCCAGGTCGGCAGCGCGGCCCGCTCCTCGTTCTTGCCCGAATCGGTGGAGGCGTAGAAGCCGGCGAGCTCTGACTGGGTCGTGATGGGCGTGCTGCTGAAGCCCTCGCCGGCGGCGGAAACCCGCGCGGCGAGGTAGCCGTTGCCGACGAATGTCGGGGAGTAGTTCTTCGACGTGTCGGTCGTGCTCATCACCCAGCTGTCGCCGCCGTCTCTCGGGGGCGGCGTGGACGAGGCGGGCGCCGCTATCACGCCCAGGAGCAGGCACCCGAGCGCTGGCGCGATCCAGGCCTTGCCGGTGATTCGACGTGCGCGGGTCCGCCTACGAACGGTCGCCGGCCGCGTGCGGGTGCGGAAGCGGCCCGCGTCGCCGGATCCGGCGATGTTGCCCAGACGGATCGTCTTCGGTACTTCGGTGGTGATCGTGGCCGAGATCCGGGCCCAGGCCGGTCTGCAGTGCGGGGCACCACGTATCACTCCTGTGTCGGTTACGGCTTCGCCGTGCTCATTCATCGGAACGCCACCTCTTCGAGGGTGGGGACACGTGGGTGCGCCTCGCGGCCGGCCGGTGCCGCTCGGGGAGCGACCCGGCGAGCCATGACGGCAACCATGGTCCGGGGGCGGGGAGGGGGGCAGGCCACCGCGAAGTAAGGTCGCGGCGGCGCCGACCGGTAGCGGTAGCCATACGTCGAGTCGTCCTTCACGGGACCTTGAACGTGGCGATGTCCTACCGGAATTGAGGGGCGGTCAGCCGGTGCCCGTCAGCAGTGCCGCCTTCGCGTCGGCAGGCTCGGGGAGCCGGCTGCGGTTTGGTGGTGGCAGGAGGTTGAGTCACTGGGGCCCCTCGGGTTCTCCGCAGAACGGCTGGGATCGGGTGAGTGCGACAAGGGTTGCCGGCGGCGCGACACCCCCCACGGCGAGCCCGACGGGCCTTCGCATCAAGTGCGTGGCGGCTCCTTCAGCTTGATGGAGACGGCTCGATGGACTCGATGGAGAGGCAGCGGCGTGTGTGGACGATGCGTGCGACGAATAATGAGGTTGGTGGCCAGAATTCAGTCGTGCGCGTGGCAACCTCATCCGGAGGAGGGTCACTGACGGGGCATCGGAGCATAACTGCAGGGAGCTGCGCGTGGAGGAGCCGCGTGGGAGGAGCCGGGATCGCCGACTGGATCAGGCTAGGAATGCAAATATCGGCACGTCAACCCTTCTATTTTTGTACCTTCACGACATAATTGCTTTACGTCGACAAGAAGGGGCGGGCGAGGTGGCACACGACACCACGGCGGATCGGGTGAGGCGTGCCATGCGGGACGAGGTGCTCGGCCATGTCCGGCGGCAAGGGAGCGCCTCCCGCGCGGAGTTGGAGGCTGAGCTGGGCATGGGCCGCCAGGCGATCGCCGCGGTCGCGCAGGAACTCCTCGACAGCGGACTGCTGACCGAGCAGCAAGGAGTGGGCAACGGCCGCGGCCGCCCGGGCCGTCGGCTGCTGCCTCAGTACTCCCCGGGCGCCGTCGTAGGGCTTGACCTCGGCCACCGGCATCTGGGGGTCGCCGTCGCCACATTCGACCTGACCATCCAAGCCGAGGAGCGGTGCGCGGCGGACGTCGACGGCGACCCCGTCGCCGCCCTGGACACCGCTGCACGCCTGATCCGCCAGCTTTTGGACAAGGTCCAGGCCGACGCCACAGCACAAGGCGCCGCCACCGGGCCCGTGACCACGTGCGTCGCCGGGGTGCCAGGCCCCCTGAACGCATCGCGGCGGGCCATGGCATCCCCCACCATCCTGGCCAACTGGTCGGGTCTAGATTTGGCCGGCGAACTGAGCGAGCGCACCGGACTGAAGGTCTTCCTCGACAACGACGCCAACCTCGGCGCCCTGGCCGAGCACCGGCACGGCGCCGCCCGCAACCACGACAACATCATCTATGTCAAGGCATCCGACGGCGTCGGCGCCGGACTGATCATCAACGGAGCCCCGGCACACGGCAGTTCAGGCGCGGCGGGCGAGATCGGGCACACCCAGATCACGCAGGACGGGGCCTGGTGCCGCTGCGGCAACCGCGGCTGCCTGGAAACGATCGTCTCCACCCAGCAGGTACTCCAGCAGTTGGCCCACCTGCGCCCCGGCGAGTGCGGGCCGCCGCTACGACTGCACGAGTTCGCCGGCCACCCGGTGGCTCGCAAGATCTTCGCCGAGTCGGGCCGAACCCTCGGCCGGGTCCTGGCCAACCTGTGCGCGCTGCTCGACCCCGCGACCGTCGTCATCGGCGGAGAGATGAGCCTGGCCGACCCCTTCATCGACGGCATCCGCGACTCCATCGGACGCCTGGCCCAACCAGGCTTCGACGACCGGGTCCACGTACTCAGGGCCGCACTGGGCCCGCGCGCCGAACTCATGGGCGCCCTCACCCTGGCCCGTGACATCGCCCTGCAGGCGGCGCCGGCGTAGCGGCCACCGAATCGACGGGCCGACGCAGCAGCCACAGGCAGGATCCACTCAGCTTGACTCTGTCGGGGATCTTTGTGGTCTGTTCAGTCTCTGGCGGACCGCCAAGACCTCGGCCGGGGGATCCCGTGCTGGTCCAGGAAGTTCTGGAAGGCGGTCGGCGGCCGGGACGGAGGTGCTTCTCCGGTCGGCGGCCGTCGGCTGACCCGCTCGATGTTTGCGGCGATGTCGGCCCTTGGGCAGCAGGTCAAGGGCCGGCGGCAGGAGAGGAGAACCCTGCGCGCCCGTTCACGGACACTCACAATCCGTGCCTGAACGCAAGCGCTGAGGCACGGATCCAGCGCGAGCGTGCGCCCTATGAAGAAGACCGTGTCAGCTTTGCAGACCCACGTGAGTCCGCCCACGCCAGCCAGTTCAGGCCAGGACGACTGGTTTGCCGGTCAGGGTGACGCCCGCGCTGCGCAGTTCGGTCAGGGCGGCCTTGGTGCTGTCGGCCGCGACGCCGGCGGTGTAGCCGAGCAGGACACGGACGGAAAAGCCCGCCCGGACCCCGTCCAGCGCGGTGGCCTTCACGCAGTGGTCGGTGGCGATACCGACCACGTCGACATCGGTGACCGAACGCGCCTGCAGTCAGGACGCCAGCGACGTGCCGTCCTGCGCCGAACCCTCGAAGCCGCTCTTGGACGCGGAGTGCGCTCCCTTGAAGAAGACCTCGTCGACGCTGCTGGAGACCACCGGCGCGAAATCGGGGTGGAAGGTGCCTCCGTCGCTGCCGACCACGCAGTGGACGGGGAAGGATTCCTTGAAGTCCGGATGGTCCGAGAAGTGACCGCCGGGATCGATGTGGTGGTCACGGGTGGCCACGACGTGCGCATACCGACTGCCTGCCTGGCGCCTGACCAGATCGGCGATAGCCGCCGCCTGGCCCGCTTGACCGGAACGCTCCCGCCCTCGCAGAAATCCTTCTGCACATCAACAACGATCAACGCACGCCCCACAGCTCAACCCTTCCTCACAAGACACCAGAGACCCCATCCATTCCCCACCGGAACCCGGCAAACGCCACCCCGACCCGTGGTTCACCCCTGAGTGGCGCCGCTGACCTGTCGCAGTGAAGTTAGTCGGCTGGAAGCTTTTGACCTGGGCGGACTTGATTGGTTGAGACGGGAGGTCGCTGACCACGGCGGGGCGGTGTGCGATCTTGGACGTAGCGTCTGATGATGGCGTAGGAGATCGAGGTCTCGTGCTCGTCCATGAGCTTCATCCAGATGTCTCTGGGGCGGCCGTGACCGGATTCGATCATGGAGTCGATGAGGTGCTGAACGGGATCGATGGCGGTCTGTCTGCGAGGGAGAGGTTTGCGTGGGCGGGGTTCGAGGCCGTCCAAGGCAGCTCGGACGGTCCGCCAGGTGACGTTGTGCCGTCTGACCAGGGCTCTTGTCGAGAGCCCTTCCGCCTCAGCGTCGTGTCGGAGACGTTGGTAGAGTTCTCTCTTGCCGATCTTCTTGGACGGGGTGGGATTCGGGCCCGGCTTGCGCCGTCGGCGAGGTGAGTGGGTATCGGCCAGGACTTGTTCCAGCAGTTCAGGCGGGCGTCCGGTTAGTGCTGCGAGTCGTTCGAGCCGGGGTTTCCCGAACCAGTTCGGTGAGCCGGTGAGGAAACCGTGCAGGTAGCTGGGTTTGAGGTGGTTGGCGCGAGCCAGGCGCCGGATGTAGGCGTCGGTTGGTTCCCCAGGACGTGGCCTGACCTGGACGGGAAGCCGGTGCAGCCGGTGTTCCTGGGCCTCGGTCACCCGCCGACCGTCTTCTTCAGCGGAGAGGCCGCAGTCTCTGCGGCGTGATCCAGCGGGATCGAGTCGATAGCGGCCTTCGTCACGCGTTCGGTGCCGCTGAGGATCGCGTCGATCGCGGCCCCTCGGATCGCGTGGGACAGGGCTCCGATCATGCCGTCGGTCCGGTTGTGGAGGTAACGGTCGAGCTTGACCAAGCTGCCGGGCGGGTGATCGTGCAGCAGTAGAGTGTTCTCCAGGGTTGCCACCAGCCCTTTCCACTCGGTGCCGTAAGGGAACGGGCGAGTGGGGACGAGGGTGAAGCGGCCCGCGATCTGGGCCCCGCGGGTGCTGGCCATCAGCTCGCTGTCCTCGACAGCGATGCCCGCGTAGACGAACGTCGCGGGAATGCGCTCGTTATCTTGAGCCCGCACGAGCGTGTCCTTCATGTGTGTGAAGCACTCTGAAGTTCCCCCAACTCCCGTCGTGGATGCGGTTATCTGCCGCCGTCCAACACGGAAGGGGTGGATGCGCGATGCGCGTACAGAGGGTGCTGGCACCCGGGTCGACGACGGACTCGTGGACGCTGCTGGGGGACGATCTGCGGCCGGTCGATCCGGTCGAGTCGTTCCTGGCCTACCTGACGGCGATGGTGGTACTACCTCGACGGCCGCGGTCTGGACTGGAAAGCAGTGGACTTGGAGGCAGTGGCCACCTTCGTGGCCTGGCTGCGGTTGCCGCCGCCGGCCCGGAACGGGACGGTGGCGGTGCTGCCGACGGTCGAGCACCACTGCACGGCCTCCAGCGTGAACCGCAAGCTCGCCGCGGTCAGCACGTTCTACGAGTTCCACGCCCGCAGCGGCGTCGCGGTCGCCGACCTGCTGGTGACGATGCGCCCGGTCGGACCTCATCGATCGGCGGCCACCTCCTACAAGCCGTTCTTGCAGCACATCGCCTCCGGCAAGCCCGAGCGGACGAGGACGATCAAGCTCAAGAACGGTCGGAAGCACCCGCGCGTCCTGACCGTCGCCCAGGTCCAGAAGATCCTGGACTCCTGCGAACACCTGCGGGACCGGCTGCTGTTCGCCCTGCTGTTGGACACCGGGGTCCGCATCGGCGAGGCCCTGGGCCTGCGGCACGACGACATTGCGATCGCCGAACGGCAGGTGACCGTGGTGCCGCGGCAGAACGACAACCGCGCCCGCGCGAAGGCCGGCCGGTCCCGCAGCATTCCGGCGAGCGCGGAGCTGATTGCGTCTGTACTCGCACTACTTGCACCGCGAGTACGGCGCCCTGGACTCCGACTACGTCTTCGGCCCGGCGGACGCTGGAGGCCGCAGGCTGGTTCACCGGCCGGGAGGTCCGGCTGTGGCTGTCCCCGCTGAGAGGCCACTGGGACGGACGAGGCTGCTTGAGCAGCTCATGGCCGTCGTCCGCCCCGAATTCCGCACCGAGATCTACATCCCCGCTCCGGACGACCCCGTCTTCATCGCCGACGAGTGCTCGGTCACGGACTGCGACCGGACAGCGGCCTCGACCCGGCGCGGACTCTGCAACGCCCACGCCATCCGGTTCCGCAAGCGCGGCTGCCCGCCGATGACGGACTTCCTCGCCGATCCCGGCCCACCGGTCCGGGGCCGCAGATCGCTCGCCGCCTGCGCCATCGACGGCTGCCGCTACGGACGCGGAGCCAGGAACGGCCTGTGCTCCAAGCACCGCGACCGGTGGAGCCGGGCGGGCAAACCCGACCTGGCCACCTGGGATGCCCCCGACCTGGCCCCAAGCGACACAGTGACGTCCGAGTGCTGTCTGCCGTTCTGCAACCTCTGGATCGCCAATCCCACCAAGCTCTTCTGCACCGGACACGAAGATCGATGGCACCGCCACGGCCGCCCCGACCTCGACCACTTCGTCGCCGATTGCGAACTGGTCGGAACCGCCAGCATCGATCTGCGAGACCTGGCCCCGCAGCTGAAACTGGAGATCCAGCACGCGCTGCAATGCCGCCACGACGCCCGCTCCCGCACCGCCGCCCCTCGCCTGGTCATGCCGGCCGTCCGACGCGTGAAGGCACTCGGGGTCACCTCGCTGCTGGACCTGTCGGAACAGCAGTGGCGCCAGAAAGTCGGGGCCCAGGCCGACGAGTCGGCCCTGTTCCTCCTCGATGCCCGTGACGGGCTGGAGGCCCTGCGGGACGGAACTGGCTGGGAGATCGAGTACCCCAGAGATGTGTGGCGGCTCCACAAGCTGCCCGGCATCACCACCCCGGCCGGGCGACCCTGCCCGCGAGCCCGGCTGCGGTTCGACCACATCCCCCAGTTCTGGCTCCGTGAGCTGGGCAAACGATGGACCCGGCTGCGGCTGACGTCCGGGCTGAGCATCGGCGCGGCCCGCGCCGGGGTGGACGCGCTCATCTGCTTCGGCGGTTTCCTCGCGTTCGTCGGCGTCGATGCGCTCGCGGAGGTGGACCGGCCGCTGCTGGAGCGCTACCTCGCCCACGTGATGTCACAGGCCGGCGGGCACGGCATGAAGAAGACGAGGATCGGTTCGCTCAACCTGTTCTTCCAGAACATCCGGCAGTACGGCTGGGAGGACACCCTGTCCGGCACCGCAGCCTTCTACGTCGGCGACGTCCCGCCGGTCCCCGAGCAAGTCGACCGCCGCCTCGCCGAGTACGTCATGACCCAGATCGAGGCACCCGGCAATCTGGACCGCTGGCCCGACACGGCGGGCCGACTGGTCACCCTCATCCTCACCCGCTGCGGACTGCGCATCTCCAGCGCTCTGGCCCTCGACTTCGACTGCCTCCTCCACGACGGCCAGGACGCCCCCTACCTGCGCTACTTCAACACCAAGATGAGGCGCGAGGCGGCCGTGCCCATCGATGAGGAACTCGAAGCAGCCATCCGCGAGCAACAACGCCGGGTGCTGGACCAGTGGCCGGACGGGACGGCCTGCCTGTTCCCCCGCCAACGCGCCAACGTCTCGGGGAACCTCCCGCTGGCGGACGGCACTTACCGGCGGATGCTCGGCCGCTGGCTGAAGACCTGCGAGATCCGTGACGAACACGGCCTGCCAGTGCACCTGACACCCCATCAATGGCGGCACATTGTCTCCGCTTAGTTTCCGTGTGGCGATTGGGTTCAACTGGGCTGGTGGCCTGGGAGTTTGTGCATTGCGCTGAGCTGTGTGGTGTTTCTACTGTCAGCGCTCATGATCCTGAGCTTGGTGTTTAACCGCGCCGAGTCACCTGACCTGCTGATCTTGGTCCCTTTGCGAGACAGCAGGACGGCCGTTTCTTCACGCTTCGAGGTGTCAAGCAACGTCGCGTGAAGGAACGGCCGCTGGTGAAGAGTCTGGCCTCTGCAGGTCCCGCTGATGCTGCGCTGGACGTGCTGTCCCACTTTCGTGTCCAGTTCTACGACTGCCTCTACACCCGGGCGGATGCGCTCTTCGAGCTCACCGACGCGGTCCTCTGCGCGGATGGTCCGGTGAAATCTCTCGTCGAGTTGACCCTCACGGCCGAGCACCGGCGTGGGCACGGAGCGATGTACGACGCGGTCAACCACGGCTGGGTGGAACCACGTCGCCTGCGCAGATTGCTGGCATCCACGCCGCTGCCCCGTGCTGCCGACGGGCGGATCGTGCTGGCAGTCGATGTGAGTAACTGGCTGCGGCCCGACGCCCCGACCAGCCCGGACCTGCTCTTCTGCCATGTCTACGGGCGGGGCCGCAGTGCTGACCAGTTCATCCCCGGCTGGCCCTACTCCTTTGTCGCTGCCCTGGAAACCGGGCGCACATCGTGGACCGCCATGCTGGACGCGGTCCGGCTGGGCCCGGCCGACGACGCCACGGCGGTGACCGCCGCCCAGCTCCGCGATGTCTTCACCCGCCTTCTGCGAGCCGGCCAGTGGAAGGTCGGTGACCCGGACATCCTGATCGTCATGGACGCCGGCTACGACGTCACGCGCCTCGCGTACGTCCTGGCTGACCTTCCGGTGGAGTTGGTCGGCCGGCTGCGCTCGGACCGGGTGATGCTTCGCGACGCCGGCCCCAGGCGCTCCACCCCGCGCGGCGGGCAGCCCCGCAAGCACGGCGGTGTCCTCACCTTCTCCAAGCCCGACTCCTGGCACGCTCCCGACCAGGCCACTTCCTGCGACACCACCCGCTACGGCATGGCAGAAACCCTCGCCTGGCACCGGATGCACCCCCGCCTGACCGCCCGCGGCCCCTGGCTCGACCACTGCGGCGAACTCCCCCTGATCCACTCGCATCGGCGAGTTCGGCGGGCACCTGGATATCTCGGCGGCGGTGGTCCGCAACCGCGGTGGTTTCCACGATGCGATCCAGGCGGTCTTCCCGCACCTGGACGTGCTGATCGCCTACCGGCTGCTGTTCGGCATCTACTCCGGCATCGTCCCCGACGGCATCGCCGACTTGGTTCTCGAGGACGTCGACTGTGCCGGCGAGTCGACGGTCCTGCTCTCCTACATCAAACGCCGCACCGCGGCGGAGAGCCTGAATCTGCCCCGCCGCGCGGTCCGCCTGCTGGAACAGTGGCTCGCGCACTCCGCGCTGCTGCGGACGTTCGTGACTTCGGAGGAACGCCGCAAACTCTGGGTGGCAGTGAGCCGAGCCGGCGGCGATCGCCGGGTCCGCAAGGTCGACCGGGTCGCCGTCCAACGGTGGGCTATTCGCCATGCGGTCGTCGGCAACGACGGACTGCCTCTCAACATTCATCGTTCCCGGATTCGTACCACCCACGAGGCCATGCGGGACAAAAGCACCTGGACGGGCAGCGGGCGGGCGACGATCGATCCGAACCACACCCCGGACGTCGAAGGCGATCACTACCTCACCGCCACCACCCCGGCCCAGCGGCACGTCGTCGAGACGGTCATTGAGGACGCCCAGCACGACGTGCTCCGCCGGGCTCACCCGCCCACGGTGATCACCGATGAGGAAGCGGCCGCGCTGGCGGATGGCTACCCGCACCTGGTTGCGGAGTTGAACCTGGACGATGTCGTGATCGCCGAGCTGGTGGGCGGACAGCGCGATGTGTTCACCGCCGCCTGCGGGGACCAGCTTTCCGGGCTGCACGGACCGAAGGGGAAGCCCTGTCCGGCCCGGCCCTGGGTCTGCCTGCTCTGCCCGCTGGCCGTGTTCGCTCCCCGGCACGCGGGCAACCTGCTGCGACTCAAGGCGTTCTTCTCCCGGCAGTGGCAGCAGATGCCCGCCGCCCACTTCATGGCTGTCTTCGGCCCTTATGCCCCCCGCATTCAGCAGGTCCTGGACCGCTTCGACCCTGCCGTCATCGCCACGGCGGCCCATCACGTCGAGGACCAGGACGATGAACTGCTGCTGCGGGCCGAGGAGATGACCGCGTGACGACTGCCCTCACCACTGCCGCCGCCTTCGATGGCAGGTCCGCGGTCTTCGCCGGCGCCGATGTCTGCCGCGAAGCCGGATTCACTCTCCCTCAGGGGACTGTCCGTCCGGTGTTCGAGGACGACATCTGGGACTTCACCGATGTCGTCGGCCTGCCCGTCCAGCTCGCCCTCTGCAGCCGCCGCTTCGACTTCATCGAGATCACCGATGAACGGTGGCGGCTGGTCGGCAAGGAACTCGTCCTGGCCATGCTCGCCCCGCGGCACCCGACGGTCGCTCCGCTGCCCCGGGCCCATCGCACCGCCCTGCACCTGCGCAGTTGCGCGGGCCGCTTGGAGGAGCTCATACGATTCTGCCGATGGCTCTCCGCGGGCGAGGTGTCGAGCCTCGCGCAGATCGACACCCGCATCTGCGACGCCTACATGGCCCACCGGCGTTACGTCCTCGACGAGTACGGCGAAGTCGTCGGCGAGAACAGCCCGGGAACCCGGCGCAGGGCCGCACAGGTCGTGGTCGACCTGGTCAACTACCGCGAATTGTTCACCGCTGACCGTGTCCCTGCCGATCTGCGGCCCTGGGGCGGGGCGACTGCCTCCGCCATCGCGGAAATGCCCTGCGGCCGGACCGAGAACAAGACTCAGCCCGTCGACGACGCTGTCATGCAGCCGATGCTCGCCGCCGCCCTGTTCCTCATGTCGTCCCTGGGGCCGCATGCCGTTGAACTCGGCCGGCAGATCCGGGAAACTGACAAGCTCTCCACCCGCAAAGCCCCAGGGCTCCGGGCCGTCCACGTGGCCCCGGTGACCGAGTTCACCGAGCTGCTGAACGAGTACAGAGATACGTGCACACCTCTGCCGATGCTCGCCGACCACCACGTCGCCGACCGGCTCGCGAGCGGCTGGTCCGCCGATGACCCCCTCCTGGCGGTGGCCACAGGAGTGCTGGCCCGTCAGGCCGGGATCACCCAGTTCGAGGCCCGATGGATGCACCATCTCCGCGGCCCGCTGGAGAACGCTGTCGCGTCGGTCGGGGTCAAGGAGGTCTTCGCCCGAGACGCCGCCGAGATCACCATGGCGGACACCTCGTCCGTATTGCCCTGGACGGAGCCGCTGCACCGGCTCCAGGCCGTCGCCCTGGTCGGCATCGTCCGCACCGCCGCGATGATCGTGCTGGCCGCGGCCTCCGGCATGCGCGCGAGCGAGTTGATGGAGCTTCGTATCGGCTGCCGACGCCCCCTCGAAGAGCCCGCCCCCGGGCTCACCCGCTACCGCCTTGCCAGCAAGGTCGTCAAAGGGCAGCCGCTGGGCGGCATCGACGACGAATGGGTCGTCATCGAGCCCGTCTATCGCGCCGTCGAACTCGCCGAAGACCTCCATGACGACCGGCAAGAGGGCGCTCTGCTCTTCGGACGGTTCGCCTTCTCCGTCCGCTACAAGTGGTTCCGCAACTGGACCAACTCCCCGGCAGGCCGCCGCCTCAGCCTCGCTCCCATCCCTGATGGACAGGTCAATCTGAGGCGGCTACGTCGCAGATTGGCCCTGGAAATGGCCTACCGGCCGGGCGGCGTGCTGGCCTCCAAGTTGCACCTGAAACATATTGCAGTGGCCACTACAGAAGGGTATGCCTCCCGCCCCGGCGGAGCTCAGGCCGAGCTGCTGGCCGAGGTCAACAAGCACGAGAGCGACCGGAACCTCACCCTGGTCCTGACCGAGTTCCGGAACTACCAGCAGGGCATCCTCCCGGCGCCCGGAGCCTCACCGAGTTCTTCTCCAGCATCGACGAAAAGCTCGACCCGACAACCGCACCAGCACCCAAGACCCAGCGCAGTGACCGCGACGTCCTCAACCTGCTGACCAAACGCGCCAAGGTCCTTCACCTCGGGCCCGCGAACTACTGCTGGTTCACCGACCCCTCCCGGGCCCTCTGCCTCAAGCTGGCCGGCACCCCTACCGCCGACCGTCCGCTGATCGGGATGTGTGACTCAGCCCGCTGCCCGCAGGCCACCCACCACCCCTGCCACCGTCCAGTCTGGGCCGAACACGCCGAACGCACCGAGATCTTCCTCGGCCAGCTCGGCACCACACGCAAGACCGAGCGCACCCGGCTCCAGGCCGACTACGACCGAGCCCTCCGCGTCGTCGCCGAGATCGACGCTGTCAGCACCATGGACGAGGAATCCGCATGAGAATCTCCGCAGCCCAGCGGACCGAGAACGAGAACCGCATCCGAGCCGCCATGGACCGGCTCCTTCGCGGCGAGATGCCGCCCGGCGGAAAGTGCGACATCAAGACTCTCGCCAACGAGGCCGCCGTCGACCGCACCGCGTTCTACGGCACTCGCCCCTACGCGCACCTCCGCGTCGAGTTCGAACGCCGCCTCCAGGCACTTCAAGGCGCCGGCGAGATCCCCGACCCTCGCGAGGCCCAGATCGCCCGGCTCAAGGCAGAGAACAACAGGCTCAAGGAACGGCTGGCCCAGTCAGAACAGAGGAACGACGAGCTCTCGGAGTTTCGCACCCAGGCCCTGGCCCGGCTCGCCGCACAGCACGAGGAGATCGTCCGGCTCCGCGAGGCCGCCGCCGGAACAAGCCGAGTCAGCCGCCTCCCAGCACCGCGAACCACAGTGATCGGGACCTGCAGTTGAGACGGGCGCGGGCAGTAGTCCCGTCAGCCGCCGTTGCGGAAGACGAGCAGATAGCGCCAGAAGAGGAGCCTGCGGATGCCGCATCCAGGCAGCAGGACCGCAGCCTCCCGACGGATCTGGACCAGGGGCATGGTCGGCTGACTGACTGGCGCTTTCACCAGTTCTCGACCGGTCGCACCGACAGGGCGAAGCTTGTCCGCCACCGCGGCGGTCAGTCTGGCGACGGCGTTGACGGGCACGGTCGCCAGGCTCCAAGCCCAGTCGAGCCGGGTCTTCTCCGGATAGCATCCCAAGATCACGAGGACGCCGCCGGGCGCGAGGGCGTCACGCAGTGCGGCGACGGTGTCGAACGGCATGTGATGGATGCTGGCGAGGCACGAGATGAAGTCGTAGTGCGCCTTGGGCAGTTCGATTTCGGTGGCGTTCGCGTGCTGGAAGCGTGGGCTCCGGTCACCGGCTATCCGTCCCGACAGCGCGCGGGCCTCCGCGATGGCCTCCTCCGACGGGTCGATCGCATCGACCTCTATGCCCAGGTGAGCGAGCCGACGAGCGAACCGGCCGGTCCCACAGCCGACGTCCAGGGCCGCACCGCAATTCCGCGGCACCTGGCGCAACAGCAGACGGTGATAGTGGTCGTTGTGATCAAAGGGCATGGTCCGACCCTGCCACAGCGGACGCGCACGGCCCGGCGCTTCCACCATCAAGACACCGGCAGTGAGCTTCGTCACACCAGCGGTGCTGGAATGCAACACGCGCCGCTGTCACCGTCGCGAACGCGGTTCCGACAGCAGACCTGCTCAATGGCCACACGAAGTCACCCGCACACGGCCTCTGCGGACACAAGGCACACCTTCGCTTGCCGACTCATCAACCGAGATGTCCCGCAAGAGGTCGTCCGCGTCCTCCTGGACCACGATTCACACAAGATGACCTCGCATTACGCCAAGATCACCGACCAGACGGTGCGGCGGCACTGGGAACAGGCAACCAAGGTCAACATCAAGGGCGAACGCGTGATCCTCGATCCCGACGGGCCGCTCGGCCAGGCCCAGTGGGCCAAGACGCGTTACGGCATCGCCACCCAGACCCTGCCCAACGGCTACTGCGGGTTGCCCGTTCAGAAGACCTGCCCGCACGCCAACGCTTGCCTGACCTGCCCAGTTTTTCTCACTGGACCCGAGTTCCTGCCGGAACTCCGCGAACAGCGCACCCGCACCCTGACGCTGATCGACAACGCCAAGAGCTGCGGTCACAGCCGCATGACCGAGATGAACCAGCATGTCGCCGACAACCTCGACCGCATGATCGGCGAGCTGGAAGACGACCAGGAGACTGAGAATGCCGGTTGACAACTCCCACCTGATCATCGCCGCAGCCCAGCAACGAGCCCTGGCAACCCGCCGACGAGCGACCGCAGCCCTGCGGCGGATGGATGCCACCGGCATCGCGATCACCTTCGAGACCGTCGCCCGCGAAGCAGGCGTCTCCCGGTCCTGGCTCTACAACCACCCGGACCTGAAAGCCGAGATCGAGAGACTCCGCGCCCGCCGCAGGTCGATCCCCGCGGCCCGGCCGGTTCCCGACCGGCAACGAGCCTCCGACGCCTCCCTTCTACGGCGCTTGGAGGCGGCCACCGAACGCAACCGACAACTGGAGGCCGAGAACCGGGAGTCGCGCGAGGCCCTCGCCCTCGCGCTCGGGGAACGACGCACCGCCGACTTGCCAGGCCGCCGCGACGACACGCCGAGAAAGAAGTCTTCCGCCGCCATCGGACCCTGCTGACGAGACCGTCGAGAACGCTGTCCTCCACAAAACACACCAGGTCAGGAACCTGCTAGATCGGCGGGCTCAAGATAACGCCCGGAGAAGTACTTCAAGGTGTCGGAGACTTCGGCGCCGGACCGCGTGGTCTGCGAAATGTTGTGGATCGACTTTACCGACCGCGGGAGCTCTGATTCCGGCTCTGACCTGCGGTAATGCATAGACTACATGTCAGCGACGAAGCGCCGCGCCTTTTCGATGTCGCCCGTTGGAGTGGTTCTCGGTTCTCGTCTTCGCGCGAACCTGCGCGGGCCAGGTGAGCTCGACTGCTGGCGACAGGCGAAGGTCGCATCCGACGTCGCCGACGCTTCACCGTCGACGGCAGGTCTTGCTGTCATGTTGTTTCGAGGGTCTGTTTCAGCAAGGACACCGTCTCGTCGATGGCGGTAGTGAGTACCTGTGGCTCGGGGGCCAGATTGGCCAGGACTCGGTCGATGCTTCGCAGTCCTGCACGGTCGAGCAGCTTCTTCTCGTTGGTGACCCACTGTCCCCGCGCTGCCATGACCGCGTGTGCCGTCTGGCAGGTGGCGGTGGCGATTGCCCCGGCGCAATCGGTGAGGTGTCCGTGCTCGGCAGGGGCGGTGCGGGCATAACTGAGGGTCAGCTGGGCCGTGCCCCACCACTGCTCAGGTGCGTGGCGTCGCAATGCCTCGGGATATTCGGGGCGCGGCAGTTCTCCGTGGAGTACCTGGTTGAGGGCCAGTTCGGCGACGACCAGGTAGGTCGGAATGCCGGCCAGGTGGAACATGAGCCTTTCGATGCCGAACCGGCCCTGGCGGGCCTCGGAGAGCTGGTGCTCGACGTCGTCGAGATCGCGGTAGTGCACGTCGATGTGCCGGGTGCCGATCTGGAGCCATGCTCCCCCGTTGAACACCCCGCCGCCCCACCCGCCGACCTCGGAGACCTCTCCGGGCCAGCCGAGGGCGCGCAGGCTCTCGGGGCAGAATCCGCCCCGGTAGTAGACGGCGAAGTCCCAGTCGCTGTCGGGTCGATGCGTGCCCGTGGCCCGCGAGCCTCCCAACGCGACGGCCTTCACACCCGGGAGGCTGCCGAGTCGGTCCGTGACGTGCGCAACGAAGGCTTGATCGTCGTCTGGGTGCATGGACGGGAGGATAAGCGGGTCGGCCATCGGGTGCAGGTGATTTTCCTGCTCTGCCCTGGCTCCGGGCGGTCCACGGCCGGTGGCCGCCCCGGGAGTGCGACGGCCACCGGTCAATCAGCCCGCTGGAGCCGCGATCTGAGCTGCGAGGTCGGCGACGCGGCGGTCCTGGAACCGCAGGTTGGAGCGGGCGGCCTGCAGACGTTCGTCGAAGGACCGGTTGTCGGCGGTGAGCTGGCGGACGCGCTGCTTGAGGGTGGTGTTCTCGGTGGTGATCCGCTGAATGGCCTCCTTCGTCCACTCGGCTTCCAAGTCGCGGACCTGGCCGAGGAGTTCACCGATGCGGGTGCGCTGGGTGAGGATCTCTGCTTGGGCGGCCTTGAGAGCGTCCTCGGCGTTCAGGGCTCGCTCGCGCCAGGTCGCCTCGCGTGCCTCGTCCTGGTCTGTGACCATCTGGGTGCGGCGTTCGCCAGCCTCGGCCATGGCAGCGGTGACCGCGGCTCTGGCGTCGGGGTGGTCGTAGAGGAAGGTGCGGGAGACGTTCGCGCGGCGGGCGACGGCGGCGACGCTGACCTGGGTCCTCTCGCGGCGGAGCCAGGTGACGGCGTCGCGGACCCGTCCGAGGGCGGCGTCGGTGCTGCGGTGGCGGGCGGCCAGGGCGGCGGCCGTGCGCGGGTCGGGGACGGTGGTGGTCACGCGCATTGCTCCTGTTCGTCGGTGGTGTCGTCGGCCCGGTCCTGCTCGTCGCCGGCTGCCTCGACGAGGTCGGCGGCGCGGAAGGCGGTGGACCACACGCGGTGGAAGTAGTCCTGAGGCTTGCGCAGGTCCAGGGCCAGGGCGTCGTCGAGGAGCCCGAGGCCGGCCAGGGCGCTCTCCAGGCCGTCGATGGCACGGGCGGTGGGTTCGAAGTGGCGGTGGAGGTACTCCGCGGTGGCGTCGTCGGGGGCCCCTTCAGCCAAGAGTCGCCACTGTTCGCGCTTGCGCCGCCAGTAGAGGAGATCGGCGCCGGAGAGGACGAACTTGTCGCAGTTGTGGCAGTCCAGGTTCCAGGGGCAGGCGCCGCCATCGACGACGGGCTGGAAGGTGCAGAACCCGCCCTCGGCCGGAGTACTGCGGCGCGACAGGTCGATCGCCAGGGCCTGCGCCTGCTCGCGGGTGAGCGGGGTGGCGTCCCCGGCCAGGAGTTCGCCCGGCTGGGCCGTGCCGGGACCGGCGACCCAGACGTGCTGGAGCACGTTCTCCAGATCAGTGCTGGTCAGGTGCACGTAATGCTCCGCCATGCGGTCTGAAACCTGACCGAGGTAACGACGGATGTGGGTCAGCGTCGCACCCGCCCGCAGCAGGCTGGTGGCCAGCGTGTGGCGAGCCTGATGGGGGACGTAGTGGCCGAGGTCCAGATCGTCGACCCAGGGCCGGAAGCGGCTGTAGAACCACTGGTGGGTCAGCGAGACGGTGCCGTCGGGGTTGCGGTGGGTGGTGGGGAACAGGGCCAGCGCGGCACGTTCGGCGCCGGTCGGGCGGTAGCCGTGCTCGGCGGTGAAGCGGTCCAGGGTCTTGCGCTGACGCTCGGCCAGGATGTCGTGGAGCCGCTCCGGGATGCGGATCGCCGCATCGAAGTTCCCGACCTTGGTCTGGTCGTGCCAGAACATTGCCAGCCCGCCGTAGCGGCCCACGCAGTCCCACCGCAGCTTGAGGACCTCGCCGATGCGCCGTCCGGTGATGACGGTGGCCTCCCAGATGTCGCGCATCCCCAGGTCCAGGGCGTCGCTGTCGGCCAGGCGGGCCAGGTTGCCCTCATCTGCCAGCGCGCGGACGACCTCGTCGGGGAACGGGCGGCGGGCCCGCATCGGGGACGGTCCGGCGACGGGCATGGCGGTGATGAACTCCCGCCCCAGGCCGATGCGTTCCGCCGTCCCGCAATCCATCGCCTCCCGCAGCAGCCGGCGGGCCGCGTTGAAGATGATGGTCCTGGTAGTGACGGTGATGATGCTCGCGGCCCCGCCGGGTCGTTTGACCGCCAGGGACGGCAGGCCGTCGCGTTCGCGGTGGCGCTGGTCGGCGACGAAGCGCTGGGTGTGTTCGCGTCGCAGGACGGCCGGGTCGTGTCCGCCGCCGGGTGCGTCCAGGCTCAGGAACACGCCGAGTTCGAGCGCGGCCCGGCGAAGGTCGTCCAGGACGCCAGCGGTGCGCGGGCAGCGTGGCCCCCGCAGTAGTTCGGCGAGGTGGTCCCAGGCCAGGTCGCGCAGCCAGCGCTGCGGGATTCCGGTCAGGTCGATGTGGCTGTTGCGGTGCGGGAAGCGGACGCCGAAGTGCTCGGTCTCCAGGAACCCGCTCTCCTTGGCCTGGTCCGGGGTGAAGTAGACCAGCCGAAGGTCGTGCAGGATCTCCTTGGCGATGCCGCCGGTGAACTGGGTGCAGCCGTCCAGGTCCAGGTCGATCAGGGAGTTCACGTCGCCCGCCCGGCAGGTGGTCACCAGTTTCTGGATCCAACCCAGGTTCCAGCGGGTCGCCCGGGGCCGCTGGGTGTGCATGAACAGCCCCCACTGCAGCTCGGCCCGCACCAGTGGACGCAGCCCGCGCAGGTTGAGCTGGCCGGGCCAGGGCATCGCGGTCTCGGCGGTGCACCAGGCACGGAACTGTCCGCGGTCGCCGAAGGTCAGCGGGACGGGCTGTCCGGCGTGCTCGAAGCGCTGCCACCAGCTGTCGGGCAGCTCGGCCCGGCCGGGGCGGTTCTGCTTGCGGTAGTGGGCCTCGTGTCCGGGACACAGTCCGAGCGGGGAGTCTGCCAGCGAGGGGCAGACCACCACCTGGCAGGAGCCGTAGCCGGGGTAGGGCTGCTGGTCACTCACCCATCCCGGAAAGTCGGCGTCTCCGCCGCACTCCTCGCGGTGCAGATGCCAGCGCCTGCGGTGCCGCTGACACAGCCGCAGGTCATGGCGGTCGGCGGGACGCTGCGGACAGATCCGGCAGACCTCGTCCACCCGCGAGGCGAACGCGCCCACCGGATGGGCGGCGGCGATGAACGCGGCCTTGCCGATCCCGCGCTCCATGGCCTGGGCCCATTCCTGCCGGTGGATGGAGCACAGGTCGCCGCTGCCCCGGCCCCGCTCGCAGCCGCCGACCGTGCACTCCCACCGGTAGACGCCGTGGCCGCGCGGGATCCGCACGATGTCGGCGCGAAACAGCGGGTCGAACGAAGGGCCGCCGATCAGCGCGGACAGGATCTCCAGGCGGTCGCGCTCCTCGCGCTCGGGGCGCTCGGCGTAGAGCGGGCGAAGGTAGTTGGTGCGCTTCACCGGACCTCACCCCAGACCGCGCGGAGCGCGGCGTCAAAGGCCGGGTCGTGGACGTCGACGTGCCCGTAGACCTCGTCGACCATCGCGGCCGACGCCCAGCCGCCGGCGTCCCGGGCGATCAGCAGGTTGCCGTCCGAGGCGTCGAGAACCGCGCTCGTGAAGTTGTGGCGAAAGGCGTGGGGCTTCACCAGGCCCAGGCCGGCGCGTTTCCCCGCCCGGCCCAGCATCCGGCGGGCGCCGACCGGCGCCCAGGGCTGGCCGGTGCCGGGGCCGTGCAGTTGGACCAGGAGCATGCTGTGCCCGGCGGTGCCGCGCGGATACTCGCCGCCGGTGAGGTACTCGAAGTAGGTGTGTACCATCGCCGGACTGACCCGCTTGATCAGCCCACCCGTCACGGTGCCGTGCTCGACCCGCCAGGGGCGCTTGGTCTTCGCCTCCGCCCGGTTCGGGTTGCCGGGACGGTGGCAGACGTGGACATGCGGGGTGCGGCACTCGCCGCAGGCCGCATTCTCGCGCAGGTGCAGGTCCACCAGATGCAGCCCGCAGAGCTCACCGATCCGCAGCCCGCCGTCGGCCAACCAGGTCACCACCAGCCGGTCCCGAGCCGAGTTCACCACCGCCAGGAGCTTCTCCCGCGCGCCGTCTGGGAGCATCTTCGGGTGCCGGCGGTGCGGCCCCGTCGGCGCGAGCGGGTTCGTGGGCAGCGTCGACTTCACGTGCCCCAGGAACGCGCGGCGCCGGTCGGCCCGGGTGGGCAGCCGGGAGGTGCCGAGCTTCCTGCCGAGCTCGCCGTTGACGCCGAGCGAGGACTGGTGCAGGTAGAAGCCCTTCAGACAGGCCGCCGCCGTCGACAGCGCGGAGCGGCCGTAGGGGCGCTTGCCAATCCGCCACGGCTCGCCGAGCGGCATGAGGACCTCCGCGCCGACGATGCCCATGTAGCGCTCAAGGTCCCGCAGGACGACCTTCTCGAAGGCCAGGCACTCGCGCTCCAACCACCGCAGATGGTCCACCAGGTAGTACGCGTAGGTCTTCTGGGTCCCTGAGCCGTCGTGCTCGCGGAGGAACCGGTCCGCCTCACTGTGGACTGTGCCCTCGGGCCACACGATCGTCCACGACCGCCGCCCGTCCTTCCGGTCGATCTGTTGGACCCTCAGGTCCCCGACCACTACTCGCCGCCACTTGTCCTCCGTACCGACTCCGGAACATGACGGGCGCTCCGGACACGGTCGGTAAACGAGCCCGCGAAGCCCTGGTCACAGGCCCAGGCGGACATCACGGGCGGCACTACCTGCGGTCGGTAAACGCGGCTTTACCGACCGCAGGAGCTCGGATACCGGCTCTGAACTGCGACGATTCATAGACTACATGTCCGTGACGGCGAGTTGGGATCGTTGCTGTAGCTCGTCCGGGTGGTCTCGTGGGACGACCCGTCCACCGGGACGGTGGACGGGCGGCGAGGTCGTCAGCCGGACAGGAGCAGGTTGTTGATGCCCCTACTTGATGCGGTCGAGGAAGCCGAGCACCCGATGGTTGACCTGCTTTGCGGCCTGTTCGTCGTAGGACGGCAGGCTGCTGTCGGTGAACAGGTGGCTGTCGCCGGGGTAGAGGAACAGCTCGGCATCCGTCGCCGTCTCGACGAGCGCGCGGGCGGCGTCCACATCGCCCTCCCCGGCGAAGAAGGGATCTGTGTCCATGCCGTGGATCTGGACCGGGACTCCCTGGGGCCAGGCGCCGCCGAACTCCGAGATCGGGACGCATGCCTCGAGCAGCAGTGCGCCCTTTGCGCCGGGGCGGGTCTGGACCAGCTTCTGTGCTGGCAGGACGCCGAGCGAGAAGCCGACATAGACGAGCGCCGCAGGCAGCCCCTCGGCGGCGGCGGTTCCGCGCGCGGTGATCGTGTCGAACCCGGCGTTCTCGGCGTAGCCGACGCCCTCCTCGAGGCTGTCGAATACCTGCCCCTCGTATAGGTCTGGGGCGTGGACGGTGTGTCCGGCCCGTCGCAACTGCTCGGCGAACTCGCGAACGCCGGCGGTCAGCCCGTGTCCATGGTGGAAGACCAGCACCTCAGCCATGTCGCTCCCCTCGTGCTGCGGCGCCCGGGCGGCGCCGCGGCACGAGTATGGCCCGCAGCACTGACATCCACGGGCCTCGGCTGGACAGGATCAGGTCGCTGTTCCCGGATCGGCGATGCGGGCCTCGAGGTCGGCGACGCGGCGGTCCTGGAAGCGGAGGTTGGAGCGGGCGGCCTTGAGCCGCTCGTCGAGCGTTCGGTTGTCGGCCGTGAGCTGACGGACCCGCTGCTTGAGTGTGGTGTTCTCGGTGGTAATCCGCTGGATGGCTTCCTCTGTCCACTCGGCCTGCAAGTCCCGGACCTGGCCGAGGAGTTCACCAGTGCGGGCCCGCTGGGCGATGATCTCGCCGTGAGCCGCTTTGAGGGCGTCCTCTGCGTTCAGGGCGCGTTCGCGCCAGGTCGCCTCGCGCTCATCGTCCTGGCCGGCGAGCAACTGAGTCCGGCGGTCTCCGGCGTCGGCCATCGCGGTGGCGATGGCGACTCTGGCGTCGGGATTGTCGTAGAGGAAGGTGCGCGAGACGTCCGCGCGACGGGCAACGGCGGCGACACCGACCTGGGCCTTCTCACGCCGAAGTCGGGCGATGGCCTGGTGGACGCGCTCAAGGGCGGCTTCGGTCTTGCGGCGGCGGGCGGCCTGGGCCGCCGCAGTGCGGGGTTCGGGAACGGTGGCGGTGTTCATGCAGGTTCCTGTTCGGGGTCGTCGCCGTCGGTTGTGCACGTATCGCTTTACTCGCTCTGCTCGTCGTCGCCCGCGTCGGCGAGGTCGGCGGCGCGGAAGGCCGTGGACCACACGCGGTGGAAGTAGTCCTGGGGTTTGCGCAGGTCCAGGGCGAGGGCGTCCTCGAGGAGGCTGAGGCCGGCCAGGGCCTCTCCAGGCCGTCGATGGCACGGGCAGTGGGCTCGAAGTAGCGGTGCAGGTAGTCGGCGGTCGCGTCGTCGGGGGCGCCCTCGGCCAGCAGCCGCCACTGCTCGCGCTTGCGCCGCCAGTAGAGGAGGTCGGCGCCGGAGAGGACGAACTTGTCGCAGTTGTGGCAGTCGAGGTTCCAGGGGCAGGCGCCGCCGTCGACGACGGGCTGGAAGGTGCAGAAGCCGCCCTCGGCGGGGGTGCTGCGGCGGGACAGATCGATGGCGAGGGCCTGGGCCTGCTCGCGGGTGAGCGGGGTGGTCGGCTCGGTGAGGACTTCACCGGGGCTGGGGCTGCCAGGGCCGGCGACCCAGACGTGCTGGAGGACGTCCTCGAGATCGGACTGGGTCGCCGCCACCGGGCAGGACGATCCGCGCCACGGAACTCGGCCTGGCCGGATTCCGTACGCCGAACAGGCTGACCGTGTTGTCGTCGGCCGCGGTGGCCAGCAGGTCGCCCTGGCGGTCGAAGGAGAAGGATTCCGCCGGTGTTGGGCGCAGGCGTCGATGGGTATCTGACGGGCGCCAACTTGTCCGGCGTGTGCTTGTTCGGCGCGGACCTCTCCCGCGCGAACTTGACGGGCGCGAGCCTGAACGGCGCTGACCTATCAGGCGGGCACCCGATGGGTTCGGACGTGGCCGGCGCGGACCCTACCCAGGCGGTCGAATGCACCCTTTCTCCGGGTGCGCGCCAGCTATGAGGGCGGTGGTCGCGGCCGCCACCAGGTCCGCGAGCTGCAGCTGGTCTACATGGGCGGAGCGCGTGGTGATGACGGGCAGCAGGACAGCCTGCGCGAGCGGCGACGGGCCCCGGCCTGGCCGGTGATCTTTCAGGTCAGCGCGCGTTGACGTCCCCGCTTCAGGGGCCGTTCCGCACAGGTGGGTGACCTGGCCCGTGCGCAGCGGGATCACGCTTCCGCATACGCGCCCTCCGGCCTCCTTTTTCAGCCAGGTTGGGAAGGCACTTATTTCAAGGCTTGACCGCGCCGTTCGGGTCTGGCTAGGTTCAATGTCAACGCGAACGACCGGCCGTGTCATCGGACGATGTAAGGCC
>NZ_JBFAXL010000062.1:0-49100 GCF_040680795.1 Streptomyces sp. NPDC051976
GTTAGGGGCGCGGGGAACTGCGCGCTCAGCCCCCACCGGGCCGGTGGTCCGAAAGCAACGCGTCTGCCCCACTGGGGCCGGTGGTGACGTGCAGGAGCGCGACGGCTGGTCGCGCAGTTCCCCGCGCCCCTGACGGGGCTAGGCACTACGCCAGCGCGGGCGGCTACGCCGAGTCGCGTTGGACCAGTTCGGTGGCCAGGACGACGTGCCGTCGAACGGAGGCGCGTTCGGCGATCTCTTCGAGAAGGACGCGCGCCATGGTGCGCCCCATCTCCTCGGTGGGCTGCCGGACGCTGGTGAGCGGCGGGTCCATGTGGCGGGCGATGGCAGAGTCCTCGAACCCGACGAGCGCCACATCGGTGGGCACCGAGCGCCCGGACTCCCGCAGTACCTGGCGCGCGCCCGCCGCCATGAGATCGGACGCGGCGAAGACGGCGTCGATCTCCGGGCGCCGGGCGAGGAGTTCGCGCATCGCGCGCCGCCCGCCCTCCTCGGTGAAGTCGCCGTGCGCGACCAGCGTCTCGTCGAGGCCGAGCCCGGCCTCGACCACCGCCTGCCGGTAGCCGTCGAGGCGGCAGCGGGCCACGTACATGTCCGGCGGCCCGGTGATGGTGGCCACGGCCCGCCGGCCGCGCGCCACGAGGTGGGCGACCGCGGCGCGCGCCCCGCCGACGTTGTCGGCGTCGACGTACGACACGGACTCCAGGTCGCTGCGGCGCCCGTTCAGCACCGCGGGCATCTCCAGCTGTTCGAGCAGATCCGGCAGCGGATCGTCCTCGTGCACCGACACCAGCAGCACGCCGTCCACCCGGTGGGCGGCGAGGTACTGGGCGAACCGGGCCCGCTCCTTGGGGGTGCGGATCAGCGTCAGCAGCAGCTGCATGTCGGTGTCGGCCAGCTCCGCGCCGATCCCCCGGATGATGTCGGAGAAGTACGGCTCGGCGAACAGCCGCGTCTCCGGCTCGGGGATGACGAGCGCGATCGCGTCGGTGCGGTTCCCGGCCAGCGCGCGGGCCGCCCGGTTCGGTACGTACCCCAGCTCGGCGATGGCGGCCTCGACCGCGGCCTTCGCTCGGTCGCTGACCCTCGGTGACCCGTTGATCACGCGGGAGACCGTGCCGCGGCCCACTCCGGCGCGCACGGCCACCTCCTCCAGGGTGGGCCTACCGCTGTGCCGCCCGTTCATGGCCACTGCCGCCTCCTGTACTCCACTGTGGCGCCACCTTAGCGCTCGCCGCTCCCACTCCGGAGAGTGCCTGAGAGCGCTCCCACCCAGCGTTCACCGTAGCGGCTCGTGAGCACGCCGTGCGTTCAAGAAATGACGGCGACTCCGCTCCGGACACGTTCCGGCAACGAAAAGGACTTCACATCTTGACACTGACCCCTCCCAGGCAGGAATGTTCCGGCAAGCCTAAGTGGGAGCGCTCCCACAACCCTGACACCCCGCGGCACCCGCGCGTCTCCCGGGGGACACACGGCGCCGCACGCCAGCACCAGCCTGACAAGGAGAGTGGAATGCGCACTTCCGGCAGAAGCCGCAAGGCCGCAGTCATCGCGGTCGCGGGGCTCGCGACCTGCGCGACCCTGATCACCGGTTGCAGCAGTGACAGCAAGTCCTCGGACAGCGGCGGCAAGGCGTCCTCCGGCACCGAGAAGATCACGCTGCACATCGGCGACTTCGGGTCGTTCGGCTACGACGACAAGACCGGCGCGAAGCTCTTCTCGGAGTACGAGCAGCTGCACCCGAACATCAAGATCGTCGAGGACAACGTCTCCGACGGCCAGCAGTACTGGGACTCGCTCAAGCTGCACCTGCAGCAGAACAGCGGCCTCGACGACATCCAGGCGATCGAGATCGGATACATCGCCGAGGCCATCCAGCCCAACCTGGCGTCGAAGTTCGTCGACTTCAAGAGCGTCAGCGGCTTCAACGCCGACGACTGGGTGAGCTACAAGGAGAAGGAGGCCACCACCGCCGACGGCAAGGTGATCGGCGTCGGCACCGACATCGGCCCGACCGCGATCTGCTACCGCACCGACTTCTTCAAGCAGGCCGGGCTGCCCACCGACCCGGCGCAGGTCTCCGCGCTGTGGAACGGCGACTGGGCGAAGTTCGTCTCGGTCGGCGAGCGGTTCAAGTCCAAGGCGCCCAGCGGCGTGGCCTTCACCGACTCGGCCGGCGGCCTGTTCAACGCGGTGCTGTCCAGCCAGTCGGCGCAGTACTCGGACGCCAGCGGCAAGCTCGTCTACGACTCCAGCCCCGGTGTGCAGACCGCCTGGACGCTGTCGGCCAAGGCGGTCCAGGAGGGCCTGACCGCCAAGCTGCAGCAGTTCGACTCCAACAACACGTGGTCGGCGGCGTTCAAGACCGGCAAGTTCGCCACCATCGCCTGCCCGAGCTGGATGACCGGCATGGTCGCGAGCAACTCCGGCCCGGCGAACAAGGGCAAGTGGGACATCGCCCAGCCGCCGCAGGCCGGCAACTGGGGCGGTTCGTTCCTGGCCGTGCCCAAGTCGGGCAAGCACACCGCCGAGGCGACCGCGCTGGCGCAGTGGCTGACCGCCGCCGCCCAGGAGGTCAAGGTCTTCCAGAAGTTCGGCAACATCCCGTCGAACAAGGCCGGTCTGGCCGACCCGGCGGTGCAGAACGCCACGAACGACTACTTCGGCACCTCCGGCGCGCCGATCGGGAAGATCTTCTCGACCACGGCCAACAACATCCAGCCCGCGCCGATCGGCCCGGACGACGGCACGGTCAAGGACATCATCACCAAGAACGGCCTGCTCGACATGGAGCAGCGCGGCACCTCCGCCGACAAGGCCTGGTCGAACGTCAAGGCCCAGGTCAAGGACAAGGTCGGCGAGTAATCCCGATCGGGGCCGCCCGGCAGTGACTCCTGCCTGCCGGGCGGTCCGTGTTCCCCCTCCCCAACCCCGGAAGGACGCCCCTCGTGGCCATCTCCGCCCCGCCGGCCGGCTGGCGCACCCGGCTCTACCGGCTGGACACCAAGGCGTCGCCGTACGCGTACATCGCCCCCTTCTTCCTCGTCTTCGCGGCCTTCGGGCTCTTCCCGCTCATCTACACCGGCTGGCTGTCACTGCACCATGTCGAGCTGGGCGACAGCGGCTCGGGGACCTGGGTGGGCTTCGACAACTACACGAGCCTGTGGGACAACCAGTTCTTCTGGAAGGCGCTGCGGAACACCTTCACGCTCGGTGTGATCTCCACGGTGCCGCAGCTGCTGATGGCCCTCGGCCTGGCCCATCTGCTCAACTACAAGCTGCGCGCCCGCGGTTTCTTCCGGGTCGCGGTGCTGGCGCCGTACGCCACCTCGATCGCGGCCGCCGCGCTGGTCTTCGTCCAGCTGTTCAACCCCGACTACGGGATGATCAACCAGTTCCTCGGGCACGTCGGTGTGCACGGCATCCGCTGGGACTCCTCCAAGTGGCCCGCGCAGATCGCCATCTCGGCGATCGTGACCTGGCGCTGGACCGGATACAACGCGCTGATCTACCTGGCCGCGATGCAGGCGGTGCCCGCCGATCTGTACGAGGCGGCGGCGCTCGACGGCGCCTCGCGCTGGCGGCAGTTCCTCAGCGTGACGATCCCCTCGATCCGCCCCACGATCTTCTTCACCATCATCGTGTCGACCATCGGCGCCACCCAGCTCTTCGGTGAGCCGCTGATCTACGGCGGCGGCGTCGGCCCGACCGGCGGCACCGACCACCAGTACCAGACGCTGAGCCTCTACATGTACGACAAGGGCTGGCAGGTCGGCCAGCTCGGCCAGGCGTCCGCGGTGGCCTGGGTGATGCTGCTGATCCTGCTGCTCATCGGCGCCGTGCAACTGCTCGTCCTGCGGTCCAACCGCCGGAAGCTGGGGGGCTGACCCATGGCTCAACTGACCGAGTCCGTCAAGCCGGCCGAGTCGCGCCGGCACTCCGCGCCGCCGCGCACCGCACGCCGCCGCAAAGTGCGTGCTGGTGGCGCCGGCAAGCAGCACGACGGCGGCCCCCTCGCGTATCTGTTCCTCATCCTCGCGGCGCTGGTCTCGCTGTTCCCGCTGTACTGGACGGTGGTGGCGGCCTCGCACACCGACACCGACATCGTCACCCCGCCGACGCCGCTGCTGCCCGGCAGCCATCTGATCGACAACCTCAAGATCGTCTGGGAACAGGTCGACATGACCAAGGCCCTGGTCAACTCGACGATCGTGGCCGGGTTCGTGTCGGTCAGCACGGTGCTCTTCGCGACGCTGGCCGGATTCGCCTTCGCCAAGCTGGAGTTCCGCGGCCGCAACGCGCTGCTGACCGTCGTGGTCGCCACGATGACGGTGCCGCCGCAGCTCACCGTGATCCCGCTGTACCAGATCATCACCAAGGCGGGCTGGGTCGGCCACCTCCAGTCGGTGATCCTGCCGTCGCTGGTGGCGGCCTTCGGTGTGTTCTTCATGCGGCAGTTCCTGGCCGAGGCGCTGCCGATCGAGCTGGTCGAGGCGGCGCGGGTGGACGGCGCGCACAGCCTGCGGATCATCTGGCACGTGGTGTTCCCGATCGCCCGCCCGGCGATGGCGGTGCTGGGGATGCTGGTCTTCGTCCAGTCGTGGAACGACTTCTTCTGGCCGTTCATCGCGCTCAGCCAGCAGAACCCGACGGTGCAGGTCGCGCTGGCCGGTGTCGGCTCCGGCAACCACCAGATCGACCACGCGGTCGTGGTGTGCGCGGCGCTGGTCGCCACCCTTCCGCTGCTGCTGGTCTTCGCGGTGCTCGGCCGGCAGATCGTCAGCGGCATCACCGCGGGTGCCGTGAAGAGCTGACCCCGACCGCCCCCGCCGGCCTCTCGCCCCGCCGGCCCTCTCCCCCGCTTACCCCTGATTCCCCTGGAGTCCCCTGTCATGACCGCTGTCCGCTCCGAGAGCACTGGACTCTCCACGAGCCCGCCCTCGCTCCGCTTCCCCCCCGGCTTCGTCTGGGGGGCGGCCACCGCCGCCTACCAGATCGAGGGCGCCGCGGCCGAGGACGGCCGCACCCCCTCGATCTGGGACACCTTCAGCCACACCCCCGGCCGGGTCCTCAACGGGGACACCGGCGACATCGCGGCCGACCACTACCACCGCTTCCGTGACGACGTCGCCCTGATGTCCGAACTCGGCCTGGGCGCCTACCGGTTCTCCGTCTCCTGGTCGCGGGTGCAGCCCACCGGCCGCGGCCCGGCCGTCCAGCGCGGCCTGGACTTCTACCGTTCGCTGACCGACGCGCTGCTGGAGCGCGGCATCACCCCGGTCGCCACCCTCTACCACTGGGACCTGCCGCAGGACCTGGAGGACATCGGCGGCTGGACCGTACGCGAGACCACCGAGCGGTTCGCGGAGTACGCGGGCATCGTGGCCGGCGCCATCGGCGACCGGGTCCCGTACTGGACGACGCTCAACGAGCCGTGGTGCTCGGCCTTCCTGGGTTACGGCTCAGGCGTGCACGCGCCCGGCCGTACCGAGCCGGAGTCCGCGCTGAAGGCCGCCCACCACCTCAACCTCGCCCATGGCCGGGCGATCGGGGTGCTGCGTTCCGTTCTCCCCGACACGGCGCAGACCTCGATCACCCTCAATCTGCACCAGATCCGGCCGGTCAGCTCCTCGGCCGCCGACCAGGACGCGGCCCGCCGGATCGACGCCGTCGGCAACCGGGTCTTCACCGGCCCGATCCTGGACGGCGCCTACCCCGCCGACCTGCTGGCCGACACCGCGCACCTGGTCGACTGGGAGTCGCTGGTCAAGGACGGCGACCTCGCGGAGATCAGCCGCCCGATCGACCTGCTGGGCATCAACTACTACACACCCACCCTGGTCTCCGACGGCCGCGACAGCACCCCCGGCACCGATCTGACCCGCAACGACGGGCACGGCGCCAGCGACCACTCGCCGTGGCCCGGGTCCGAGCACGTGGCCTTCCACCTGGCGCCCGGCGAGACCACCGCCATGCGCTGGGCGGTCGACGCCACGGCGCTGTACGACCTGCTGCAGCGGATCGCCCGCGAGCACCCGGGGCTGCCGATGATGGTCACCGAGAACGGCGCCGCCTACGACGACTACCTCTCCCCCGAGGGCGCCGTCAACGACCCGCAGCGGATCGCCTATCTACGCGGCCACCTCTCGGCCGTGCACCGCGCGGTCGCCGACGGCGCGGACGTCCGCGGCTACTTCCTGTGGTCGCTGATGGACAACTTCGAGTGGGCGTACGGCTACAGCAAGCGGTTCGGCGCGGTCTACGTGGACTTCAGCACCCAGCGCCGGATCCCGAAGTCGAGTGCGTACTGGTACGCGGCGGTCGCCCGCGACAACGTCCTTCCGCAGGAGGCGGACGAGGCGGGGCCGGGGGCCGTGGCGTCCTGACCCCGTTCGACGACCGCGGCCGGCCGCTCCTCTCCCGTGGGGGGGAGAGAGGAACGGCCGGCCGGTCGCAACGGCTGGTGGGGGGGTGTCAGCCGTTGAAGGAGGCGAAGGCCTTCGAGAACGCGCCCGCGCTCTGCGCGATCGAGCTGCACGTGGCGTCGGCCCACTGCTGGGCACCGCCGGCGCACTGCTTGTCGCGGGTCGCGGACCACATCGACAGCCACGCCAGGCCCTTGGTCTTGGCGAAGTTCGCGAGCTGGGTGGCGTCGGCGACGGTGAAGATCTCGCTGCTGACGTCGTTCACGCCGATCATCGGGGTCACCGCGATCTTCTTCCACGCGGCCGCGTCGGAGAGCCCGAGCACGCTCTTGACCTGCGCCTGGGTGGCGGTGGCGCCGTCTATCGCATACTGGCCCATGTCGCCGTTGAACGAGGCCCCGTAGTCCATCGCCATGATGTTGACGGCGTGGATGTCCACCCCGTTGCTCTTGGCGTTGCTCAGCAGGTTGATGCCGTCCTGGGTGAGGCCGGTCGGCATCGCCGGGAGGGTGTACGACACCTCCAGGCCGCTGTGGCTGCGCTGGAGTTGGGCGATGGCCTGGGCGCGGCGGGTGTTGGCCGCGCTGTCGGGCAGCGCGCCGCCCTCGACGTCGAAGTCCACCTTGGTGAGCTTGTACTGGTCGATCGCCTTGCCGTACGCGGCCGCCAGGTCGGAGGCCGAGGAGCAGGCGGAGGCCAGCTCGGTGCCGTTCGCGCCGCCGAAGGAGACGCGCACGTCACCGCCGGCCGCCCGCAGCGCGCCGATCTGTGCGGCCACCGCGTCGCTGCCCAGGTCGGTCACCCCGCCCCACTTCGGCACGCAGCCGCCGCCGGAGACGACGAAGGCCAGGTTGAACTGCTTGACGCCGTTCGCCTTCGAGGCCGCCACCAGGTCGTACGCGGGGTACAGCGAGGTGTCCACGTACGGCGCGAAGCCGCCGCTCGCGGTGGAGCCGGGGCTGGTCGGGGTGGGCGTGGGAGTCGGCGTCGCGGTCGCGGTCGGCTTGGCCGTCGGGGTGGCCGTCGGCTTCGCGGTCGGCGTCTGGGTCGGGCCACTGGTCGGGGTCCCGGTGGGGTGGCCGGTGGGAGTCGGCGTCGGGCCGTCGGAGACCGAGCACTTCGCGTTGTTGATCAGGCAGTTGAGCGGGTCGCCCGCGGTGCCCTTCGACGTCGTCACGAAGCCGACGTCCACCTTGCCGCGCGCCGCGATCGTGGCGTTCCAGCTCGCCGCGGTGACGGTCACCGTCTGACCCGACATCGTGTACGAGCCGTTCCACAGCGAGCTGATGGTGGTCCCCGACGGCAGGTCGAACTTCAGCGTCCACCCCGTCAGCGGGCTGCCCGTCTCGTTCGTGATCTCGTACTGCCCGGTGTAACCGCCGGTCCAGCCGCTGGTCTTGCTGTACACCGCGCCCACCGACGCGGCACTCGCCGACCCGGCCAGCGCGAAGGCGCCGCCCGCGACGGCGGCGACAGCGGTGACCCCGCCGATGAACTGGACCTTGCGGCTGGGGCGGCGGCGGTGCGTGGTTGCCATCTGGAGCCTGCCTCTGTGACTGGGGGAGGGGGACGCGGCGTCACGCTAGCGCCCCCGGATCGGACAAAAACCCAGTTCAGGACCGTGGACCCACTTCTTATGTCGGGCTTAAGGAAGGGAAAGGGGGCCGTTAAACAAGCCACCCCTCACGGGCCCCGCGAAGGCCGCGCGGCCCTGACAGGTGTCAGGACCGCGGGACGGTGGCGGCAGCGGTCCGGCTACGACTTGGCGGGGCGGCGGTTCAGGGGGGTGCGGCGGCGGTGGCCCGGGGTGGGGTGGGGCGAGGCGGCGGGGTCGGGGGTGAGGGCGAGCCAGAGCCGGATCTCGGCGCCGCCGAGGACGGAGCGGCCGACGGCCAGGTCGCCGCCGGTGGACTCGGCGACGCGGCGCACGATGTCGAGGCCGAGTCCGGTGGAGCCCTGGCCGCCGTCGCCGTGGCCGCGCCGCAGCGCCGCCGCGGGGTCGGCCACGCCCGGCCCGGCGTCGGAGACCAGCACGATGACGGCGTCCTCGCCGCGGTGGACGTCGACCGCGAAGGCGGTGCCCTCCGGGGTGTGCCGGAAGACGTTGCCGAGCATCGCGTCGAGCGCGGCGGCCAGTTCGGCCCGCGCCACCGGGACCCGCACGGGCTTGTCGGCCCCCGCCGAGCGCACCTCGCGGCCCTCGTCCTCGGCGAGCGCCGACCAGAACGCCATCCGGTCGCGTATCACCTCGGCCGCGTCGCACCCCACGGCGGCGGGCGCGTGGCTGCGCTGCTCGCGGGCGGCGCGGATGATCTGGTCGACCTCGCGTTCGAGCTGCGCGACGGCGGCCCGGGTCTGGTCGGCGGCCGGACCGTCGCCGAGGGAGGCGGTGTTGAGCCGCAGCACGGTGAGCGGGGTGCGCAGCCGGTGCGACAGGTCGGCGGCCAGCTCCCGCTCCCCGGCGAGGAGTTGGTTGACCTGGTCGGCCATCGCGTTGAACGCGGCCGCCGCGGACCGCAGTTCGGTGGGCCCGGCCTCCGGTACCCGTACCGCCAGGTCGCCCTCGCCGAGTTGCTGGGCGGCGCCCGCCAGCCGTACCGCGGGGCGGATCATCCGGGTGCCGAGCCGGTCGGCGATGGCCACCGAGCCGACGATCAGGCCGACGCCGACCGCGGCCAGCAGCAGCCAGGCGGTGGCCACCCCGCGGGTGATGTCGCCGTCCGGCACGAAGACCTCGACCACCGCGACCGTCCCCGAACTCACCGCCGTCGGCTGGAGCAGCGCGTACCCGCCGGGCACGTGCACCGTCGCCGCCTCGCCGTACTTCGACGCGCTGTCCAACGCGGCGGCCGTGGCGTGGAAGCGGCCGATCTCGACGGTCTGGGTGCCGGGGGTTGCCGGTACCCGCAGCGCGATCCGGGACTCGGCCCCGGCCTGGGTGGTGGCGACGGCCCGTTCCAGCTCGGCGCGGTCGGTGGTGATGGCCAGCGCGGGCCCGATCGCGGCGGCCTGCCGCTCGGCGCTGGTGAGCGCCCGGTCCCTGGCCATCTCCTTGACGACCAGGCCGAGCGGTACGGCGAAGGCGATCACGACCATCGCCGTGACCGCCAGGCACACCTTGACCAGGGCCCATCTCACAGCGGGCGCTCCACGACCGGTGGTTCCAGCTTCACGCCCACCCCGCGCAGGGTGTGCAGATAGCGCGGCCTGGCCGCCGTCTCGCCGAGCTTGCGCCGCAGCCACGACAGGTGCACGTCGATGGTCTGGTCGTCGCCGTACGACTGCTGCCAGACCTCGGCGAGCAGTTCGCGGCGCCCCACGACCACACCGGGCCGGGCGGCGAGGAACGCCAGCAGGTCGAACTCGCGCCGTGTCAGGTCGAGGACGACGCCGTCGAGGGTGGCCGCGCGCCGCCGCACGTCGATGTGCAGGCCGCCGACATGGATCAGCGCGTCGGCGGGGGGCGCGGCGGAGCGGCTGTTGGCGCGGCGCAGCACCGCGGCCAGCCGGGCCGACAGGTGCTCGACGGAGAACGGTTTGATCAGGTAGTCGTCCGCGCCCGCGTTGAGCAGCCGCACCACCTCGGCCTCGTCGTCACGCGCGGTGGCGATGATCACCGGGACGTCGCTGAGCCCGCGCAGCATCTTCAGCGCCTCCGACCCGTCGAGGTCGGGCAGGCCGAGGTCCAGGATCACCACGTCGAAGCCGACCTGCGCGACCTCGCGCAGCGCCTCCAGGGCCGTGCCCACACTGCGTACGGTGTGGGCGGCCTCGGTGAGGTGCCGGATGAGGGCGGAGCGCACGAACTGGTCGTCCTCGACGACGAGCACACTTGCCATGCGCGGCAACCTAGCCCATCCGGGGCAACCCGTTCCTCTTCGGTGACGGATCCGCGGTGTACACGCCGGGGCACAGGGGGGCGCATCGGACGCGTGTTCCCGGCGGCCGCGGGGGTACGGCAGTATGGCGCGGGTGCACAGAGGACTTCTCCACGCCGCCGCGTGGATGCTGGCCACCGCGGTGGCCGTGACGCTGTCGTGGTTCGGCGTCCACTCCGTGCTGCGTACTGCCTACGACCCGCCGCGGGCACTGCCGGTCTCCGACCTCGGCCCGCCGGTCGCCTCGTCCACGCACCGCCCGAAGCCGCCGGAGACCCGTTCGCCCACCTCCCCCGCCACCACACCCCCGTCGGCCTCCCCGACCCGCACCACCAAGGCGCCGCTGCCGCCCAAGCGGCCGCCGGGCACGCCCCGCTCCACCTCGTCGGCCAGCAGCGACACCGGCAATGTGCACAGCTACACGGTCGACGGCGGCCGGGTCGCCCTGGACCTCGGCCCCACCTCGGCCTCGCTGGTCTCCGCCACGCCCAACCCGGGCTGGCAGATGCAGGTCTGGACGCAGGACGGCTGGCTGCGGGTGACCTTCACGCAGACCTCGGGCGGCGGCTCGTCGTCGGTCTTCTGCACCTGGAACGGCCATCCGCCGACGGTCGAGGCGTTCGAGGACTAGGTCCTGTCCGGCGGATCGTGGCGGCCCAGGCGAGCCCCGGCGTTCGCGGTCTCAGTCGAAGACGGCCGGCGGTGGGGGCGGTGAGGCGGCGGCCGTCGCGTCGGTGACCACCGCCGCGCCGCCCGCGAAGTCGGCCAGCGCGCGGCCGTGTTCGACCCGGCCGGGGTGCGGGTCGGAGGCGACCCTGCGGGTCAGCTCGGCGACCGGCAGCTCGTGGTCGGCGGCGAGCAGGATCAGGTTCCCGAACCGCCTGCCGCGCAGCACCGCGGGGTCCGCGGCGAGGCAGACCTGCGCGAACGCGGCGCGTACGGTGGCGATCTGGGTGCGCAGGAAGGCCAGCGCGCCGCCGTCGGTGAGGTTGGCCGCGTAGGTCCCGTCCGGGCGCAGCACCCGCCGCACCTCGGCGAGGAACTCCGCGCTGGTGAGGTGGGCGGGGGTGCGGGCACCGCCGAAGACATCGGCGATCACCAGGTCCGCCCAGCCCTCGGGGAGCTTCGCCAGGCCCGCCCGCGCGTCACCGCCGCGCACCTTGATCCGCCATCCGCGGTCCCACGGCAGCTCGGCCCGCACCAGCTCGGTGAGCGCCGTGTCCAGCTCGATCACCTGCTGGGTGGAGCGCGGCCGGGTGTGGGCGGTGTACCGGGCCAGGGTGAGCGCGCCGCCACCCAGGTGCAGCACTTGCAGCGGGCGGCCGGGCGGCGCGGCCAGGTCCACGATGTGGCCGAGCCTGCGCTGGTACGAGAAGTCCAGGTGGGCGGGGTCGTCGAGGTCGACATGGGACTGCGGCGCGCCGTCGACGAGCAGGCTCCAGCCGCGCGGCCGCTCACGGTCGGGGCGGAGTTCGGCGAGTCCGCCGTCCACCGGGGCGGTCACCGCCTCCGGGGTACGCGCTCTGCCGCCACCGCCCTGCCGTCTTCCTGCTGCCATGCTCCGATTATCGGCCCGGCGCGCGGTGGTCCCGCACGTCAGCGACGCGCCGCACCTCGCTCGCCCGGTAGCCGTCGGCCAGCTCAATGGTGCGGGCCGCGGTGCCGAGCGCCGCCCGCAGCACCGCCGGGTCGGTCACGGCGGTGTCGGTGTGCGGCGGCACCAGCCAGCCGGTGTCCTCGACCGGCGGCTCGCCGTCCAGCACCAGCCCGCGGCCGTCGGTCCTCGTACACGAACTGCCGGGCAGGTCCCAGCAGTCCGCGGTGCCCGGCGGCACCAGGAAGCCGAGGCGGTCCCCCGCGTTGTCGTGCAGCACCGGGCCCACTCCGGTACTCAGCCGCAGGATGTCCACCGCTTCGAGACCCTGCCTGGCCGGCACGGTCACCAGCTCGCACGGCGGCGGCAGTTCGCTGCGCTCCGTGCTCGGACCCGACGTGTGTGACCCGCTGGTGTCCAACAAGGCAACTCTCCTCACGCTCACGATGTGATCGGCGCCACACCGTTACAACGCGTCGTGGCGTCAACGGCTACGCCGGATTCATGCCGTAAGGGGTGGCGTTTCATGGCGGATGGTGCGTGAGATATCCGTTTTGTACGGGAATTCGTGCTTTGTGGGTACCCGGACGCCGGTACCGTCGTCCCGCCGCCGAGCGGCACCGTCCGTCCGGGAGTGTCCGTCATGACGTCGTCCGCCGCTTCCTCCTCCCCCGTTCCCGTCGCCAACACCGCCTTCCGGCGGGTGCGGGGCGGTCTGTCGCCGGGCGAGTTCGCGGCCGCGGTACGGCGGGCGGCGCGGGAGATCGGCGAGCAGGTCAGCTGCGACGCCCGGTACATCGGGCGGCTGGAGGCGGGCGAGATCCGCTGCCCCAACTACGCCTACGAGCGGGTCTTCCGCCATATGTTCCCCGGCCTCACCCCGGCGGACCTCGGCTTCGCCCCACGCCAGGCGGTCCGCGGCCGGCGGGCGGCGGCCGCGGCCGCCCCCACGCAAGAGCCCATTCCCCACCCAATGTCCGGTCCGATGTACGAGGAGAGCGACGTGCTGCGTCGCGCGTTCATGAACGGCGGCTCGGCCGCCATCGCCGCCGCACTGATCCCCGCGCAGGGCGGCCGCCGCCGTACGACGGCACCGACGGGGGCCGACGAGGTCCGGGCGGTCCACGAGGCCGTCCGGCGAATCCGGCTGCACGACGACCGGCACGGCGCCGAGGGGCTCTACGACACGGCCGGTGACGCGCTCAGGACCGCCTACCGGCTGCTCGACGAGAGCGCGTACGGCCCGGCGGCCACCGCCGGGCTGGCCGCCGGGGCCGGTGAACTCGCCGTGTCCGTCGGCTGGCTGGCCCACGACTCCGGCCGCCTCGCCGAGGCGCGCTCCTACTACGCCGAGGCGCTGGCCACCTCCCGGATGGCCGGTGACCAGGCACTCGAGGTGCACGCCTTCTGCAACACCGCCTTCCTCGCCCGGGACGCGGGCCGCCCCCGCGAGGCGGTACGGGCCGCGCAGGCCGCCCAGTTGCTGGCCCGCGGCTTCGGCTCGCCCCGGCTGCTGGCGCTGCTCTCCCTGCGGGAAGCGGGCGGCCGTGCGGGGCTCGGTGACCAGCGCGGCTGCGAGCGGGCGCTGGCGCGGGCCCAGTCGCTCTTCGCGGCGGGGCCGCGGGACGCGGATCCCGGCTGGATGAGTTTCTTCGGCGAGGCCGAGCTGGCGGGGCTCGAGGCCCAGGCGTGGTCGGCCCTCGGCGTCCACGGCAGGGCCGCCGAGGCCGCCCGCGCCGCGGTCCGCCTCCAGGACCCGCACTTCACCCGCAACACCGCGCTCTACGAGGCCGAGCTCGCCGTCAACCTGGCCCGCTCGGGCCACCCCGAGGAAGCCGCCGCCGCCCGCACCCGCGCCCACCGCCTCCTCACCCACATCGGCTCGGCCCGCATCCGCACCCTGCTCACCAGCGCGGCCTAGGGGGTCGGGGGCCGGGGGTTCCGGCGAAGGGCCTCGAAATCGGATATTTACGGCGCTTCTGGCGCTTCGTCATCGGCGGACTCTTCCCCGCCACAAATATCCGGCAGCATTTCGAGACCCTCCGCCTGCACCCCCGGCCCCCTCAGGCTTTTCGACCCCAGTCGACCGGTAGCCAACATCCGACCCGGGAGGGGACATGGCGGGGTGTCCCCGCAGGGCGCCGAACACTCCCCCCGCAGAAGCCAATACACCCGGCAAGTGTTTGGCGCCCGAGGAGATACCCCGCCAGGGCCCCGACCCCACCCACGCGGAGCAGGCGCAGACGTCAGCCGAGGTGCCCGGTGTCGTTCCAGCGTTCGAGGGCGGGCGCGGCGTAGGCCCAGCCGAGGATGGAGAGGGAGGCGGGGTCGAGGCGGAGGGAGGCGGCGAAGGTCGGGGGAAAGCCGAGCCAGCGGGCGCCGAGGGTGCGCAGGAAGTGGCCGTGGGCGAAGACGAGGACGTCGCGGTCGGCGGACCGGGCCCAGGAGATGACGTCGTCGGCCCGTGCCGCGACCTCGGCCAGCGGTTCGCCGCCGGGGACCCCGTCCCGCCAGATGTTCCAGCCGGGCCGCATGGCCTGCAGCTCGGCGGGCGTCAGCCCCTCGTAGGTGCCGTAGTCCCACTCCAGCAGGGCGTCCCACTCCTTGGCGCGCCCGTCGCCGAACCCGGCGAGATCGCAGGTGGCCGAGGCCCTGACCAGCGGGCTCGTCCTGACCTCCACGTCGGGCAGGCCGCCCCAGGGTTCCCGCCGCAGCCGCTCACCGAGCACGGCCGCGGTCCTGCGGCCCTCCGCGGTCAGCGGAATGTCGGTGCGCCCGGTGTGCCGCCCGGACAGGGACCATTCCGTCTGGCCGTGCCTGACCAGAAGGATGCGCGGAGCCATGCGGCGGAGCCTTTCCTCGGGAGCGGGCCCCCATTCTCGCTCAGAGCCCGTGCCCCCCTCCGAGCAGGCCCTCCAGCATCGCGTCGAGCCCGTGCTCGTACTGCGCGCCGCCGTCGTCCTGCACGCGCAGCAGTTCCGGCGCGAGGCTGACCAGGGCCGGGTAGCGGTCGGCGGACAGCGCGCCGAGTTTGCTGTGCACCCGCTCGCGTACCCCCTCCTCGCACATCGCCCGGGCCCGCCGGGTGTTCCACAGCGCGGACCCGACCGTGTACTGCATCAGGGCGACATGGGCGCGGGCGGCGTCGGTGCGGTCGAGGCCGGTGCGGCGCAGCAGTTCGAGCATGCGGTCGATGACCGCGATCGCGTCGTCGCCGCGCAGCGGGCGGATGGTGAGCAGCTGGAGCGCGGAGGGGTGCTCGGTGAACAGCCGGTAGACACCCCTGCAGACCTCCCGGAGTTCACCCCGGGGGTCGCCCGCGCCGGTGGAGGGAAGCTCTATCGTGTCCATGAGCCGCTGCGCGACGGCGTCGCTGATCTCGTCCTTGCCACGGAAATGGGAGTAGACCGCCATGGTGCCGACCCCCAGTTCCTCGGCGAGGGCGCGCATGGTGAACGCCTCGGCGCCGTCGCGGTCGAGCAGGGTGATGGCGGCATCGAGGATACGGTCGGGGTTGAGCGAATTGCGGGGTGCGCGGCGCCGTGGGGAGCGGACCGGCTCAGTGACGGACATCGGAATCTCTGGTTTCTCGTCCTTGAGTACCTCGCGGCGGGCAACCCGGAGGAGCGGACCGGGCGTCCTGTGCTACGCATACCCTGCCACGAGAGGTTGAACACCGTACGAACTCGGTGTTCCAGCGAAAATCCCGAGGCGGTGTGCGTACGGTCTAACGTACGTCGTACGGTAGAGGGTACGCCAAAAGAGTCCACGACCGCCTCCGCGGCCAACGGAGAACCTGGAGAGACGTCCGCATGACGATCACCGCCACCGCGCCGCGAGCCGCCTCCTACCGAGGCAGGTTGCGCTGGTGGACCGAGCTACCGCTGATCGCCATCATCTATGGCCTGTACTCGGCGGGACGGCTGCTGGTCCGCGGTGACGTGGACGACGCCGTCGGGCACGGCGTCGACATCCTGCACTTCGAGCAGTGGCTGCACCTGGACCCGGAGGGCTGGTTCAACCAGCTCTTCACGGACCACGCCTTTCTGGGCGTGCCCGCGGACTTCGCCTACGCCTCGCTGCACTACATCGTGACGCCGACGATCCTGGTCTGGCTGTGGCGCCGCCGCCCCACCCACTACCGGGTGGCCCGCACCTGGCTGCTGATCTCCACCCTGATCGGCCTGATCGGCTTCACCACGCTGCCCACCGCCCCGCCGCGGCTGATCGGCGGCCACGGGTTCATCGACACCATGCAGCAGTACGGCTCGTACGGCTGGTGGGGCGGCGACGCGAGCGCGCCGCGCGGGATGGGACATCTGACCAACCAGTACGCGGCGATGCCCAGCCTGCACGTGGGCTGGTCGCTGTGGTGCGGGATCATGCTGTGGCGCTACGGGCGCAACTGGTTCGTCCGCACCCTCGGGGTGATCTACCCGCTGATGACCGCCCTGGTCGTGATGGGCACCGCCAACCACTACCTGCTGGACGCCGCTGCCGGTGTCGCGGTGATGGGCCTCGGCTTCCTGCTGGCCAAGCCCGCCCTGCGGGTGGTCGACAAGCTGCACAACCGCTACGGGCGCGTCCTCCACGACGGCTCGGCCGACGGCGCCTCGCACGAGGTCGCGTCCCACAAGGTGCCCGCGCAGCGGCCGACGTCCCCGCAGGACGCGCCCGCCGCGGCCGTGGACGGCGACCGCGCGGAGGGTGACCGGGCGGAGTCCGGGGACGGCCGTCCGGCGGGAGAACACGCCGGACGCGGCCGGATGTCCTAGCCGGGTGCCACACTTTCGCGGGTGAGCACTACGCACGACTCGCTACGGGAGCGGCTGACCGCGCTGCGCGGTCCCGGTGTCTCCCCCCGTCCGCTCGACGCCCGGGCGCTGGCCGCCCTGGCCGCCAACCCCGGCTGCCGCAGACGGGCCCTGCTGGACGCCGCCGGGGTCGACAAGGGCGCCGTCGCCGAAGTGCTGGGCGCGCCCGCCCGGTTCGGCCAGTCGCGGTTCGCCTTCTCCCGGGGGCACGCCTTCGAGGCGCGGGTGAAGCGGGACGACTGCGCGGAGCTGCTGCGGCTGCTGGGCGCCGAGGGCGCGGGCGGGACGGCCGCCGTGGTCCCCGACCTGTCGGCGCCGGGCCCCGAGGGGCGGGCCGCCCGCACCCGGCTGGCCCTGGAGGAGGCCGGTGAGCGGGCCGCCGCGGGGGTCTGGACGCTGCTCGACCACCCGCTGCTGGCGCTGGAGGTCGCGGGCTCGGTGGCGTATCTGGAGCCGGACGCGGTGGCCGTCGCGCCGGACGGCCGCTGGACGGTCGTGGAGATCAAGTCCTTCCCGATCCTGGACGGCGGCGCCGACGCGCTGAAGGTCGGCGCGGCGGCCCGGCAGGCGGCGGTCTACGTCCTCGCGCTCGACGAGGTGACCGCGGGGCGCGCGCGGCCCGACGTGCTGCTGGTCTGCCCGAAGGACTTCTCCAACCTGCCGACCGCCGAGTGGGTCGACGTACGCAAGCAGCTCTCGGTCACCCGGCGGCAGTTGGCCCGGCTCACCCGGATCGAGGAGATCGCCGCCGCCCTGCCCGAGGGCGCCACCTTCGACCTGCGGTACGCCGACGACGGCCGCACCGCCACCCGCCCGCGGCTGGAGCTGACGGCCGCGGTGGACGCCGTGCCCGCCGCCTACGCCCCCGAGTGCCTGTCCACCTGCGAACTCGCCTTCCACTGCCGCGACCGCTCCCGCGCCGACGGCTGCGTGGAGTCCCTGGGCCGCTCCCTGCGCGCCGACCTCGGCACCCTCACCACCGTGGAGGCCGTCCTGTCCGCCGCCACTGCCCACTCCGGCGACCCCGCCGACCCCGCGGTGGCCGCCCTCCGCCGCGCCGCGACCCTCCGGGCGGAAGCGCTGCGCGCGGCGGAACCCGTCCCGGTCGCCGCTCCCCGGCAAGGGGCGCGTGCGGAAACGGAGGAGCGGGCGTGTCGTTGATGGAGACGCTGGCGCGGGCGGAGGCTGTGGCCGGGGGGCGGGCGGTGCCTGCCGCGACCGTGCGGCACCGGTATCTGGCGGCGGAGCCGCTGGTGTTCGTGCCGCTCACCACCGCGGGTGAGGCGGGCGCGCCGCTGGGGGCGCTGATCGGCACCCGGCGGGAGGACCCCACCCTGCTGGTGGTGCCGCAGCCCCTCGACCGCGACCTGCGGTTCGCCTTCTTCGCGGGGCTGGCCGACGCCGCGCTGCCGCGGATCGAGGAGTACACGCGGGAGGTGGAGATCGAGCCCGCCACCCGTAACCGGGAGGAGAGCGAGGTCTGCGCCGACGCCGTGCAGATCGTGGTGCCCAACAGCGCGGCGCTGGAGTACGTACGCCTGCTCGGCCGCTCCACGCGCTTCCTGCGCACCGTCGAGGACAGTGACGCCCCGCACCCGGTGCCGGTGCCGGTGCCGCTGCTCGGCCGGTGGCTGACGCACTACGCGGAGCGGGCCCGTACGCCCGGCAGCGCGCTGCTGGTGGCGATGACCGAACTGCTCACCCGGCACTGGGCGACCGGGCAGTCCTCGATGGAGGACCAGCACCTGGGCGCGCTGCTCGCCTGGATAGCGCCTCCGCCGGGCAGCGACGGGGCGACCGCCGCGGAGAGCGCCCAGACCGACCGCGGCAAGGACGGCCTGCTGCTCAGCCCGCCCGCGGGCCCGGCCACCGACCCGGTCTTCGACAACGCGGCGCTGGCCCCGGCGATGGCCCGTTACGACGCGGCGCGGGCCGCGACCGGCCCGGACGCCGCCCGCGCGGTCGCCGCCGCGGAGGAGGAGGTGCGGCGGCTCGTGGCGTCGCAGCTGCTGCCGACCTGGGACGACGTGTGGCGCGGTCTCGACCTGCTGCGCGCGCTGCCGGAGGCCGCGCATGTGGCGGACCGCTGGAAGCGGGACCGCTGGTCCTTCACCGGGCACCGCGACCGGCTGGCGGCGGGCGAGCCGCCGCAGCCCAAGCGGGACGGCGCCATCGCCGCCGCCCAGAAGCTCGCGGGCCGTGAGACCGCGCAGGCCAGGCTGGCCGCGCAGGAGGCGCTGGACGACCCGCTGACGATGGCCGCCCGCAGACTGGCCGGTGAGGCGGTCGCGGGCGAGATCACCGCGGTGGAGATGGCGTACTCCGACGGCAAGCGGCCGATGCCCCGCCCCCTCCTGACCCTGCTGACCGACGACCGCCCACAGGCCGAACCGGGGACGAAGGCGTACCGCGCTGTCCCCGGCGCCCGCTCGGCGCAGTCCGCGGAACTGGTGTCGGTCGAAGCGGCGGACACGGCGAGCGTGGGTGGGGCGGCGAAGGCAGCCGACGCGGGCGCGGCCGGGGCGGCAGACGCGGTGGGCGCGGCGGATGCAGCGGACGCGGGCGCGTGGGAGATGTCGGGCCCGGCCACCGGCGGGCGCGCCCGCGTCGTGGTGCGGCTGACCGGGGGGATGGGGAGCGGGCGCGTCCCGAAGGAGGGTTCGGTGCCCGGGCCCGGCGACCGCGTGGTCTTCACCTTCTTCGAGCACGATCCGCGCGGCGGGCCCGGCCTGCCGGAGCCGCAGGACACGCCATGGACGCACGGGGGGCCGCCGGACGCGGCCGCGCCGCCGGAGCGTCCCGACCCCGTGACGGCGGAGGACTATCTGTGACGCAGGACGTACCGGGACCCGCCGGCCGGCAGGCCGCGGCTCCCGCGCAGGCGCGCGGCTTCGACCCCGGGGCGGAGGCCGCCGCCGCGACCTCGGCGATCCTGGAGAGCACGCTGCGCGGCACGGCCCGCGGTGTCGTGGTCGACTCGCCGCCGGGGGCGGGCAAGTCCACCCTGGTGGTGCGGGCGGCCCGCGAACTGGCCGCCGCGGGCGAGTCGTTGATGATCGTGGCGCAGACCAACGCGCAGGTCGACGACCTCGCGGACCGGCTGGCGAGCGCCGAGCCCGACCTCGCGGTCGGCCGTCTGCACGGCGCCGACTCCCCGCCCGACCCCGCGCTCGACCGGCATCCGTCGCTGCTGAAGTCCAGTGCGGTGGCGGATCTGCGGCCGTGCAAGGTGGTCATCGCGACCGCCGCGAAGTGGGCGTACGTGAAGTCCGCCGACGCGGAGCCGTGGCGGCACGCGATCGTGGACGAGGCGTACCAGATGCGCTCGGACGCGCTGCTGCAGGTGGCGGGGTTGTTCGAGCGGGCGCTCTTCGTGGGCGACCCGGGGCAGTTGGACCCGTTCAGCGTGGTGGGCGCGGAGCAGTGGGCGGGGCTGAGCTACGACCCGTCGGCGAGCGCGGTGGTCACCCTGCTCGCGCACAACCCGGGGCTGCCGCAGCACCGGCTGCCGGTGTCCTGGCGGCTGCCCGCGTCGGCGGCGCCGCTGGTGTCGCGGGCCTTCTACCCGTACACGCCCTTCCGCAGCGGCACCGGGCAGGGCGACCGGCGGCTGGCGTTCGGGGTGCCGGGGGACGGCGGCGGTCCGGACCGGGTGCTGGACGAGGCCGCGGAGAGCGGCTGGGGGCTGCTGGAGCTGCCCGCCCGGCACACCCCGCGCACCGATCCCGAGGCGGTACGGGCGGTGGCCCTGGTGGTGCGGCGGATGCTGGACCGCGGCGGGCTGACGTACTCGGAGTCGGCGTCCGGGCCCGCGCCGCTGACCGCGGACCGGATCGCGGTCGGCACCGCGCACCGCGACCAGGCGGCGGCGGTGCGCGGCGCGCTGGCGGAGCTCGGGGTGCCGGGCGGCGTCGGCGGGGTGACCGTGGACACCGCGAACCGGCTGCAGGGCCGCGAGTTCGACGTGACCGTGGTGCTGCACCCGCTGTCGGGGCGGCCGGACGCGACCGCCTTCCATCTGGAGACGGGGCGGCTGTGCGTGCTGGCCTCCCGGCACCGGCACGCCTGCGTCGTGGTGTGCCGGGCGGGCGTCGCCGACCTGCTCGACGAGCACCCGTCCTCCGAGCCGGTACAGCTCGGGGTGACGGTGAAGTTCCCTGACGGCTGGGAGGCCAACCACGCGGTCCTGGCCCACCTCGCGGAACACCGGGTGAGCTGGCGCCCCTGAGGCGCCGCCCGCCGCGGCCGTAGAGGGGCTTGCCCCCGCGCGGGACAATGGAGGGCGTGAACGATCCGGGAGGTATCCGAATGACCGAGCCGCAGTCGGCTCAGAACCCGCGCAAGAGCGCGCCGCAGTACAGGCGACCGGCGTCACTGGCCTTCGAGCCGGCCGCGGCCGTCGCCGACCCCGAGCACTTCTTCGATCTGGAGTCGATGGAGGACCCGGCGCGGATGCTGGCCCGGGCCACCGAGCTGGCGCTGGCCTTCCGGGCCGCGGCCGAGCGGGCCACCGAGTTCCAGGCGATAGCGGCGGCGCAGCTCGCCGATCCGCGGCGGTTCGACCGGCTGACGTACGCCCGGCTCGCCGAGCAGGCGGGGTGGACCGAGGACTACGCCAAGCGGATGGTCGAGTACGGCGAGGGTCTGATCGCGGGCCGCGGCGGGACGCCCTGACGCCGTCGCGGCGCCGCGTCACCCACCGGTCGCCGGGGAGTCACCCGCCGGACACCGGGCGGAAATGTACCCCATGTCCCGTGTCGGCGTGGTGAATTCGGGCGAATTGACAGACCGTCAACCCGATGGCGAGTACATGTAGACGCCATGGATGAATGGCAGCGCGCCACCGCGAACTCCTCGTTAGCCGACGCCGTCACGGAATGCGTCACCGATGCCGTCAGCGACGCCGTGTCGCTGGCCGTCTCGGAGGCCCAGCGGCGGCAGCACACCGCGTTCGTCACCGCCGAGGGCGCCGCCTGGCTCGCCTCCGCCAGCGCCTTCCCGCGCAGCGTCGAGGCGCTGTGGTCGGCCCGGCCCACCGCGCCCAGCGTGCTGCCCTGCGGTATCGCCTTCGACGTGGTGAACCTGCCCGCGCTCTTCGGCCGCCGTCTGCTGGAGCGGTTGTGGGCCGGTGGCCCCGGCAGCGGTCCGGTGGCCGTGCACCGCGGCCGGTTCCTGCTGCTGGTCGCACCCGGCACCGCGCAGCGGCTGCCGGCGCTGCTGGGCTGGGAGGAGTGGGGCGGCGCGATGCCGCCGATCGTGTGCCACGGCCTCGGCGACGCGGTGACCGTACCGCCGCTGCACGCGGAGCCGGACGGCCCGGAGGCCGCCGACGGCGACGGTGCCGCCGTGTCCCGCTGGGTGGTCGCGCCCGACACCCGGCACCCCTATCTGCCGGGGGCGGACGTGCTGCTCTGGGCGTGTGTGCGGGCCGCCAGGCCCGGCCCGGCGAGAACCGCTCCCGCCCTGGTCAGGGCACCCGGACGGGCCTGATCCATTTCGATTTCCACTCCTCGCTGACCGGATGCTAAGGTCTACGACGTCAGCAGGCGCCGCTAGCTCAGTTGGTTAGAGCAGCTGACTCTTAATCAGCGGGTCCGGGGTTCGAGTCCCTGGCGGCGCACAGACGGTCGAAGGCCCCTCGCGGAAGCGGGGGGCCTTCTTCGTCCCCGCCCGGGTGGCCGCCGACCCCCGCCCCGACGACCCTGGAGCCATGGTGCAGTGGCTGTCCGACGCGTACCGCACCCGGATCGTGGACACCGGAAGGGAACCGCTGTTCCTGCTGCTGCTCGGGCTGATCGGGTCGTTCCTCTTCATCCGGTTCAGCGTCCGGATGATCCGCCGCGGGGTGAAGTGGTGGCCGGGCAACGTCAAGCCGGGCGGGCTCCACATCCACCATGTGGTCTTCGGCCAGGCGATGATGCTGATCGGCGGCATCGGCTCCTTCGCGGTCCGCGGCGGCCCCGTGGCGCACGACGTGCTGGCCGTGGTGTTCGGCGTCGGCTGCGGGCTGGTGCTCGACGAGTTCGCGCTGGTGCTGCACCTCAAGGACGTCTACTGGAGTGAGCAGGGCCGCCAGTCCGTCGACGCGGTGATCCTCGCGGTGGCGGTGATCGGACTGCTGCTGATCGGGCAGGCGCCGCTGGGCGGATTCGTCGGCGGCGGGTGGGGGCAGTACGCGACCGGCGCGGTGCTGCTGCTGTTCGTGGTGGTGTGTCTGTCCAAGGGCAAGGTGTGGACCGGGCTGCTCGGGGTGATGCTGCCGCTGCTGGCGGTGGTCGGCGCGCTGCGGCTGGCCCGCCCGGCGAGCCCCTGGGCGCGCTGGCGGTACACCTCCCGGCCGCGGCGGATGGCCAGGGCGGAGCGGCGCGAGGACCGTATCCACCGCAGGATGGTGGCGGCCAAGACGGCCGTGATGGACGCGGTGGCGGGTGCCCCGCTGCCGTCGCCCGGCCCCTCGAAGCCCCGGCCCAGGACCACCATCGTGGATCTGCCGCCGTCCCGCCTGGAGCGGCTGCTGGCGGATGTGCTGCCGCCGCTGCGGCGGCCCGGCGCGGCCTTCGCCGTCTGGTACCTGCGGGTGGCGGCCGCCGTGAACGTGGTCACCGGCGCCATCGCGCCCTTCCGCGACCGGGTGCGGGCCGCCACCGACGGCGAGTACTTCACCGCCTTCCTGGTCAGCCCCGGCTTCACCGGCGCCGTGCTCGCCCTGGTGCTCTCGGTCAGCCTGCGCCGCCACAAGCGCGCCGCGTGGATCGTCACCACCGTGCTGGCCGCCGGGTACGGGGCACTGTGCTGCGCCGGTGTGGTGGCGGTGCCGGAGAGCCGCGGGCACCCCTTCAACTGGGTCTCGCTGGCGCTGACCGGTCTGGTGCTGGTCGCGCTGCTGGTGTCCCGGCCGGTGTTCAACGTGCGCGGCGAGCGCGGCAACATCTGGCTGGGGCTGCTCTCCTTCGTCGTGGGCAGTGTGATCGCGGTGGGCCTGGGGACGCTGCTGGTGCACGCCACCGACAAGCCGCCGCCGCCCGACTGGGGCGCCAGCCTGCGCTACACGCTGCTGCGGGTGCTCACCGTCTCCGGGCTGTTCGAGCTGCCGGAGATCTCGGTGCCCGCCTGGACGGACCTGGCCATCAACATCCTCAGCGTCGCGCTGATGCTCGTCGTGCTGCTCGCCTTCTTCCGTTCGCCGCGCGGCCGGGCCCGGCTGCGCCCCGCGGACGAGCGGCGGCTGCGGGCGCTGCTGCGGGTGCACGGGCGGCGCGACTCGCTCGGGTACTTCGCGCTGCGCCGCGACAAGTCGGTGTGCTGGACGACGGGGCGGGACGCCGCCGTGCTCTACCGGGTGGTCAACGGGGTCGCCCTGGCCTCCGGCGATCCCGTCGGCGCCCGCGACGCGTGGCCGGGCGCGGTCGCCCACTGGCTGGACACCGCGGGCCGCCACGCCTGGGTGCCGGCCGTCAGCAACGCCGGGCCCGCGGCCGCGGTGGTCTACGAGGCGGCCGGTTTCCGCTCGCTGCTCGCCGGTGACGAGGCGGTGGTGCAGGTCGGGCCGTTCGCGGCGGCCTTCGCGGGCGGCGACGTACGGCTGGCGGCGCTGCGGCAGGCACACGCCCTGGTGGCGGCGGGCGGGTACACCGTACGGCTGCGGCGGCACCGCGAGATCGACGCGGCCGAGCTGCGGCGGCTCGGCCATCTCGCCGACGCCTGGCGGCGGCACTCCGCCGAGCGCGGTTTCTCGGTGGCGCTGGGGCGGCTCGGCGACCCGGCGGACGGCGACTGCCTGCTCGCCGAGTGCCTGGACGCGCACGGCCGCACCTGCGCGCTGCTCGGTTTCGTCCCCTGGGGTCCCGACGGGCTCACCCTGGACCTGCTGCGGCGCGACCGGGAGTCCGGGCGGGCGCCGGTCGACTTCCTCATCACCGAGGTGCTGCTGGGCGCCCACGCCGGGACCGGCCCGCTGGCGGGGATCGGCCGGGTCTCGCTGAACTTCACCGCCTTCCGCAGCGCGCTGACCTCCCGGGTCCGCCGCGCGCCGCTGCGGCTGCTGGCGCGGCTGGGCCATCTCACCGAGCGCGAGCGGGCCTACGCCGCGTTCGCGCCGCGCTGGCAGTCCCGCTATGTGCTGTACGAACGCCCGACGGACCTGCCCCGGGTGGCGGCGGCCTCCGCCATCGCCGAGGGCTTCCTGACGGCGCCGCGGCTGCGCCGCCGCCAGGAAGCCCTGCTGCCGCCGGAGCCCGGCACGCCGGAGGAGGCGTGACCCGCGCCCCTCGGCGCGACATGCCGGCCGGGGCGTGACCCGCGGGCGTCAGCAGGTGGTGTCGCCCGGCGGGACCGTACCGTCCAGCAGATAGGCGTCGACGGTGGCGTTCACACAGGCGTTGTGGGCGAAGTAGGCGCCGTGGCCCTCGCCGCGGTAGGTCAGCACCCGGCTGCCGTTGCCGAGGGCGGCCGCCATGCGGCGGGCTCCGGCGTACGGGGTGGCGGGGTCGCCGGTGGTGGAGACCAGGAGGGCGAAGGGGGCGCCGGGGGCGGCGACGTGGCGGGAGGCGCCGTCACCGGGCGGCCAGCCGGTGCAGGACAGCAGGGTGGCCTCGATGGCGGAGCCGAACAGCGGTGAGGCGGCGGTGAACTTCGCGTCGAGCGTGTGCAGGCCCGCGGCGGACGGGCGTTCCGGTGTGTCCTGGCAGTCGATGGCGAACTTGGCCATCTCGTAGTTGTCCCGCGGCGCCCCGGCCCAGTCGGCGGGCGCCGGGATGCGGCCCGGCGCCTGGCCGGGATCGCCGGGGTAGGCCAGCTGCATCATCAGCTCGCCGTCGCCCCGCCGCAAGTCCGCCAGCGCCTGCCGCAGATCGGGCCAGCTGTCCTTGGAGTAGAGGGCGTTCTGCAGCCCCTGGAGATAGCCGGAGCGGTCGAGCTGGCCCAGCGAGGTGGTGAGCGCCCGCCCGTCGAACTCCCGTACCCCGGCGGATATCCCGGCCAGTACGTGGGTGGCGTCGTGCCCCGGCACCGGGCAGGAGCCGGGGTGGGCCGCGCAGTCGGCGGCGAAGTCGGTGAGCGCCTTCTGGAACGCGGCGGTCTGCGCCAGCGCGGTGTCCGCCTCGTCGAGCGTCGGGTCGGGGACGCCGTCGAGGACCATACGGCCGGTCCTGTCCGGGAACTCGTGGGCGTAGACGGCGCCGAGCTTGCTGCCGTAGCTGAAGCCGAGGTACGCCAGCTTGTCGTCGCCGACGGCCTGCCGGATGACGTCGAGGTCGCGGGCGGCGTTGGTGGTGCCGACGTACGGCAGCAGGGTGCCGGAGACCGCGTGGCAGGCGCGGGATATCTGCCGGGCCTGGCCGACCGCGTCGGCGGCGGTCACACCGGACAGGTCGCCGCAGTCCACGGGGGTGCTGCGGGAGACGCCGCGCGGGTCGAAGCCGACCAGGTCGTAGCGGGTGTTGAGCCGGGCCAGGTCGGCGGCCGTCTCGTCGGTGAGGGTCGCGGTGCCGGAGATGCCGGGGCCGCCGAAGTTGATCAGCAGCGAGCCGAGCCGCGGTCCCGGTCCGGTGGCCGGGACGCGGTCGACGGCGAGGGTGAGGGTGCCGCGGTCGGGCTGGGCGTAGTCCAGCGGCACCTGGACGGTGGCGCACGCCACCTTCAGCGGCCACGCCCCGCCGACCGCGCCGCCCGATGCCGGGCAGCCGCCCCAGCTGAGCTGCTGCCGGTAGTACGCCCGCAGCCCGGAGCCGCCGTCGTCGCGGCCGGTACCGCCACCCGGGGCAGCGGGGGCGCTGAGCACGGCCATCAGCACCACGGCGACGGCCGCCGCCACCCTGGGTCCGGGCCTGCGTATCCCCCGCCGCGGACCCCGCGACGCCATCCCCGGAAGTGTCCGCCGAGCGGCCATACGCCCACCGTAGGCGGCACGCGGGGGCGTCGCATGCGGGCCGCACGGCGGCGCGGACGGCGGCCGGTAAGCGGCCCGGAAGCAGTCCGGAAGCGGCCCGGGCGGACGTCCCCGTCTTGCGGTTTCCCGGGGCTGCGGAAAGCTGAACAGCACAGGTCTGGACGCACAAGGTCCACGTCACTCCCGCGCGTGCACGAAAGGCGGACCGGATGGCCCGGAAGGCCCCGATGTCGGCGCGGTGGTCGGCGCGCTGGAACGAGTTCGCCCCCGGGGTGCCCGGGTGGTTCGGCGAGTTCTTCGGGTTCCTGGCCCTCTTCTGCGCGGTCCTGGCGGTGGTCACCCCGCTGCACCACGTGCTGGAGCCGGTGCGGCGGTGGATCGAGATCCTGACCGTCCCGGCCTCGGCGAACCTGGCGTACGCCGCGTTCCTGGTGCTGCTCGGCGGCGCGATGGCGGCCCGCAAACGGGTCGCGTACTGGATCGTGGCGGTCTTCCTCGGGCTGACCGTGCTGGCGAACATCCTGCTCATCACGGTGCGGGAGTGGAGTGCGATCCCGGCGCTGCTGATCACCGGGACCGTGCTCGGTGTGGTGATCGCGGCGCGCGGCCAGTTCTCCGCCCGGGTGCGCAAGGGCGCGTTCTGGCGGGCGCTGGGGGTGCTGGTCTGCGGTCTGGTGATCGGCGTCCTGGTGGGCTGGGGGATGCTGGTGCTCTTCCCCGGCACCCTGCACGGCTCCGACCGGCTGCGCTGGGCGGTCAACAAGGTGGTCGGCGGCGTCAACGACCTGCCGGCGAACGTCGGCCGGGCGCCGTACTGGACGAACTTCTGGCTCGGTCTGTTCGGCGCGCTGGCGCTGCTGGCCGCGGCGGCGACGCTGTTCAGGTCGCAGCAGGTCGAGGCGGCGCTGCACGGCGACGACGAGGGCCGGATCCGCGGCCTGCTGGCGAAGTACGGCGCGCAGGACTCGCTGGGGTACTTCGCGACCCGGCGCGACAAGTCGGTGGTGTTCTCGCCGAGCGGGAAGTCCGCGGTGACCTTCCGGGTGGAGGTGGGCGTCTGCCTGGCCAGCGGTGATCCGCTGGGCGACCCGGAGGCGTGGGGTCCGGCGATCGACGCGTGGCTGGCGTACGCGGCGGCCTACGGCTGGGTGCCCGCGGTGATGGGCGCGGGCGAGGAGGGCGCGAAGGCGTACGCGCGGGCGGGGCTCGGCGCGCTGGAGCTGGGTGACGAGGCGATTCTCGACGTGGCGTCGTTCGACCTGTCGGGGCGGGAGATGCGCGGCACCCGGCAGGCGGTCAACCGGGTCCGCCGCACGGGTGCGGGCAGCAGGATCCGGCGTCACCACGAGCTGTCGCCCGACGAGCTGCGGGAGGTGATCCGGCTCGCCGACCAGTGGCGGGACACCGACACCGAGCGCGGCTTCTCGATGGCCCTGGGGCGGCTGGGCGACCCGGCGGACGGCGAGTGCCTGCTGGTGGAGGCGCTGGACGGCAAGGGGCGGGTGATCGCGCTGCTGTCCTTCGCGCCGTGGGGGGACGACGGGGTGTCGCTGGACGTGATGCGGCGGGACCGCACCGCGCCGAACGGGATCATGGAGTTCATGGTCACCGAGCTGGCCACGGGCGCGGGGGCGCTCGGCATCCGGCGGGTGTCGCTGAACTTCGCGGTCTTCCGCTCGGTCTTCGAGGAGGGCGCGCGGATCGGCGCCGGGCCGGTGCTGCGGCTGTGGCGGCGACTGCTGCTGTTCTTCTCCCGGTGGTGGCAGCTGGAGGCGCTCTACCGCTCGAACGTGAAGTACCAGCCGGACTGGTACCCGCGCTTCCTCTGCTACGCCGACGCGAAGGACCTGGCCAGGATCGGACTGGCGTCCGGGATCGCCGAGGGCTTCGTGGAGGTGCCCCGGCTGCGGTTCTGGAAGCACCGGAGTTACGCCCAGCCGGCCGCGGCCGATCTGACGGCGCCGGACATCACCGAGGCGCAGCCGGCGCGGCGGCTCGCGCCGCACGCGAAGGCGGGGGCCGCGGCGGCGGGGACGGCTGCCGCGGCGGGTGCGGCGGCCGGTGCGGCCGCCGCCAAGGACCGGCGGAAGGTGCCACGGGCCGAGGAAGCCCCGGAGGCCGCCGAGGCCGCGGCGGCCGCCGAGACCCCCGCGACCGCCGCGCACGGCCCCGCGCGGCCCGAGCAGGTCCGGGTGCGGCTGGCGAAGCTGGAACGGCTGCGGCGCGACGGCACCGACCCGTATCCCCCGGGCGTCGCCCCGACGCACACCCTGGCGGCCGCGCGGGCCGCCGCCCCGGGTACGGACCTGACGCTGGCGGGCCGGGTGCTGCGGGTGCGCGACCACGGCGGCGTGGTGTTCGTGACGCTGCGGGACTGGTCGGGCGACCTCCAGCTGATGCTGACCCGGGACCGGCTGGCCCGCGACGGCCTGCGACGGTTCTGCACCACGGTGGACCTCGGCGACCAGCTGCGGGTCGAGGCGACCATGACGGCCGCCCGCGGCGGCGAGCCGACCGCGGACGCGTACACCTGGGTGCTCACCGGCAAGTGCCTGCACCCGCTGCCGGACAAGCGGCGCGGTCTGGCCGACCCGGAGGCGAAGGTCAGGCAGCGCTATCTGGACCTGGTGGTCAGCCCGGACGCCCGCTCGGTGCTGGCCGCCCGCAGCGCCGCCGTGCACTCGGTGCGCGCCACGCTGTCGGAGCGCGGCTTCCTGGAGGTCGAGACGCCGATGCTGCAGCCGGTGCACGGCGGCGCCAACGCCCGGCCGTTCACCACCCACATCAACGCCTACGACCTGGACCTGTATCTGCGGATCGCGCCCGAGCTGTACCTGAAGCGGCTGTGCGTGGGCGGCGTGGAGAAGGTCTTCGAGCTCGGCCGCACCTTCCGCAACGAGGGCGTGTCGTACAAGCACAACCCCGAGTTCACGATGCTGGAGGCGTACCAGGCGTTCGCGGACTACGACGTGATGCTGGAGCTGACGCGCGAGCTGATCCAGAGCGCGGCGACCGCGGCGAACGGGGCGCAGATCGCCCGGCGCGGTGACGGCGAGGAGGTCGACCTGTCGGGGGTGTGGCCGGTGCGCACGGTGTTCGGCGCGATCTCCGAGGCGCTGGGCGAGGAGATCGGCCCCGGCACGCCCGCCGACCGGCTGCGGACGCTGTGCGACGGGGCCGGGGTGCCGTACACGCCTGACGACGAGGCGGCCGACATCGTGCTGGAGATGTACGAGCGGCTGGTCGAGGAGCGCACCCAGGCCCCCTGCTTCTACAAGGACTTCCCCACCGACGTCTCGCCGCTGACCCGCGGGCACCGCGGCGACCCGCGGCTGGCCGAGCGCTGGGACCTGGTGGCGTACGGCACGGAGCTGGGCACCGCGTACACCGAGCTGACCGACCCGGTGGAGCAGCGCGACCGGCTGACCCGGCAGTCGCTGCTCGCGGCGGGCGGCGACCCCGAGGCGATGGAGCTGGACGAGGACTTCCTGACCGCGCTGGAGTACGCGATGCCGCCGACCGGCGGGCTGGGGATCGGGGTCGACCGGCTGGTGATGTTCCTCACGGGGCGGTCCATCCGCGAGACCCTGCCCTTCCCCTTGGTACGCCGCCGCTGAAGCGGGTTTTCGGGGGGTCGCGGGTGGCCGGAAGGAGCCTTCTGGGGGTTGCGCGGCCTGTTTACGGTAGTGGGCATGACGTACAAAAGCGGACGTTCTGGGTTGGTGAGCCGGGCGATGGCGTGGCGGACGGCCGCCGTGGTGGCCACCGCGGCGCTCGCCGGGACCGCGCTGGCCGCGTGCGGCACACCGCACGCGGGCGGCCACGCGTCGGCCGCCGGTGCGCGGGGCATCGCCCACAGCGCCCGCGACACGGCGCGGCCGGTCATCCCCGGCCAGCGAACCGCTCCCCCGGAGACCGGCCCGACTGGCACGACCGGCCCGACCGGCACGTCCGGGACCTCCGGCGCGTCCCGCCCCGCCGCCCCCTCCGAGGGCGGCACGGGCACTCCGGGCGGCACCACTGGCTCGGACACCCCGGGCACCGGCGGCACCACAGGCAGCACGGCCGGCGGCACCGGCTCCGCGCGCGGTGACTCCGCGCCGGGCGGCGCCGCGCACACCGCCGAGACGATCCAGCACTCGCTGGAGGACGGCGGCCGCTCGGTCGCCCTCACCTTCGACGACGGCCCCGACCCGCGCTGGACCCCGCGGATCCTGGACGTGCTGGCGCGGCACCACGCGAAGGCCACCTTCTGCGAGATCGGCCCGCACGCCGCCGCCCACCCCGACCTGGTGCGCCGGATCGTCGCCGAGGGCGACCGGCTGTGCGACCACTCCGTCCACCACGACGAGCGGCAGGGCGGCAAGTCGCTGGCGTACAACACGCACGAGATAGTCGACGCGCAGTCGGAGATATCCCGGGCCGCGGGCCCCGGCGCCGCGCTCTGGTACTACCGCGCCCCGGGCGGCGACTTCACCCCGCCGATCCGGCACATCGCCGCCGACCACGGACTGCGCCCGCTGGGCTGGACGGTGGACTCACGGGACTGGTCGCTGCCCGGCACCGACAAGGTGCTGCGCACCGTCGACCGGGAACTGCGGCCGGGCGCGGTCGTCCTGATGCACGACGGCGGCGGCGACCGCACCGAGACGGTGGCCGCGCTCTCCCGGCTGCTGGACCAACTCGACGCGCAGGGCTACACGTACAGCTTCCCGGCGCGATAAAGGCGGGACGGGCGCGCCGCGAGGTAGCGTGCAGGAGGCGCTCGGCGCCATCTCGTTCCGCACCTCTTGGAGGCTTCACCATGGCAACCACCCGCACCGCGACGACGCAGTGGAAGGGCCCGCTGATGGGCGGCGCCGGGACCGTCTCGCTGGACACCTCGGGCGTCGGCAGCTACGAGGTCTCCTGGCCCTCGCGCGCCGAGGCCGCGAACGGCAAGACCAGCCCCGAGGAGCTGATCGCCGCGGCTCACTCCTCCTGCTACTCCATGGCGCTGTCGCACGGTCTGGCCGGTGCGGGCACCCCGCCCGAGACCGTCACGACCCAGGCCAACGTCACCTTCCAGCCGGGTGAGGGCATCACCGGCATCGTCCTGTCGGTGCAGGCCCGCGTCCCCGGCCTGTCGGCCGAGGACTTCCAGGCCGCCGCGCAGGACGCCAAGGCCAACTGCCCGGTCAGCAAGGCCCTCGCGGGTGTGAACATCACGCTCGAGGCCGAACTGCTGGCCTGATCTGCCTGATCCCCCACCGGACAGGCGCCGGTCCCGGGCGGTTCAGTGACGGGTGACGTGGACCCTCCAGTCGCCGGTCGCCGTCCGCCCGAGGACCTGGAAGGTGAGACCCGCCGCCGGGTCGGTGAATCCCTCGCCGACCCGGAAGGGCGCGTCGTTGAGGGAGTTGAAGGACCCGCTGCTGAAGTCGCAGGCGGAGGTGCGCGGATGGGCGTCCTGGACGGTCACGGGCCCCGCCCCCGAGTCGACGTCGGTGCGCACCCGGTAGGCGAGGATCCCCTCGCGGCAGGCGTCGCGGTCGTTGCCCAGCGCCTGTCTCGCCTCCAGCACGTAGGCGCGCGTGGGACCGTAGGGAATGATCACGGCCTTGCGGCCGCCGGGTATCTCCACCGCCTTGAGCTGGTACGTCGCGTCGCTCCTGGTGGACACGCAGGCGATCTGCCGGTCGGTGATCCAGCCGAGCCGCCACTTGTGCCAGGCGAACAGGTCGCCCTGCAGTCCCCAGTCGAGCGACATGCTGTCCCACTGCCCGGCGAGGGTGTCGGTGTGCTGGAAGTCGTCGGCGGCGTAGAGGTCGGGCAGGCCGAAGGCGTGGCCGTTCTCGTGGCTGAGCACGCGCGGGCCCGACTGGTCGTGGCCGTAGATGAGCGAGACCTTGTCCAGGTGCGCGCCGTCGTCGGTGGTGGCGGCCGAGGCGCCGGTCCAGGTCACGGAGAGCACGGCCTCGTCGGCGGGCGGGCCCGCGTTCGGGGTGACCAGCACGTTGACCAGGTCGTAGCCGCGGAAGTCGATGCCGCGGTCCGCGACCTTGAGCAGGTCGCGCATCATCGCGGTGTGGGCGTCCCACCCGTAGCCGCGGCCTATCCCGTACGCCGAGAACGGCCGCGGCATCCGTATGTAGCGCAGGACGGGCGTCGACTCGTAGTCCAGGCGGCCGTAGGAGCTGACGGCGTACCAGTTCTTCACGGCGGGGAAGAACTCGGCGTAGCGCTCGGCGGCGCTGTAGGGCGCGTGGGCGTCGGGGAAGTCGATCAGCAGGGTCAGGGCGCGCACGCGGCCGGTGGCGGGGGCGAACTCGGCGTCGGGGCCGCGGGCCGAGCTGTCGGGGAAGCCCTCGGACATGGCGACGCCCGGGGTGGCGCGCAGCGCGCACGGCCGGGCGGCGGGCGGCGGTGAGGCCGACAGCGCCGGTCCGCGCGCTCCCGCGGAGACGGTGCTGCCGACGGCGAGCACACCTATCGCGCTGAGGGCGGCGGCACGCGCTCCCGTGCGGTGCAGCCACGCGGAGAAGGAGGCCATGGCCACAGGGCACGCCCTAAGCCCGCAGGCGGGGGCCGTCGGGGCCGGGTGCGCCCTCGGTGACCTTCACCGTCCAGCCGCCCGCCGCGGTGCGGCCGGTGACGGTCACCCGGATGGACTTGTCCGCGGTCAGATAGGACTCCCCCACGCCGAGCGGCGCGTCGGCCAGCGGCGGGTAGACGGACGTGGCGGCGCACGCGGAGGTGCCGGGGTGGCCGTCGAGCACGTCGATCGGGCCCTCGCCGGACTCGGTGTCGGAGCGGACCTCGTAGAGGAGTACGCCGGAGCGGCAGGTGGTGCCGTCGTTGCCCGCGGGCGTACGCGCCTCGATGGCCAGCGCGGTGTCGAGGCCGGTGCGCACCACCGTCAGCTTGGTGCCGCCGGGCGTCTCGTCGGGGCTGAGGTCGTGGTAGCTCGTGCCGGTGCGGGAGACGCAGTCGACCTGGGTGGCACCGAGCCAGCCGAGTTTCCACTTGTGCCAGGCGAAGGGGTCGGGGGCCAGCCCGAACTGGCTGCCCATCAGGTCCCAGTCGCCGACATGGGTGTCCCAGTCCGCGTTGCTGCCGGCCGGCGGCCGGTAGTAGAGGTCGGGCAGGTCGAAGACATGACCCGTCTCGTGGGCCAGGACGTTGCGGTCCGGCGGGTGCCGCTCGAAGACGGTGACCAGCCTGCCGATGCTGGTGCCGTCCACTGTGACGGGGGCGGCCAGGTTGACCACCTTGGTGGCGTCGGAGTCCACGCCGGGCGCGTCGGGGTCGGCCACCAGATAGACGACGTCGTAGCCGTGGAAGTCGACGACCGGGTCCGCCACCGCGATCGCGTCCCGCAGATAGGCGGTGCGGTGCTTGGCGTCCCAGTCCCGGTCGATCGCGTAGTACGTGGACGGGTGCGGCATCCGCAGCCAGTGGCCGACCGGGTGCACCCGCAGGTGGAACCTGCCGTAGGAGGCGCGCTGGAAGAAGTCGGTGGTCGCCGGGAAGTGGTCGGCCTCGACCTCCTGGGTCGTCAGGTCGGGGGTGGCGTCCGGGAAGGAGAGGAAGATCATCAGCGCGTTGACGTCGCCCGTGGGGCGGGCGTAGCCGCTCTCCCAGCCGTCGACGCCCTCGGAGTGGTGCACCGAGGTACGCGGCAGCAGGCAGGCGGTGCCCGCGGCGGCGGCCGCGGTCGGCCCCGACACCAGCGTCCACGCGACGACCGCGCAGAACACGCTGACAGCCGCGGCCGCCGAACGCAGGACGCGCCGGCGTACGCCTGTCGACACGCCTGCCGAGATGTCTGGCCGCCGCACATGGACCTCCGGGGAGGGTTCGTGAGCCCGTTCGGGACACCTCCATCACATTGCTATGGATTGTGGCGATATGTCCTGCTCAACTGCTCCATGCGGGCACCGCGCACCGATCACTACGGTCCGTAATGACCCACCAGAAGCGATCACTTGATCGAGATCGGTCGCACAGTGGATCGATCCCGTCGTACACGTGCGGAGAATCACCACGACGACGCTGGAACACCAACTCCGCCAGCCCATATGATCGCGAGCGAGACGAGAGCGACACGGGGAGCGGCAATGGGCGTACCCGCGGGCGGCCCCGGCGTCGGAGCCGAGAGTACGGCGCAAGTCATCACGCACAGTCACAGCTCTGCCCGGCGATCCGCCGACACGGAACTGCGCGACTACCGGGCCGCGTTCGCGATCGCCCAGTCAGCGATGGCTCTGCTGGCACCGGACGGCACCGTCCTGGACGCCAACCGGGCCCTCGGCACCCTGCTGGGTCTTTCACCCGAACGGCTGACGGCCGAAGGCGCCGCTTCCCTCCTGGGGCTTACCGGCGACGCGCACGCCCGTGGCGCGTTCCACGACGTGCTCTCCGGCCGCCGCGACCGGCTGCGCTGCACCCGCCGGATCACCCGGGGCGACGGGGCCGCGCTGCGGGCCGAGATCACCCTGTCCCGGGCCGCCGGCGGCGCCGCGCTGCTGCTGTCGGTCGAGGACGTCGGCGAGCGCGACACCCTGCGGGAGCAGCTGCGCCATCTGCGGATGCACGACCCGGTCACCCGGCTGCCCAACCGGGCGCTGTTCTTCGAGCGGCTGACCGACGCCTGCGTGACCACCGACGGCCGCACCGGGCGGATCGGCCTGTGCTACCTGGACCTCGACGGCTTCAAGGCGGTCAACGACACCCTCGGCCACCGCGTCGGCGACGCGCTGCTGGCGGCGGTGGCGCGGCGGCTGCTGTCCTGCGCGGAGCCCGGCGGCCATCTCGTGGCCCGGCTCGGCGGCGACGAATTCGTCCTGCTGGTACGGGACTCCACCGGCACCGGGCAGGCCACCGAGCTGGCCGAGTCCGTACTGACCGCGCTGCAGCGGCCGTTCGACGTGGCGGGCCACCGGCTCGCGGTCTCGGCCAGCATCGGCGTGGTGGAGCGCGAGGCGGCGGGGAGTTCGGCCACCGGTCTGATGCAGGCCGCCGACACCACGCTGTACTGGGCGAAGGCCGACGGCAAGGCGCGCTGGACGCTCTTCGACCCTGAGCGCAACGAGCACCGGATGACCCGGCAGGCGCTGTCGCGCACCCTGCGGCAGGCCGTCGAGCGCGGCGAGTTCGTGCTCGACTACCAGCCGCTGGTCGCGCTGGACTCCGGCGAACTGCGCGGTGTCGAGGCGCTGGTCCGCTGGGAGCACCCGCACTTCGGGCGGCTGGCGCCGAACCGCTTCATCGGTCTGGCCGAGGAGGACGGCTCGATCGTCCAGCTCGGCCGCTGGGTGCTCGCCGAATCGTGCCGCCAGGCCCGCGCCTGGCAGCAGGCGTACCCCGCCGCGCCGCTGACGGTGAGTGTGAACGTGGCCGTACGGCAGGTGTGGGACTCCGACCTGGTCGCCGACGTGGCCGCGATCCTGGCGCAGACGGGGCTGCCGCCGCGGCTGCTGCAGCTGGAGCTGACCGAGTCCGCGGTGATGGGCTCGGCGGGCCGCCCGCTGCAGGCGCTGCACGCGCTGCACGAGATGGGGGTGCGGATCGCCATCGACGACTTCGGCACCGGTTACTCCAACCTCGCCTACATGAGCCGTCTGCCGGTCTCGGCCCTCAAGCTCGACGGCTCCTTCGTCCAGGGCTTCCGCTCCGCCGAGCACCCCAACCCCGCCGACGAGACGATCGTCGAGGCCCTGGTCGAACTCGCCCACCGGCTGGGCCTCACCGTCACCGCCGAGTGCGTCGAGAACGCCGAACAGGCGGAGCGGCTGCGGCGTATCGGCTGCGACACGGGCCAGGGCTGGCACTACTCACGTCCCGTGGGGGCGGAGGCGATCTCCCGGCTGCTGGCCTGATTTCGCGGCTCGATCGCCGGCGGGGCGGAGAAATCAGCCCCTCCGGCGATTGAGGCGCACACGGAAGGGGCCCGCGTCCTCGGGGGGAGTGAGGACGCGGACCCCAGGTTGTTCAGCCGTCAGACCTTCGACGGAGTCGGCTCAGCAGGCGCCGAGGTCCTGCCAGACACCCCATTCACCGGTGGTGCCGGGCTCCTCGTTGGTGGTCCACCACTTGGCGTTCCAGTTGTGGCCCTTCCAGGAGACCTTGTTGCCGTTGACGTAGATCGCCGAGGCGGACCAGGACGGCAGGGTGCAGGTGCCGCCCGGCGGGGTGGTCGGAGGCGTGGTGGGCGGGGTGGTGGGAGGCGTCGTCGGCGGGGTCGTCGGCGGGGTCGTCGGCGGCGTCGTGGGGGGTGTGGTCGGCGGGGTGGTGGGCGGCGTGGTCTGGGTGCCGCAGCCGGAGGCCGAACCGTTGGTCGCGGTGACGATCTTGTTGAAGAGCGTCGCCGACGGGTCCAGGTCGAGCAGCGAGTACATCATCGAACCGGCCAGTCCGTGGCAGTGCGCGTAGTCCGCCTTGGCCTGGATGCCCTGGCTGCCCAGGCCGGTCCAGAACTCGTTGCCGTTGTAGAAGTAGTTGGACTGGCTGGCGGAGTCGTAGAACGTGGTCGACGCGTTGTCGACGATGCCCGACAGCTCCTTGTAGTACGCGGTGCCCGCGACCTGGCTGATGCCGCGTGCGGCGGCGGGCCCGGTGGCCGACTGGTAGAGGCCGTGGTTCGCGCCCGCCGTCACACCGGTCCACCCGCGGTAGTACATCGGGTAGCCCATGGTGATCTTGTTGGCCGGGAAGCCGCCGGGGATGCCGTAGGCCGAGTCACCGGTGGTCCACGCCTTGATCGCGCCGTCGGTGCTGTACTTCTCGGTGCCCGGCGGGATCGCGGTCGAGGGGTCGCTGGGCGACTGGTACGTCGGGTCCTGGTTGTTGGTCGGACCGGTCGCGTCCCAGGCGCCGTGCATGTCGTACGTCATGATGTTCGCGTAGTCGAGGTAGTTGCCGATCTTGTTGGTCTCGACGTTCGCGATCTTGTCCTGACCGGCCGGAAGGGCGGCGGTCAGCAGCATGTGCTTGCCGCCGTTGGCCGCGCCGTAGGCGTCCAGCTCGGTGCGGAACTCGGCCAGCAGCGCGGTGAAGTTGGCCTTGTCGGCCGCGCTGTAGTGGTTGCCGGTGTGGCCGTTGGGCGAGCCGGGGTACTCCCAGTCGATGTCGAAGCCGTCGAAGATGCCCGCACCGGTGCCGGGGCCGCCGTAGCCGCCCTGGACGGGCAGGTTGCCCTTGATGAACATGTCGATGCAGGAGCTGACCAGCTTCTTGCGGCTGGCGTCCGTCGCGGCGGCGTCGGAGAAGTACTTGGAGTACGTCCAGCCGCCGAGCGAGGCGACGATCTTCAGGTTCGGGTACTTCGCCTTGAGCTTCTTCAGCTGGTTGAAGTTGCCGACGATCGGCTGGTTCCAGACGTCGCCGACGCCGTCCACGCTGATGTCCGCGCCGTACGACTTCTGGTAGTCCGCGAACGCGTCACCCGCGCCGTCACCGGCGTTGGGGTCGGACTCGTTGGTGGAGTCCGACGCCTTGGTCGCCTCGAAACAGGTGAGGTTCGTCGGGTCGATGTTCTCGAACGAGTAGTTGAGAACGTTCAGCTTGCCCGCGATCCCCTCGGTGTCGAGGTTCTTCGGGTAGAAGGCGTTGCCGTACACGCTCCACTGGTCGTAGTAGGCGATCTTGACACCGCCGCTGCTCGCGGCTGCGGCGGCCGGCTTGGCCGCGGCGGTGGTGTCCGCCTGCGCGGTGCCGACGCCGCCGACGAGCGCGACGAGGCCGCCGACGGCGAGCGCGGCGCTGGTGGCGGCGGCCACGAGCGCTCTCTTCCTGGACTGCACGAGAACCTCCGGGGGGAGAGGGAGGAACAACAGGGGGCTGTGGCATGGATAGCCGCCTGATCAAGTGCACGTCAATGGTCTGAACCAGACTTAGGACTAGACCAATCCGCCGACAGGCCGACCGGTCGGTAGCCTTCCGCTTGATGCGCAAAGCCGCTCGTCAGGGGCTGACGAGCGGCTTTAACGCTGGCTTAAGGGTGCGGAATCAACCATTCCGCCGTTGGACCACGGGTGGCCGGGAAACGAGTCTTTAACCGGCGCGTCAGCCCGCGATGTCCTTCGGGAAGCCGTACGCGTCGGCGATCAGCTCGTACGAACGCAGCCGCGCGGCGGGGGTGTGGGCGTTGGCGGTGATCACCAGTTCGTCGGCCCCGGTGCGGGCGACGAGGTCGTCCAGACCCGAACGGACGGTGTCCGGATCGCCGTTGACGACGTTGGTGATCCAGGAGTCCACGAACTCCCGCTCCATCGGGCTGAACCGGTAGGCCGCCGCCTCCTCGGGGGTGGGCACCAGACCGGGGCGGCCGGTGCGCAGCCGCAGCATGGCCAGCGCGCCGGTGAGCACCTGACGGCGCGCCTGCTCGGGGTCCTCGGCGGCCAGCGCCGAGACGCCGATGGACGCGTACGGCTTGTCCAGCACCGCGGAGGGGCGGAAGGAGTCGCGGTAGAGCGCCAGCGCCGGGACGGTGTTGGCGGCGGAGAAGTGGTGCGCGAAGGAGAACGGCAGTCCCAGCTCGCCGGCCAGCCGGGCGCTGAACCCGGACGAGCCGAGCAGCCAGATGACCGGCCGCGACGGCGACTGCACCCCGCCGTCCGCACTGCCCTGCACCGGGCCGGGTATCGCGTGGATCCGGGCGTAGCGGTGGCCGTCGGGGAAGTCGTCGTCCAGGAAGCGGGTCAACTCGGCGAGCTGCCGCGGGAACTCGTCGGCGCCCTCGTGCAGACTCTCGCTCCGGCGCAGCGCGGCGGCGGTGGCGCCGTCGGTGCCGGGCGCGCGCCCGAGGCCGAGGTCGATCCGGCCCGGCGCCATGGCCTCCAGGGTGCCGAACTGCTCGGCGATCACCAGCGGCGCGTGATTGGGCAGCATGACGCCGCCCGAGCCGAGCCGCAGGGTGCGGGTGTGGGCGGCGAGGTGGGCGAGGATCACCGCGGGCGAGGAGCTGGCGACCCCCGGCATCGAGTGGTGCTCGGCGACCCACATCCGGTGGAAGCCGCGGGTCTCGGCGGTCCTGGCGATCTCGACGCTGGTGCGCAGCGCGTCGGTGGCGGTCAGCCCGCTGCCGACGGTGGCCAGGTCGAGCACGGACAGCGGTACGGGGGCGCTGCCGCGGACCGTGCCGCGGATATCGTGGTCGGTGCGTCGTTCTTCGTCTGCCACGCGGGCGCCTCCTCGATCGCTTTCCTGCCTGCCCCCAGCGCAACCGGAGACACCGTCCGGTTATTCCCCGGCCGGAATTCGACCCTGAGTGCGGCATTCCAGAAGAGGGCAATGACCTAGGCATATGCCAGAGTGGCGCCTTCCTGCATATACGCCCGCAGGAGGCCAGATAACTCCTCAACCGCCTCTACGGGAAACGCGATTGGGGCTATCGTGGATGCTGGCCGAGCTGCCGGAACGGGTCCATTCCGACCTTCTTCCGTGACCAGCAGCGACAGCCGGGACGCAAACGGTCATACCTGCAGGGGGCTACCGTGGCGCTTGAGAACCGACAGATCGCGCCGGTCTACGCGGTCCAGAACGCGCTGCGCGTTCTGGAATCCGTCGACTCCCACCGGCACGGCGTCACCGCCGAACAGCTGGCGCGCGAGATCGGTGTGCCGCTGGACTACCTCACGCATCTGCTGGCCATGCTGCGCCGCGAGCGCTATCTGGGCTTCCTGCCCGGCGGCGGATACGTGATCGGCGAGTCGCTGGTTCTGCTCGGCGCCGCCAACCGCGACCAGGCGCTCGCCGACAAGCTCAAGGCCGTACTGACCGAGCTGCGCGACGAGGTCGGCGCGGCGGTCTACTTCAGCCGTTACGACGACGGCGAGGTGCACATCATCGACTTCGCCGACGGACCCAACGCGCCGAAGGTCAACGAATGGGTGGACTTCCGGTCCGCCGCCCACGCCAGCGCGGTCGGCAAGTGCCTGCTCTCGCAGCTCGACCACAACAGCCGCCTGGAACACCTCTCGCGGCACCGCCCGGCCCGGCTGACCTCGCGCACCGTCGTCAACGACCGGGTGCTGCTCACCAAGCTGGAGCGCCAGCCCGCCAGCGTCCCCACCCTCGACCTGCAGGAGTACGCGGTCGGCACCGTGTGCGCCGCGATCCCGGTCACCATCGGCAAGACCGTCGCCTGCCTGGCGCTGTCGATGCCGTACTCGCAGGCCCACCGGCTCAAGCCCGCCGTCGACACGCTGCACCAGCGGGCCGCGCCCGTCCTGCTGTCGTTCACCATCTGAGCCGTCCGAGCCAGCTGAGCCGCCCGGGCACGCGCTCCGCACGACGAAGGCCCCCCGCTTCCGCGAGGGGCCTTCGACCGTCTGTGCGCCGCCAGGGACTCGAACCCCGGACCCGCTGATTAAGAGTCAGCTGCTCTAACCAACTGAGCTAGCGGCGCCTGCTGACGTGGAGATGTTACCTGATCCCGAGGGGTCGGCCCAAACCAGGTCGGACCCGGGCCGGGAAACGCCGAAGGCCCCCCGTTCACACGGAGGGCCTTCGCACGAGTGCGCCGCCAGGGACTCGAACCCCGGACCCGCTGATTAAGAGTCAGCTGCTCTAACCAACTGAGCTAGCGGCGCCTGACAGGATCATCATACGTGGTCGGAGGGCGTGCTCAGCACCACCGCCCCACCCGCTAGGACGGGCTCTGGGCCGCCCAGTGCGCCGGGCGGCCCAGGGCGGCGGGGAAGCGGGTGCGCGCGTCGCCGCGGGCCGCGTTCAGCTGGGACTGGGTGAGGAAGAGCGCGCCGGTGAGGTCGGTGCCGCGCAGATCGGTGTCGCGCAGGTCCGCGCCGATCAGGTCGGCGCCCCGCAGATCCGCGTCCCGCAGATCCGCCCCGATCAGATACGCGCCGCGCAGATCGGCGCCCCGCAGCGACGTGCCCCTCAGCTGCGCGCCGATCAGGTCGGCTCCCCGCCGGTCGCGCTTGCGGCCGGGGACGGCGGCCCTGGCAAGCTCGCTGGCGCGCAGCAGCACCACATTGACCTCGGCGCGGTGCGCGGCCACGTCCAGCGCCAGCAGCTCGTCCGCGGTGCCCCGGCTGAGCGCCGCCACCCGCTCGCTGAGCCGCGCGGCGGCGGTGTGCACGGGGCGGGCGGCGGGCAGCGCCAGGGTCTCGGCCAGGTACCAGAGCAGTTCGTGGAGCTGCCGGACGACCGGCAGCACCGCGAACATCGCCCGGCCGCCGTCCTCGGCGCCGCGCCAGTCCCGGCCGCCGAAGGTCACCTGGGAGATCTTCTGGCCCGCGCCGAAGCAGTCGTAGACGGTGCAGCCCTGGTAGCCGCGGCCGCGCAGCTCGGCGTGGATGCCGCAGCGGTGGCCGGGGCCGAGATGCCCGCAGGGCTCCCCCGCCTTCTTGTCGGCGGCGAAGTCCGCGGAGGCGGTGAAGGCCAGCGCCACACAGCACAGCCCGAAGCAGTTGCCGCAGTCGGCCCGCAGCCCGTCCGCGGCCGGTGTCCGGCTGTCGGTTCCTGCCTCGGTCACGGCGCACGCTCTCCCGTTCGGTCTCCCGGGCGGGCCGTCGTCCGGCCCGCCCGGGATCCATGGTGCCGCACGCCGCGACCGGGTCCCTACCCGGCGGTCACGGCGCCGGGAGGACGGCGGGCTTGGCCGCGGTGTAGAGCCAGGTGTGGAAGAAGTCGCCCAGCGGCTTGCCCGACACCCTCTCGGCGAGGTGCTGGAACTCGGCGATGGTGCCGTTGCCGTAGCGGTGCAGCGCGGGCCACGCCTTCAGCACCGCGAAGAACGCGCGGTCGCCGATGGTGGTGCGCAGCGCCTGGATGGCGACGGCGCCGCGGTCGTAGACGGCGTCGTCGAACTGGTTGGCGGCGCCGGGGTCGCCCGGCTTCACCGTCCAGAACGCGTCGCCGGCGGGGTGGGCGTCGTAGATCTGCTGGGCGAGCTGCTGCGGGGTGCCGGTGTGCTCGTGCTCGGCCCACAACCACTCGGCGTAGCTGGCGAAGCCCTCGTTCAGCCAGATGTCGGACCAGCGCTCCAGCGAGACGTCGTCGCCCCACCACTGGTGGGCCAGTTCGTGCGCCACGACGCTGGTGTCGGGCTTGTTGACGAAGAAGTGCGGGCTGTAGAAGACCCGGGTCTGCGATTCGAGGGCGAAGTGCGCGGTCACGTTGGGCACGTAGCCGCCCGCCGACTCGAAGGGGTACGGGCCGAAGTAACCGCTGAGGAAGTCGACGATCTCCGCGGTGCGCTCGACGCTGGCCCGCGCGTTGGCGGCCTCGGCGGCCGGGAGGTCGGTGCTGTACGCGTTGATCACCGGGACGCCGGTGCGGGTGCGGCTGTGGGTGATGTCGAAGTGGCCGACCGCCAGCGTGGCCAGATAGGTGGCCTGCTGCTTCGTCTCCCGCCAGTGGTAGGTGCTCCAGCCGTCCGCGGTGCGGCGGGAGACCAGCAGGCCGTTGCTGATCGCCTGGTCGCCGCTGGGCACCTGGACCTTCACGTCGTAGCTGGCCTTGTCGGCCGGGTGGTCGTTGCTGGGGAACCACCACCAGGCCGACTCCGGCTCGTTGGCGGCGACCGCGCCGTCCGGGGTGCGCTGCCACGAGGTGAAGCCGTAGCGCCGCACGGTCGAGGGGACGCCGGAGTACGTGACGGCGACGGTGATCGGGTGGCCCTTGGCGATCGGCTTGGCGGGGGTGACGACCAGCTCCTGCTCACCGCTGGTGGCGAAGCCCGCCGGCCGCCCGTTGACCACGACCTTGCTCACCGTGAGGGCGAAGTCCAGGTCGAAGCTGCTCAGCCCCTGGGTGGCGGTCGCGGTGATCACCGCGGTGCCGTCGAGCTGGTCGGTGGCGGGCTGGTACTTCAGGTTCAGGTCGTAGTGGGAGACGTCGTAGCCGCCGTTCCCGTAGGTCGGGTAGTACGGGTCGCCGATGCCGGGCGCGCCCGGGCCGACGTCGGCCGCGGATGCCGGGATCGCCAGCAGCAGGCCGATGGCGGCGGCGACGGGCGCGATCACTCTCGTACGCACAGGGGTCCTCCAGCGCGGGAGTCACAGGGTCAGTGGCAGGTACACGGCGACCCTAGGGAGACCCGGGCACCTCAGCCACCCCTTCCCTCACTGCTGTCGCAGAGTTTTCATCCTGGGCAACACAACGGCCGGATCCCGACCCACAGGTTTTTGCGCTTGCGGAGCCGGGTGGAGCTTGGAACTCTGGTACTGATCGGCGCGCCTTGAGGAGCTGGACGAGCGGCTGCCCCCGCCGGGAAGGCCAGATAGGTACACCATGTGAAGATCGCCTGGCTCAAGAAAGCCTTGCTGCGGGTCGAGGGCGAGTATCTGTCGCGGATGGGTATCTCGCTCCCGATCATCGCGATCATCGTGGTGGCCCTCGCCGACCTGGCCGCAGGCCGGGACCACTTCCTCACCCCGGGCATCATCGTCGCGCCGCCGCTCGCCGCGATCACGGTCAGCTGGCAGCGCACCATCTTCATCGGGTTCCTGGGGCTCGCCACCCAGGCCGCCCTCTCGCCGTACGACGGTGTGACCGACGTCAACGACCACGACATCCTCTTCGGGCAGTTGTTCGCCTACACGGCCGTCACCGTCTTCAGCGTCTACATCGCCTGGCGCCGCGAGACCGGCGCGCGGGCCTTCACCGCGATCACCTCGGTCGCGGAGGCGGCCCAGCACGCCCTGATGCGCCCGCCGGCGCCCCGGGTCGGCGGTGTCCGGCTGGCCGTGCGGTACGTGTCGGCGGCCGACGCGGCGCAGATCGGCGGCGACCTCTACTCCGTCCTGGAGACCCCGCACGGCGTGCGCGCCCTGATCGGGGACGTGCGCGGCAAGGGCCTGGGCGCGGTGCAGACCTCCGCCGTGGTGCTCGGCGCCTTCCGGGAGGCGGCGTTCGACGAGGGCGGTCTGGAGCGCGTCGCCCAGCGGGTGGACACCAGCGTCGGCCGCAACGGCACCAGCGGCGACTTCATCACCGCGCTGTTCGCGCAGTTCGACAAGCCGGACCGCGTGGAGCTGCTGCACTACGGCCATGTGCCGCCGCTGCGGGTCTCCCGCGACGGCGAGGTCGAGCAGCTCGTACCGACCGATCCCTGGCTGCCGCTGGGCCTGGCCGACATGGTGGACGACGGGCCCACGCCGTGGCGGGTGCCGCTGCTGCCCGGCGATGTGCTGGTGTTCTGCACGGACGGCGTGATCGAGGCCAGGAGCCCGGCCGACAACACCTTCTACCCGCTGGAGCAGCGGGTCGGCCCGCTGGTCAAGGGCAGTTCGCACGACCTGGACAGCGCGGTGGAGCGGGTCTACGCCGATCTGCTCGGGCACACGGGCGGCTCGCTGTCCGACGACGTCGTCCTGCTGCTGGTCGCCCCGATCCCGCGGCCGCTGCCCGCCCACCCGCAGGACCCGCCGGTCGTCACCGGCTGACCGGCGTCTCCCCGTTCCCGGCCCGCGAGGCGGTTCAGCGGGTGGCCCGCTCCAGCGCGATCAGCACCGACTCGTACGGCTCCCCCGTCGCGTGTTCCATGCCCAGCTCGCACATCCGGTTCGCGGACAGATAGGCGTCGTAGCCGCGCGCGGCGACCTCCTCGGCCTCCCGCCGGGTCGCGGCGTCCACCAGCTCCTCGTGCAGCGTGCCGCGGTCGGCGGCGAAGCCGCAGCAGCCGCTGTCGTCGGGCACCACGACCTCCCGCGCGCAGGCGCGGGCGACCGTCTCCAGCGCGTCCGTGTGCCCGAGGTGCCGCAGCGAGCAGGTCGGGTGCAGCACCGCGCAGCCGACCCGGTTGGCGACGGTCAGCTTGGGCAGCAGCTGCTCGGCGGCCCACACCACCGAGTCCACGACGGTCAGTTCGCCGTGCAGCTCGCGGTTGGCGTCGGTGAGGTACGGCACCACCTCGCGCGCGAGCCCGAGCGTGCAGGAACTGGCGTCCACCACCAGCGGCAGCCGTCCGCCGCCGGTCCACACCCAGGCGGCCTCCACGATCCTGTTGGCCATCACCGCGCCGCCCGCCGGGAAGCCCTTGGCGTGCCAGACGGCGGCGCAGCAGGTGCCCGCCACGTCGTCGGGTATCCACACCGGCAGCCCGGCCCGCGCGGAGACGGTGACGACGGCCTGCGGCAGCGACTCCCCCCGCTGCCCGCCGCCGGTCGCCGGGCCGCCGAGGATCCGGTTGACGCACGCCGGGTAGTAGACGGCGGCGGCCCCGGTCCGCTCGGTTCGGGGCAGCCGCGGTGCCGCGCCGGGCAGTTCGGGCAGCCACTCCGGCACCACTCCCGCGGGCGCGGCGCGGCGGGCCAGCGCGCCGGCCGCGGCCAGCGGGCGGTCGCCGACCCGGTCGCGTATCGCGCCCGCGGCGGCCACGGTGGCGCGGGCGGTGCGTTCCGCGGCGCGCCAGTGGGTGGCCAGCGCGGCGGCGGCCCGCTCCCGTCCCCGGGAGTGCCGGGCGCGGCGGAAGTCCCGCATCAGGGCGCCGGTGTCGATGCCGACCGGGCAGGCCAGCGCGCAGGTGGAGTCGCCCGCGCAGGTGTCGACGGCGTCGTAGCCGTACGCGTCGAGCAGCGCCTGCAGGACGGGTGAGCCCGCGGGCTGGCGGAGCATCTCGCGGCGCAGCACGATGCGCTGGCGCGGGGTGGTGGTCAGGTCGCGGCTGGGGCAGGTCGGTTCGCAGTGGCCGCACTCGACGCAGCCGTCGGCGGCCGGTTCGATGACCGGCAGCGTCTTCAGGCCGCGCAGATGGCCGCGCGGGTCGTGGTCGAGCACCACGTGCGGCGCGAGGATGCCGTCCGGGTCGAGCAGCCGCTTGATCCGCCACATCAGCCCGGTGGCCTGCGCGCCCCACTCCAGCTCCAGGTACGGCGTCAGGTTGCGGCCGGTGCCGTGCTCGGCCTTCAGCGAGCAGTCGAACCGCTCCACCATGGTGTGGCAGAAGTCGTCGAGGAAGGCGGCGTAGCGCTCCACCTCGGCGGGCACGCCCGGGTCGAAGGCGAGCAGGAATTGCAGGCCGCCGTGGGCGGCGTGGCCCGCGACGGCGGCGTCGTAGCCGTGCCGGGCCTGGAGGTCGAGCAGTTCCGCGCAGGCTTCGGCGAGCCGGTCCGGCGGCACCGCGAAGTCCTCGGTGAACAGAGTCGTGCCGGGCGGGCGGGCGCGGCCGACAGCCGCCACGAACGCCCTGCGCATCCGCCACAGCGCGGCGGCGCGCTCCCGGTCGCGGCTGAAGGCGTTGTCGGCGGACGGCACCGGGGCGATCAGCCCGAGGTCGTCGCACAGCCGGCGGGCGGCTCTCTCGTACGCCCCCAGCTCGGTGTCGTCCGCGGCCCGGAACTCCACCAGCAGGCAGGTGGTCTGCCGCGGCAGCCCCGCCCACTCCGCGGGCCCGCCCGGCACACCGGCCACCGCGCGCAGCGCGTTGCCGTCCATCAGCTCGACGGCGTCGGCTCCCGCCTGGTGGAACAGCGGTACGGCCGCGGCGGCGGCGGTCAGCGAGGGGAAGAACAGCAGGGCTGCGGTGGTGGCCGGGCGCACCGGCAGGGTTTCGAGGACCGCCTCGGCGACGAAGCCGAGCGTGCCCTGCGCGCCGCACATCAGGCGGCGCAGGATCTGGACGGGCGTCTCGGCGTCCAGGAAGGCGTCGAGGCGGTAGCCGCTGGTGTTCTTGATGGCGTGCTTGGCGCGGATCCTGGCGGTCAGCTGCTCGTCGGCCTCTATCTCGTCCCTGATGTCCAGCAGGCCCTGGCACAACTCGGGTTCGGCCGCGGCCAGCGCCGCGTCGGCGTCCGGGTCGCCGGTGTCCACGACGGTGCCGGACGGCAGGACCACCGTCATCGAGGCGACGGTGCGGTAGGCGGTGCGGGTGGTGCCCGCCGATATGCCGGAGGCGTTGTCGGCGATCACCCCGCCGAGGGTGCGGGCGACGGCGGCCACCGGGTCGGGCCCGAGCACCCGCCCGTACCGGGCCAGCGTCGCGTTGGCCCGCGCGAGCACGGTGCCGGGCAGGATCCTGGCCCGGGTGCCGTCGGCCTCGATCTCGACGCCGCTGAAGTGGCGGCGTACGTCCACCAGGATGTCCTCGGCCTGCGCCTGGCCGTTCAGGCTGGTACCGGCGGACCGGAAGACGAGGTTGCGGCGCTCGCGCCGGGCGTACCCCAGCAGCTTCACCACGTCCTGGGTGCTCTCCGGCACCACGACGGCCTGCGGCACGAAGCGGTAGGGGCTGGCGTCGGAGGCGTACCGGACGAGGTCCGACACCGCGCCGAGGACCTTGGCGGGGCCCAGCAGCGCCGTCAGTTCCGCGCGCAGGCCCGCCGGGGTGCCGCCGGCCCGCGACTCCTCGACCCGGTCCGGCACCGTGTCCCCGGCCGCGGGCGGCACGGGGCGCAGCGCATCCCCGTTCGGCTCACGTACGTCTCGCACGGGCATCAGGACCTCCTGGACGGGGATCTCACACCGTTTGCCAAGGTATGCCGGACTTGGCGTTCCCGCGCGACCACCTCGGTCTCCGTCCTCCGGCGGACGCGGGACCGGCGCGCGCGGGGAATACTCGGCAGCGTGGCCGGTACCGGGGACCGGCCCGGGATGGGGGCAGGCGTGGGTACGAATACGGGGACGGTGGCCGCTACGGGACCGGAAGCGAATACGGAGCCGGGTTCGGCCACCGGGGCGGCGCGCGAACAGTTGCTCGCCTCCACCTTCCTCGCGCTCACCGACACGCTCGGTGAGGAGGACGAGCCGTCGTGCGTCATGGAGCTGCTCGCCGAGCGGTGTGTACGGCTCGTCGACGTGGCGGCGGCCGGTCTGCTGCTCGCCGACCGGAGCGGTGAGGTGCGGATGGCGGCGGCCTCCGACGAGCGGGCCCGGCGGCTGGGGCTGGACGAGCAGCGCTGCGGTGAGGGGCCGGGTCTGGAGTGCTACCGGGACGGGCTGCCGGTGACGGCCGCGGAGCTGGCCCGGGAGGCGGTGCGGTGGCCGCGCTTCGCCGAGCGCGCGCTGGAGAGCGGGTACACCGCGGCGTTCGCGGTGCCGCTGCGGCGCGGTGAGGAGGTGATCGGGGCGCTGAGCCTGTTCCGTACGGCGCCGGGGCCGCTGCCGGCCGCCGACGCGGAGCTCGCGCAGGCGCTGGCCGACGCCACCACCGTGGGCGTCCTCCAGGCCCGGGCCCGGCAGCACCAGGCCGTGCTCGCCGCGCAGCTCCAGTCCGCGCTGGAGAGCCGCGTCCTGGTCGAGCAGGCCAAAGGTCTTCTCGCCGAACGCTGGCAGATCACCGTCGACGACGCCTTCACCCTCCTCCGCCGCCACTCCCGCGCCCACCGCCAACGCCTCCCCGACCTGGCCCGCGCCATCCTCACCCACCAACTCGACACCGACTCCCTCCGCCCTGGCCCAAGTTCACCCCCGTAATCCCGCCCTGCGCCGCGCCCCCGGCGGCCCGTGATCCCGCCCCGCCCCGCCCCGCCCCGCGCCCGTCCCCCGCGGATCGCACCCGCCCGCCGCCGAATCCACCCCACCCGACCTGCCCGCCCGCTGCCTCTGGCAGCGGGC
>NZ_JBFAXL010000063.1:0-49077 GCF_040680795.1 Streptomyces sp. NPDC051976
ACCGCTGCCAGCCCTTCACATGGACCAAAACCGCCGACGACATCCTCGAACACGCCACCCCCAAACGTCCAAGGACTTCATTCACACGACACTAGGGCGATCCCTGCACATGCTTGCGGCAGCCGTACGGATTCTAGAATTCCGCAAAGATAATGGTGGATACGTAGATCCGTCGCCCGAAAAGCCAGCGCTTATCATCGGAATAGAAGAGGCTCATCGACTTCTTCGCGAGAGCCCCGAAGCCGCGTCGCTGTGCTTGCAAATTTTACGTCACGGCGCGAATGGGGGTGTAAGTCTATACCTCACGCTGCCAGACGTAGATCTAGGGAGCCTTGGAGGGGATGCGGAGTTGCAAGCAGAACTCGTAGCGAACGATGATCACTGCAAATTCTTTATGGGAGAATCGGGCCTACAGATGTACCGCGATGCGGTGAAAATCAGGAAGGGCCAGCCGAAACTCGACCCCTTCGAGCAGTGAAAATGTAGGATCGAATAGGCTTACGTTCTGCGTGCAGTCTTCTCGGTGACTCTGTCGTCGCCCCGGCCGGTCAGCACGGTCATGTAGAATCACACCCCAGTGACTCCCGAACTCAGAGCGCGAATTAACTCCGATCTTTGACCACCAGGAAAATCGCCTAGGTCGAGGGTGCGGGCTTTTTCACCTATCGCTTTCGTCATTCTCATTACGAACAATAGGTTGAATGGTGTAGCGGAAAATGTCTATGTCTGCTTGGCCGAGTCGTAGCAAATCAAGGGAGAAGTCAAACAATTTGACCTTATCCCGATTGAGCCTCGTCGGATAATGTGCAGCCATATAGTCAAATAAGGCAAACCATGCTTCCGCCTGAGTGTCGAATAGCCCGGCGATCGGCGCAGGAACTTCATTAGGAACTCTGAGTCTGCCTGGCGCCGTCACCGCGATGTCGTACTTGATCATAGCTACCCTTTCGTCCGATTGCTGTCGGTCAGCGTAGCGCCGGTTCAGGGTGCCAACGTCCCGGAACAGGGGTTGGGGTCCTGGCAACGCGAGGCACGGTCGCAGAGCACCGAGCTAGCTCGTCGTTCGAGGGCCAGGTCGGACAGGGGTAGCTTCCACTCTCCCGGCATCGAGCCATCGCCACGGACCTGCACACCAGCGGTGCCTCGACCTGACCAACCTTCGCGGCCCTTGGCGACCGGTCCCAACATGAACCCCTGGCGTGACCTTCCGGGGTAGACCCAGAAAGCGATGGCGCGCCGTACGGCTCTCCGACGCCGCACGAGATATGCGCCAGAAGGGTCGGTGCACCGCGGTCAACGGCGGAGACTCCGTCCGCCTCGATGAGGGTCCGAAGAGCGCGTTCCTGCAGCTCAGGCCCGACTCAGATGGTCAAGTACCGTTGATTCCCAAGCTCAGGCCTAGTGCCTAGCTCATAGCAAGGGCGTAAAGCCGGCTGACAGGTCCAGGCGGAACGGTCGGCCTGGGGTGGTGGGGGACCAACCGTCGCGAAGTGCGCGTTCAATGGCTTGAGCCACTTGCTTCGGCAGCACAGGTTGGGACTCCCATCCGAACCAGTTGCTGGGGTGCGGCTGGTTGGTACTGACGACGAGTACCGCCCCAGGGGTGTTCGCGTGCTCAACGGCGAACGTGCAGGGCTTCCAGCCCAGACCCTGTGAGTAAGTGGGCCTGCTCCGTATCCGCCAGCGGTAACGCGTACCGCCCACGGCGATAGAGCGCGATCCCTTGCGAGCCAGTGCCACGGTCCCCTCCCCCGTCATTGAGGATGCTAGCCAGGCAGCCCGAAGCTCACCGCTTCAATTGCCGTCTGGCTCAGTGCTGGGCACCTGTGTGAGGTGATCCCTCACCCTTTGTCGTACACCGGTGCATGCCACCAATGCAGTGTGGTCTTCGGAAAGGAACAGGATAAAGACCCAGGATCCATCGGCGGCCCTCATCTGCCCCATGCCTATCGGTCGATCCTGATGCGCCAAGAGTGTGACGGCGCGCTCCAGTCCTACGGTGTCGATGCCCTTCCGGCGAGTGTGCTGTAGTCGTTGTTCGTAGATGTGGGCGACCGGCTCAGCAGAGGCAGCCCCATCCCAGATGACGTAGGAGGCGCCACTGCGGAGAGCGGCAAGAGCTGCCGCCGATGCCGCGTCACTTCCGGACAGCAGCTTTTCGAGTTGCTCACGCTCCATGCCCCCGCCTCCCGAGGCATCGTGCGGTACAGCAGCGGAGTACCGCAACCTCAGCCGGACCACAAAGTCCCTTTGCCACCCTGCGGCGACCCGTATCACCGCTCGCGCACTGTCTCTCAAGCGCTACGGGTCAGAAGCCGGAGAGCCGTCGGCGTGGGGCTTGTCTTCATTCGAGCCAGACGATGACGGCCTGCCCATCGCGGGCGGCGGCGCCAAAGAAACGTATGAGCCCCGAGTACCAGTCGCGGGCCCAATCCAGGGACTCAGCGCTGTCCCATCCTTGGGGGTACACATCGGCGGTGATGAGCTCCTGGTGGTTGACGTGCGCGATGAGTTGGTCATATGGCATGCGGCCGAGGGCTTCGGCGCCCAGGCGTACGCGCTCCACCGGCAGGTAGCGCGGCGGTCCGTACCCCCAGTCGTCGGCTTGGCCAAGTGGCTCCTCGCCATGGACGACATCGACGGGACAGCCTGAGCGCCGCAGCAGGAAGCCCAGCAGGTCCCACGTCTTGTACGTGCTGAAGTGTCGTGCTTCCGCTGGCGACGGCTCCGACTCCTCCTCTGCGTCCCGCGTCTCATCAATGAAGTCGAGGGCCCAGTCAGGGTCTTCCAGGGCACGTTCCAGGTCAGCCGTCGTCAACCGGAAGTACTCGCCGATCATGCTCATGGCTGGATGCTAGGAGCAGCCACTGACACGGCGACTTCAGCGGCCCCCTGTCGGCGATGCAGAGCCGCGGGTGGCGAAGCGCTGGGCAGGGCGAGCGAGTAGCGTGCAAGCAGGTCAGATCGAGCACCGGAGGCATGCCGTGGAGGCTCTCGTCACGCCACAGCGACTGTGGTCGGCAGGCGAGGTGTTGGTGCGGCCCAGTCCGGTCCCCGCGGCTGCTGGTGTGTACGGGTGGCACTTCAAGGAGGCGCCATTCTTTGAGTTGGCCGCTGAACGCCTGCTCTACGTGGGCATCGCACCGCGCTACATGGCCAATCGGACCAGCACACAGAACCTGCGCAGGCGGATCTGGAATCACTTCCGGGGCAACGCGGCCAACTCGACGCTGCGCCTGACGCTGGGCTGCCTACTCGGATTGGAACTCCACCGGGTCGGCAGCGGCAAACGCATGACCTTCGGCAAGTCCGGGGAAGCCGCACTCAGCGCGTGGATGGCCGATTGCGCACACGTCTGCTGGATCGAGCACCCGCAGCCGTGGGTCCTGGAGTCGCAACTGATCGCTCAGCTCGACCTCCCGCTGAACCTCGACCAGAACGCCCACAACCCCTTCCACTCCCGCCTCAAAGAGATCCGTGCCGCAGCCCGGGACCAGGCCCGGCAACTGCCCGTCAGCACGTAGCGACAACGGAAGGGCCGAGAACAGCACTCAACACCAGGCACGTGCCCGACGCGTGCCCGACCGAGTGGTAGACCCCGGTCACATGCGGTCCAACGGTGAGTCCGGCCAGGCCGTACCAGAAGCACCGTTCCCGCTGGTCAGGGCTGCTTCCTACGCTCCGAGGCGCGGTGATTCCCAAGCTCTGAGTGCGGTCAGTGCTTGCCCGCGTACCCCGAGCTGTCAGAGAAGGTCCCGCCAGAACGAGACCGTTGCTTGCGGGTTCCAGCTCTCATCGACCTCACCCCGCTCATTGTCGAACTCCTGGTGCACATAGTCGACCAGGTCCAGGCCGTAATAGATGATGTCGGTCTGCCACATCGAGAGCACGGGATGCCCGAAGCTCCCCCGGCCAGCGGGCAGGCAGCGATGGGCGTACACAGGAACCAGGACCGGTGCTTGCGCCAGGTAACGCCGCGCAGCATCCAACGCCGTTGTGCCGTCGGGTGGACGCTCACCCCAGCCCTCGTACCAGAACCCGTTGTGCTCAACGTCGAGCAGTACGCCTTCGACCGGCCAGTCGAGTTGTCGACGCAAGCTGTCCATGTCGCCACCGCGCCACTCTGGCCAGGGCCTGGACCAGGTCTGCCCGTCCTCGGGAGGTACGTTGACCGGGAGGCCAGCCGCCAGGAACGCTCGGTGATCGTCCGCGAACTCGAAGCCGTACGTCTGCTCGATGCGTGCGAACTCGGCTTCCGTCAGACCCGGCTCGCACTCGTACAGACCCGTCTCTGCCAGACGACGTGCGGCCTCTGCGCCCAGGCGTACTCCCTCATCGTTGATCACCGCCGCACGCTAGCGGTAATCGAAACCCGGAGTCACCCGAGTTGTCTGTCACCCGCCTCAGTTCCGTCTCATTCAGCGCCATTCGCAGCGGTTCAGAGGGAACGAAGCGCCCGTAGCCGTTCCGAGGACCGGCTGGCCATGAGCGAAAGCGACCCAGCCCTGCACGAGGGCCCACAAGGCACAAGCACAGTTGGAGAGCGTCTTGACTGCGGGGCGCCACGGTCAGGGCGGCATCAGTCGCACGCTCCGTCGACGGCATGCAAAGTCCTTCATAGCTCGGGAAGGCGCCGAGACGAGGCTCAGCTCATCGCATCCGTGCGGAAGAATACGGGCGTGTTCCTTGATGCCATCGACGCCGTCGACTGGTCGGCGATACCCAACCCGACGGGGCATCGACACGACGATCCGGAGCGCGTCGGCCAAGCCCTGCGGTTGTTGGCGGTGTCCACCACAGCCAACGAGACGGGCGACGCGGCAGCCACTCTGGCCGGAAGCGGATTTGTCCGGGGTCACGCCGCAATGGTCTTCCCTGCGGCGTACGCAGCCGCACCGATCCTGCTGGACCTCGTCGAGGACGGCCACCGACTGGGCATCAAAGGCGCTGCCATCGGCTTGCTGTCACAGGCACTGAGTTGCTACCCGGCCGCCGGCCACTGCCGGGTGGACACCCCGTCCGGCGCCTCCGTCCCTATCTGCTGCGCGATTGCGGGGCGCATACGAGCCGGCAGCAGCGCGCTTCTTGCCTTCGGGGTCCACGGCAAACAGCTCCTGGCAGAGGCCGATCTTCACTGGCGGCTGACCATCAACGAGATCGAGCAGCGGCCTGGGAGCAATCTGATCGCCGTCGCAACCCTCGAAGGCGCCCCCGTACAAACACCGGTCGAGGCCGAAGCGCACACCCCACCGTTCGGGCAGCCGGGTCCGAACCTCTGGATCAACACATTGGTGGCCGAAGCGTCGGGCTCCGCGTACATCGAACTCAGGAACCCCAGCCCTCAACTCACGCCCGGCTCCACTCTCTACCCCGCCGACTGCGCCCGGCGCGAGCACTAACCTCGTTGCCGCCGCCCGACGCACCAGATGTGCACCAGTAGGGGCGGTGTACGCCGGTCAACCACGGGCGCTCCACCACCTCCCGAAAGTAGCCGAAAGCACTGTTCTCGCAGCTCAGCGGCCACAGCACAGCTCCGGCACCGTTGATTCCCAAGCTCAGAGCGCGGGTTCGATTCCCGTCATCCGCTCCAAAATTGCGAAGCCCCGGGTGGTCCGCCTGGGGCTTTTTGTTGTCCTCACCGCCGCATTACGCGTCCAATTCCGTGTAGTAGGCCCGGAGTGCTGCTTCGGCGCCCGAGCCGGTTGCGGCCGTGATCCGCTGGTAGCGGGAAGCGCGGAGGTCGCCGGCGGTCAGGATGCGGGGGTGCTGCTGGTCGGGTGGGCAGTAGCCGTCGGGGCCCTGCGCGAGGGCGCCCGGGGGCGGGGTGGGGGCGCTGCCCAGGTTCAGGAAGGCTGCGTCCGTGGTGGCTGCTCCGACGTGTCCTTGCCGGTCGGTCCACTCGGCGGCGAACCGTGGGCCGTCACCGCGGCGGAGGGTTAGGGCGGTCACCGGCAGCAGGGTGACGCGCGGGTCGTTGCGTACTTCGTCGACCTTGTAGTCGTCCTCCGGCGGATAGGCCACCACGACGGTCGCGTCCAGGGCGGGGTGGGCGCGGAGGAAGGTGCCCAGGGGGCGGTCGGCGCCGAGGACCAGGAGCACGCCGCGCGAGGCGTCTGAGATCTTCGCGCCCCACAGGGTGGGCGGCATCGCCTCGGTGGCGACCGTCAGCCAGGGCGCCTCGCCAACCGGCAGCGGGCCGACCCCCGTTGCCACCACCACGTACGGCGCCTCCAGGCGTTGACCGGTGTCCGTCGTGACCGTCACCCGGTCGTCCTGGGCACGGATCTCCGAGGCACAGACGCCGAGTTCAACAGTGCACAGTTCCGTACGCGCAACGTCTCCCGCGATCGCTGCTCCCAACTCCGGCCCGCTGGCGTGGCCGCCGACGACGTTGTTGACCGCCGCAATGTGCCGCAGCTTCCCGCACAGGGCGTCCGCCTCGATGAGGATCGACCCCATGCCGAGGCTCGCGGCCATGACGGCGGCAGCGCATCCGGCCGGCCCGCCGCCGACGATGAGCAGGTCCGTGCTGTACCGGGACGAGGTCTCTGCCATGCCGCCTATTCCAGCACCGGAGCCAGGCATTTGATGAGGAGTTGGGGTCTGCCGATGAGTCATCGCGCGGGAGGCCTATTGGCCCCGATCTCTCGCCCCACGGCAGCTCCCGCCCCAAGGCGCTCTACCGGGGCGCCGGTGGCCGCGTTGTGGTAGCCGACCGTCCAGTTGACGGTGTCGCCGTGCTGGACGGGGAGTTGGCCGGGGTGGGTCACGTTCTGCGCGGTCTTCAGCAGCGTGGAGGCCGCGTCGGCCGAGGGAGTCGCGCCTGCGGCACGCCGTCGGCCAGCGCGGGCTGTACGGACCCGGCGGCTATCGCGAACAGCGCCGCGGACACGGCGACGGTCGTTCTTCCGATGAGCGGCCGCGGTGGTCCGGCGGCGGAGGGGGAGGTGAGAGCGGCGCGGAAGAGGATCGGGGCGCACGACCGGTGCTCGCCGGATTCCGGTGTCCGCTTCCCTCGGGTGGCTGGCGCCGCCGGGCGAGCATATGCGTGCGGTGCGGGTCGATGATGTCGGCGGGGGGCCGGTCCGCGTGTGCAGCGGGCGGAACGCGGTGACCGTTTTACGGTGGTCTGATGCGATCTGTGCCACGGTGGGCCCTCTTGTCGTCCGGGTGCGCTCCTGTCGTGTTGTTCGGCGGGCCGACCATCGCCGCGGTCATCCACGGGCCCGGTTACAGTCCCGTGCGCCAGACCATCAGCGTGCTGGCGTCCGACGGGCCTTCGGGGTACTGGGCGCTGACCACGACGCTCATCGTCCTGGGCTCGTGCCATCTGGTGACGGCGTGGGGGCTGCGCCCCGCGGAGCTGGCGGGGCGGCTGGCGCTGGGCGCCGGTGGGGTCTCCGCGATGGTCCTGGCGCTGTTCCCCGCGCCGAACAGTGGCGGCTCCCTGTCGCACGGCTCGGTGGTCGCGGTCGGATTCTCCCTGCTGGCGGTCTGGCCGGTGCTGGCGGCCAACCGCAGTGGCGGTGCTCCGTGGGGGCTGCGGCCCGTGCCGTCCGTGACGGTGAGCGCGCTGATGCTCGCCGGAGGCGCGTGGTTCCTGTTCGAGCTGCAGACGAAAGGTGCCGCCGGCGTCGCCGAGCGCGTCCTGACGGCCGCGCAGTCCCTCTGGCCCGTCGTGGTGGTCGTGTCCTGCCTCCGCCACTCCTCCCCCGACGGTGACCAGCCGATTTCATGACCGGCCCCCGTGGCAGAGTGAGGGGCATGGCTACGTACGAGACGATGGCGTTTCACCTGGAGACCGAGCGGCTGGTGCTGCGGCCGTGGGCCACGTCGGACGCCGACGACTTCAGCGCCCTGCTCGCCGAGCGGGGGAAGGGGACGCCGACGGTCGAGTACGCGCGGACGGGGATCGAGGAGTTGCTCGCCGCCACGCAGGAGACGGGGATCGCGCTGCTGCCGATTCAGCGGCGTGAGGAGGGCGACTTCATCGGCTACTGCGGGTTGATCATCGGCCGCTCCAGCCTGGAGGAGCCGGAGATCGCGTACGAGCTGTTCCAGCGGGTGCACGGGCAGGGCTACGCCACGGAAGCGGCCGCGGCGGCGGGCGCGACGGGGCGGAGGCGGCTCTGGTCGACCGTGGGTACGTGGAACACACCGTCGCTTCGGGTGCTGGAGAAGCTCGGCTTCGCGCGGGACCACGTCTCCACGGAGGACAACGGCGAAGTGGTGTGGCTGACGCGCCCGTTGCCCTGACGGTGAGGGGACGTCGCGGGGTCACCCGTTCGGCCGCCGCCGGGTCGCCCGCCGCCGTATGCGGGACGAGGCTGGTGCGGAGCGCAGAGGCACTCTGCCGGAGGGAGCGTCACCGGATGCCGAAGTACCTCATCCAGGCCAGTTACACCGCCGAGGGCACCAAGGGACTGCTGCGGGAGGGCGGCACGGGCCGCCGCCGCGCGGTGGACGAGGCCGTCGCCAGCCTCGGGGGCACCGTCGAGGCGATGTACTTCGCCTTCGGCGAGGACGACACCGTGATCATCGTCGACTTCCCCGACGCGATCTCGATGGCCGCGGTCAGCATGATGGTCACCGCGAGCGGCAGCCTGCGCACCAGGGCCACTCCCCTGCTGACCGTCGAGGAGATCGACGAGGCCACCAGCAGGCAGGCCACGTTCCGGCCGCCGTCGGCGTAATCATGCGGGCCCCCTAGGGCGTGTCCTACCGCCCCTCCGTCTCCGGGCCGCCGAGGAGGCGGGGGAGGCCCGCGTGGTCGGTGCCGACTTTGAGGTAGACGTCGGAGAGCAGGCGGGTGACGGCGGTGTCGGAGGTGTTGAGGGCCTCGGACATCTCGGTCACGGAGCGGCCGGCGGCGGCCCATTCGGCGACGGTGCGCTCCTGGACGGTGAGGGAGTCGGCCTCGGCGGTGCGGGGTTGGAGGGGCCAGGGGCCGGTGGCGTCCAGCTCTTCGCGGGCGCGGGCGGCGAGGGTGTCGGCGCCGCACTGCGCGGCGCCTTCGAGGCCGCGGTGGAGCTGTTCGGCGGCGTGCTGCGGCAGGCCGGTGCGGCGCAGGGCGACGCCGTGGTCGACGAGGGCGTGGGCGAGGTCGTAGCCGGAGGGTGAGCGTTCGAGGTGCTCGACGGCCTCGGCGAGGAGGGCGGCGCGCCGGGGCATCGGGGTGACCGCGGCCAGGGCGTGCAGTGCCTGGCCTATCGCGGTCTGCGTACCGAATCTGCGGGCCCTGGCGACGCCTTCCTCGGCGATCTCGGCGGCACGGTCCGGGTCGGTGACCTCCCTGGCCAGGGCGAGTCGCAGCGGCCAGGGGCACCAGGCCGGGTTGCGCATGCCGCGCGCGTCGAGCCGCTCGCCGACGCGGATCAGCTGCTCCTCGGCCTCGCGGTGGCGGCCGAGCGCGAGCAGCAGCTCGCTGTGGACCGTCTGCGCGTCCGGGTAGACCACGGCGCTGGGCGTGATGTCGCCGTAGCCGTAGGTCATCGCGAGTTCCTGCGCCTCGTCGGTACGGCCGCGGGCGAGCAGGATCTCGATGAGGATGCCGAGCGCGAAGTACTGCGCGGGCACCTGGTGCCCGACCCGGTCGGCGATCCGCAGGCCGTCGCGGACCATGGCCTCGGCGGAGGCGAGGCGCCCGCGGCGGAAGCGGATGTAGCCCAGCAGCGTGTAGCCGAAGGAGAGATGGGCGCCGCGCCAGCCCTTGTCCTGGCACTCCGCGATGCCCTGGTGGAAGAGCTGTTCCGCCCGCCCGGGCTGGTCGCAGTACATGAAGGTGAGGGCCACCAGGACCGGCACCTCGAAGCCCCACAGATCGTCGGTCCACGACAGGCCGTCGCCGAGCGCCTGCTCCGCCCAGTGCAGCGCGGTGGCGGCGGGCTCGCCCCGTACCATCGCGTCCCAGGCACGCAGGCCCAGGATGTAGCGCTCGGCGGTGCCGCGGGCGGTGAGGTGGTCCGCGAGCCGGGCGAGCTTGTGGGAGCGGGCGCTGGAGTCCTGCTCGTCGGCCCGGAAGGCGTTCCACATGAACTGCTCGGCCTGCAGGTGCAGCCGGGTCTTGGCGTCGGTGGCCGCGCGGGCCGCCTCCGCGACGGTCTCGGCGGCCTCCGCCATCCGGTCGGAGTGGCCGAGTGCCTGCGCCAGCCGGTAGACGATCGCCTCGCGCAGGTCGGGCGTGAGGACAGGCTCCTCCAGCGCGGCCCGCAGGTGGTTGACGGTGATCGCGGGTTCCGTCAGCAGGGCGGAGCAGCCCAGTTCGAAGAGCACCTGGGCGCGGTCCTCCATGGCCGGAGGTTCGCGCAGCGCGCGTGCCAGACAGCGGCGGGCGGCGTCCGGGGCGCCTGCCCGCAGGTACTCGCGGGCGGCAGCGCACAGTTGCTGCACCACCCACGGGTCGCTCTCGGGGTGCGTCTCCAGCAGGTGGCGGGCGACCGCGGTGGTGCCGAGGCCCGCCTGGGAGACGACCGCGGCGGCCTGGCCGTGCATGGCGACCCGGAAGGCCGCGGGGATCGCCCGGTAGACAGTGGTGGCGACCAGCGGGTGGAAGAACTCCAGCCGTCCGTCGCCCTCTTCGTGCGCGTCGCGGGGCTGGTCGGCGAGGATACGGGCCTCCCGCAGCCGGGCGACGGCGTCCGCCGACTCGGCCTCGCCCAGTCCGCCGACGCTCGCGGCCGTGCCGCGGGTCGCCATCGCGCCCAGCACCGCGGCGCTCCAGGCGAAGCGGACCGCGGAGGTGCCGAGCCGCTCCAGCCGCTCGACCAGGCCGCCGCCCTTCACCGCGGAGGCCAGCTCACGCAGTTCGGGCAGGTGGACGACCTGGGGCTTGAGTCCGCGGTCGGCGACCCTGGCGGCGAGTTCGACGGCCTCGAAGGGGTTGCCCCCGGTGACCGCCCAGGTCTCCCGGCAGAACGCCTCGTCGGCGTCCTCGCCCAGGGTGTCGCGCACGATACGGCTGACGGCGCCCGGGGTGAGCGGCGCGAGATCCAGCGGGCGCGACCCGTGGCCCACCGCCAGCCTGCCGAACGTCATGGCGTCGCGCGGCAGTTCGTCGGGCCGGTACGTGACGACCAGCAGCATCGGCAGCTCGGTGACCCGCGGCGCGAAGCCGGTCAGCCAGGCGAGGGACTCGGCGTCGGCCCAGTGCGCGTCGTCGAGCATCACCACCAGCGGGGCGCGCTGTACGGCGAACCGGGTGACGATCCAGTCCAGGCCGTCCCGTACGCCTTGCGGGTCGGGGGAGCCGTTCGGCGCCGCCACCAGCCCGAGGGCGGGCGCGACGATGTCGTACCAGTTGCCGAGCGTCTCGCGGTGCTCCTGCTCGGTGCCGGTGGCGAGCAGCGGCTGTAAGAGGTGGCGCACCACCTGGAAGGCGACGCCCTGCTCCTGCTCCCCGCCACGCGCGGACAGCACGGTGAAGCCGCGGGCCAGGGTCCTTCTGCGCACCTCCTGGAGGAGGGAGGTCTTGCCGAGCCCCGCGGACCCGGCGAAGACGAGGAGTCCGCCGGTGCCGGTCGCGGTCGGCCCGGGAGAGCCCTGGGCGGCCGGACCCTGCGACGTCGGCCTCTTGGCCCGCCCGCCCAGATCCGCCAACAGGGACTCCAGCGCGGCCATTTCCTTCTCGCGCTCCAGCAACAGCCCGGTGTGCCAAGGCGGTTGGTCTCCGGTGAAAGCCATGTAGTTTCCTCGAAACCGTGGTGTCCGCGCTCGTCTGTAGCCGTAGATAGCGACAGCGTACGCACGCGGGCACGTCACGAGGCCCCCTTCGTGACATCCTCCGTCGGCCCGCGTCGACTTGGTCCGTGACAGGAACGGGACCGGTATGCTCCCCGCCGCCCGGTGCCGGGCGGGGCCGTGGGGGCCGCGGGGGCGCGGAGGCATTCATGGGAGCGCTGGGGCGCGTCGGGAAGGCCCGGGTGGGCACTGGCGGACACCCGGGAATCCGGAGGGGGCACACGCGTGACGGCGCATGCGCCGGTCGCGCTCCCGTCACCACCTGTACGCCGGGGTCACCCTTGCTACACCGCGCCTACGCTCTCTCTCCACGGCACCCGGAACACCTCGGGCCCGAACCGCCTTGGGCGGCAGGGCACTTCGCGGCATCCAGGAGGGCGCATGTCAGACGAGACCGTCTCCGGCCCCGCAATCCCCCTGGACCCCGCCCGGCGTGCCGGGGCGGTCAGGATCCCGTTCCCCGCCCGGCTGAACCGGCACGCCGAGCGCGCCCGGCAGCACACCCTGCAGTGGGCGCAGGGCATGGGCCTGCTCACCGGGGACTCCGCCACGGCCGAGTACGACGCCTTACGGCTGGAACGGCTGATGGCGTACTTCTACCCCGACGCCACCGCCTCCGGGCTGGAGTTGGCCGCCGACTTCAACGCCTGGTTCTTCATCTTCGACGACCAGTTCGACGGCGGGCTCGGCACCCGGCCCGAGGAGATACGGCGCGTCGTGGACACGCTCGTGGACACGATGACGGTGGAGGGGACACCGCTGGTGGAGGGGGCGCCGTCGGCGACCGATGTCCCGGGCTTCGGCGCCGAGGAGTCGGACACCCCGCTCGTCCGCGCCTTCCGCAACATCTGGCTCCGCTCCACCGCGTCCGCCCCGAACAGCTGGCGGCTGCGGTTCCGTGCGCACTGGCGGGCGTATCTGGCCGCGCACGAGGGCGAGGCGCACCAGCGCAACGCCGAACGGCCGCCGTCGTTCCAGCAGTTCCTCGACGTCCGGCGGGAGTCCATCGGCGTACGGCCCTGCCTGGACTTCACCGAGCGCTGCGGCGGCTACGCCCTGCCGGACGAGATGCACCGCTCGCCGGTCCTCGCCGAGATGCGGGAGATCACCGGCGACGTGGTGATCTTCGTCAACGACATCATCTCCCTGGTCAAGGAACTGGCGGCGGGCGACGTCACCAACAGCGTGGTCGTCCACCGCGCCCAACAGGGCTGCACGATCGAGGAGTCGGTCGCCCACATCAGCGCCCTCGCCAACTCCCGCACGGCCCGCTTCACCCGCCTCGCCGCCACCCTCCCCGGCACCCTCGCCCGCAGCGGCGTCCCCCGCGAGACCCGCGAGCACGTCAGCCACTACGTCGACGGCATGCGCCACCTCATGGCGGGCAACCTCGCCTGGTCCCTGGCCACTTCCCGCTACGACGAGGCCGGCATCGCGGCCGTCAGCGGCGGCCGCCCCCGCCCCTGGGGCCACCTCACCCAGGACATCGTCCCGGCCCAGCACTGACGGCCCTGCCGCGCCCGGGACGCCCCTCAGGACCGGGCTCGGTCCAAGGACTTGAGGGCCGTGCGGACGGCTTCGGCGATGAGGGGGTCGTCCGAGGGGGTGTTCGGGCGGGTGCGGTGGGTGAGGACGGTGATGACGAGCGGGGCTCCGTGGGTGGGCCGGACGACGGCGATGTCGTTGCGGGTGCCGTGGGCGCCGCTGCCAGTTTTGTCGGCCACTTTCCAGCCCTTCGGCACCGCCGCGCGGATGTAGGGGCCGCCGGTGGTGTTGTGGGTCATCCAGTCGGTGAGCAGGGCGCGGTGGGCGGTGGGGAGGGCGGTGCCGAGGAGGAGGGCGCGCAGGTCGGTGGCGAGGGCGCGGGCTGTGCTGGTGTCGCGGATGTCGCCGGGGGTGGCGTCGTTGACGGCGGGTTCCGTACGGTCCACGTGGGTGGTGGTGTCGCCCCACTCCCGTACCGCCCTTTGGAGTCCGGGCGGGCCGCCGAGTTCGCGCAGCAGCAGGTTCTCGGCGGTGTTGTCGCTGTACTGCAGCGCCGCCGTCAGTACGGCCGACAGCGCCATGCCGTGGTCCACGTGCCGCGAGGTGACGGGCGCGTAGTCGAGCAGGTCGGACCGGCCGTAGGTGACGGTCCGGCCGAGCGCCGCGTCGTCCGCCTTGCGCAGCACCGCCCCGGCGGCGAGCGCCTTGGCCGTCGAGCACATCGCGAAGCGGTCGTCGGCCTGGTACGCGACGGAGCGGCCCGTACCCGTGTCGAGGACGAACAGCCCCAGGTGCGCGTGGTATCGGTCCTCCAACGCCCGGAAGGACGGGGCCGCGGAAGCGGTCACGGTCACGGACGCGGACGCCGTGGTGCGTGCGGGCGGTGACGCCGGACCCCCTCCCCCGCACCCGCTGAGCAGGCCGAGAGCCGAGGCGACTGCCGCGGCCGGTAAGGCGAAGGCGGTCCTGGGTCGGGGTGCGGTACGGCGTTCGGGGCGGCTCACACCAGGAAGCCTCGCTCGGGGTCCGGAGGCTGTCAAAGATCCCCGGAAGCGGGCGCGTTCTGACGACTTGCGGCTTTCGACCGCAAAGTGGTGAGCTGAGAGGCGTCCGGAGCCTACCCTGCCCAATGGGGGGTACGGCACGCAGCGGCATTCCCATACGTGCGCGCCTGATACGGACATGGTCAATTTACTGTTGGCGGCGCTGGGCGGCGCGTTGAGCACAATCTTCGTGTCCTTCTTCGCCGCGTGCACTCGTCGTGGACAACGCGCCCTGGCCCATGTGCTGTCCTATCCCCAACGGCGGCGGGCGAAAGGAAAGGCCCGCGCCGCCCAGCCAGGAGGCGAGAGCCGCGCCTGGCTCACCTCCCCCGGCGACGGTGACATGGCCGGGGTCGGCGGTGAGGTCACGGTCGAAGGCAGAGTTCTCGACCAGCCCGCGGATCACGACATCTGGATCGTGCACCGCATTCCGCACGCCAATGAGATCTGGCCGAAGGAGAGGCTGGCCCCGGATCCGGCCGGATGGTTCCGGGTGACCACTCTCGAAGGCGGCAGCGCCCGTTCCATGGCGATAGTCCTGTTGCTGACGCCCGCGGAAGTGAGTCGCGCGTTCGACGACTGGATGCGGCGGGGGCGCCGGACGGGCCACTACCCCAGCCTGCCGCTGCCCTCGTCCGCCCAAGTACTGACGAGCGCCGTCGTGCGCGGCGGTACGGCGCGTGAGCACACGCGGCGCGCCGGCGGCTGAGGCGGCGCGGCTCACCGTCCGCGCCCCGTGAGGCGCCTGACCCGTGTCCAGCAAGTGAGACCCCGGTTTCGGGAGGTGGGCGCTGATCTGCGGGTGGGGTGGGGGCGTGAGACGGTCGGGGGGAGGGGGAGGGTGGCCGCGGGCCGGTCCCGTGGGCGTGGGGGTCGTACGTGAGGAGGCCCCGGGATGATGGCGCTGGCGACTATCGGGTTCTCGTTGGGGGTCATGGCCTTCGTGGTCGGGCTGCTCCTGGTCTTCATCGGTGGGCCGAGCTTCCGCAAGTAGCGAGTGGCGAGTAGGCCGTAGGCGGGTAGAGCCGTACGCGGACAGAGCCGTACGCCCCACGGTGGCGGGCACCGTGGGGCGTACGGGTGTGGGCGGGAGCGGGAAGGACGGCCTCAGCCGCCGAAGACGTCCGCCACGACGCGCTTCATCAGCTCCGTGGCCGGGGTGGTGCCGTCCGGGGAGCGGTCGGAGTTGGCCATGACGACGACGGTGGCCTGGGTCTTGGGGTCGTACCCCATGAAGGTGGAGTAGCCGGGGATCTGGCCCTCGTGGCCGATGAGGCCGGTGTAGCCGGGGTAGTCGGCCAGCGCCAGGCCGTACGTGGTGGCGCCCGCGGTGGTGGAGGTGGGCATGAAGAGCTGCTGCTGCTGGCGCATCTCCGGGCTGAGCAGCTTGCCGGTGGCCAGCGCCGGGGCCCAGCGGTTCAGGTCGGCGAGGGTGGAGGTGGCGGCGCCCGAGGCCCAGGTCCAGGAGGCGTTCGCCTGGGTGACGTCGAGCGGCTTGCCCGCCGAGTAGTCGGCCCAGGCGGCGTCCTTGCCGGTGAGGACGGGCGCGGTCAGCGAGGCGGCGTTGCCGACGAACTGGTAGCCGCGGGCGGCCGGGGCGGCGATCGCGGCGCCGTTGTCGATACGGGTGTCCTTCATGCCCAGCGGCGTGAAGATCCGCTGGTTCAGCAGGGTCGGCAGCGACTGGTGGGTGACGCGCTCGGCGATCATGCCGAGCAGCACCGTGTTGGTGGCGGAGTCGTGGAAGCCCTTGCCCGGCGCGAAGTACGGCTTGTGGCTGAACGCGACGGCGAGCAGGTCGCCCGGCGCGAACTGGGCGTCCGGGTGCTTGTCGAGCGCCTGGTTGAGGTTCGGGTCCTCGCTGTAGTCGTACAGCCCGCTGGTCATCTGCAGCAGCTGGCGTACGGTGATGTGCTGCCCGTTCGGGACGCCGGACATGAGCCGCGCGACGGGCTCGTCGAGGCCGAGGCGGTGGGAGCCGGCGAGCTGCAGGATGACGGTGCCGGTGAAGGTCCTGGTGATGTCGCCGACGCGCAGGTGGTCGGCGGCGTCCATCGCCTGGCCGGTGCCGAGGTTGTCGGTGCCGAGGGCGGTGGTGGTGGTCCCCCACTTCGGCATGGTCACCGAGACGAGCGCGCCGGGGATGCGCAGCTTCTGCATGGTCCCGAGCAGGTCCGGGACCAGCTTCTTCTCCACCAGCCCGGTCTTGTTCGGGTCCGGCGCCGGGTTGCCGACGGCCGGGCTGGCGAGCGCGGGCACGGCCGCCGTCAGCGGCAGCAGCGAGGCGATCAGCAGCGCCCGCCAGGCGCGGCCGCGCCCGGTCGTACGGCGCTTGGGGGAGGCGGCGCAGGTCGCCTGGGGCGAGGCCGGCGCTGGGGTGGGGGACGTACGAGCCGTGCGTGCGGTGTACGTACGCGGGTTCATAGGGGCATCCAGTTCGCTGCGGGACAGGGTCAGGTCGTAGTGTCACTCACCATGTCCGATAAACACCTTTTACCCCATTCGAGGGCGTGTCCGGGCAGCAGACCCATTCGAGGGCGCACGCCTCTTGAGCACCCCCACCCCCGACGGCATGCTGGGAACCCTCACGCACCAACTCGCCCTGCCCCGACCGGTTTTCGAAAGGACAACGATGACCTCGTCCTCCTCGTCCCGCTTCAACCGCCGTACGCTGCTGCGCGGGACACTGGCCGCAGGGGCGGGTGCCGCGCTCGGATCGCTGGTGCTGTCCGGCCCCGCGTACGCGTACTCGTGGTCCCGGACGCTCTCGCAGGGGATGAGCGGGGCCGACGTCAGCGAGCTGCAGATCAGGGTGGGCGGCTGGGCGACGGGCAGCCCCGGGCACACGCGGGTGGCCGTCGACGGCGACTTCGGGCCGGGCACCGCCACCGCGGTGCGGCTCTTCCAGGCGGCCTACGGGCTGTCGGCCGACGCGGTCGTCGGCCCCGCGACGCAGGCGCAGCTCAACGCGCTGCAGAGTGCGGACGGCTCCACCGCGCACTTCGACTTCAGCGAGTTCACCGACCGCGTCAGCGGGACCTTCGAGGGCGGAAAGGTCAGCGCCGCCACCGCGAAGGAGAACGCGCGGCGCGCGATGTACAAGCTCGAGGCGCTGCGCAAGAAGCTGGGCAACGTACCGATCACGGTCAACTCCGGCTTCCGCAGCATCGCGCACAACGCCGCGGTCGGCGGGGCGAGCGACAGCATGCACCTCTACGGCACGGCCGCCGACCTCGACGTCCCCGGGGTGGCCAACAGGACCGTCTATCAGAAGGCGGAGACCTGTGGCTTCTCCGGCCTGGAGACGTACACCGAGGACCACCAGCACGTCGACAGCAGGGCGGATCTGGGCCGCGCCTGGTGGTGGCAGGACGGCACGATCTGACAGCGCGCGCACAGGATACGCGGCGACTCACCCCTTATCTCCCGTTCCTCCCGCTTGCCCCCCTACCGACGTGCATTTCCCCACCGGGGTGGCTGAATGACGCCGGGTGCAACCGAAGTACAGTGCCGTGGCGTTCTTATGGGGGAGACATCGGGAGGGGAGAGTTCATTGCGTTCGGTACAGAGGGTGGATGCCGCGATGGCGGGGGCGCGGGCGGGTGGCCGCCGCGGGGCGCGCGGTATGCGCGGAGGTCTGGTGGCGCTGGCCGCCGGGCTGACGCTGATCGCCGTGACGGGCTGTGGGGGCAGTGCGCACGGCGAGGACCACCAGGACGGCAAGGCGGGCAGCGGGGGTACGGGCGGCAGCGGGGGCAACGCGACGGCGCAGAAGGCGTCGGCGGCCCAGGTGTCGATCCTGCCGAAGAGCGGTGCCACCGGGGTGGACACCTCGGGTGCGCTGAAGATCTCGGCCGCCCAGGGCAAGCTGACGAAGGTCGTCGTGACGCCGTCCTCGGGCGCGCCGGTGGACGGCGCGATATCCGCCGACGGCACCAGCTGGACGCCGTCGGGCGTCCTGCACACCGGCACGAAGTACACGGTGACCGCCACGGGCGTCGACGCCGCGGGTCTGGTCTCCGTGCAGCACTCCACGTTCACCACGCTGACGCCGAAGGCCGTGAACTTCGGCAGCTTCAACGTCAACCCCGGTGACACGTACGGCGTGGGCATGGAGGTGTCGATCCACTTCAACAAGCCGGTCGGCGACCAGGCCGCCACCCACAAGGGGATCACCGTCACCGCGAGCCCCGCGGTGGACGTCAAGGGGCACTGGTTCGGCAACCAGCGGCTCGACTTCCGGCCCGAGAACTACTGGGCGCCGGGTACGAAGGTCACCCTGCACCTGCGGCTGAACGGCGTGCAGATGTCGCCGGGCGTGTACGGCCAGCAGTCCAAGGACGTCTCCTTCGTCATCGGCCGCTCGCAGACCTCCGTGGCCGACAACAAGAACAAGCAGCTGAAGATCTACCGCAACGGGTCGCTGTACAAGCAGTTCCCGACCAGCCTCGGCGACGCGCAGCACACCACGTACAACGGCAAGATGGTGATCGAGGAGAAGGATCCCGTCGTCGACATGGACTCCCACACCGTCGGTCTGGGCGCCGCGTACCACATCAAGGACGTGCCGCACGGTATGCGGCTGTCGGACTCGGGCACCTTCGCGCACGGCAACTACTGGCGGCCGCTGTCGGTCTTCGGCCACGAGAACACCAGCCACGGCTGCGTGGGTCTGCACGACGTCAAGGGCGGCGGCGACCCCAACACGCCCGCGGCGTGGTTCTACAACCACTCGCTGATCGGTGACGTCATCCAGGTCGTCAACTCCCCCGACAAGATCATCGACCCGAGCAACGGACTGAACGGCTGGAACATGTCGTGGTCCCAGTGGGTCGCCAACTGACCCCACGCCCGGCACCGTTGAGCGCCTGACATCGAGGGCCGCCTCCCGCGCAAGGGGAGGCGGCCCTTCGGCATGAAGTTCCGGGGGTCTGTGAAGCACCGGTTCACCGGGGGTCCGCCGGGAGTTCACCGATGGCCGGGATCTTCTGGGACATGACTCACAGACCCTTCTCGCGCAAGCGTGTACGGATCGCCGTGGCGATCGGTGCCACCGTGGCCGTGGTGGGGGCGGGCACAGCCGCCGCGCAGGCCGGTGGCTGGCTGTCGGCCCCGTCCCACGACTTCGGCGCGGTGTCCGACTCCTTTTCCGGCCACGGCACGGTGAGCGGTGACGTGCTGCGCAACGACGCGGGCGCGACCGCGGTCGTACGGCACACCAAGCCGTCCCACGGGACGGTGGCGGTCAACGCCGACGGCACCTTCACCTACCAGCCGGAGTCCGGGTTCCAGGGCACGGACACCTTCACGTACACGGTGACCGACGCGGTGCGGCTCTTCCAGGACACCGCGGCGGACGGCGGCCCGGTGCCGCCGCTCGCGCGGGTCGCGGGGCCCGGCGGCACCACCACCGAGATCTCCGGGGAGGGGTACGGCTCGTCGCTGGCCCCGGTGCCGGGCAGGCACGGGCACTTCTACGGGCTGACCGACCGCGGCCCCAACGCCGACGCCCCCGACGGCAACAAGTCCGAGATGGTGCTGGACTTCACGCCGCAGATCGGTGAGTTCACGCTCGTCGACGGCAAGGCGAAGTTGCTGCGGAAGGTCACCCTGAAGGGCCCGAAGAGCCTGGGCGGTGTGCCGTACAGCGGCCGCCCGCCGCACGACACCAGCGAGGTCATCGACGACGTCGCCGCCACCAACGCCAACGGCGGTACGCCGAAGCCGGTCGACAGGGATCCGTACGGCTACGACTCCGAGGGCCTGGTGGCGCTGCCCGACGGCACCTTCTGGGTCTCCGACGAGTACGGCCCGTACCTGACGCACTTCGACGCGAACGGCTACGAGCTGGGTCGGCTGACCCCGTACAAGGACAGCCCGGACAACGCCTTCCACAAGATCATCGGCTATCTGCCGCCCGAACTCGCCTACCGCGCCAAGAACAAGGGCATGGAGGGCCTCACCCTCACGCCCGACGGCTCGACCCTGGTGGGCGTGATGCAGTCCGCGCTGCAGCAGCCGGACCTGGGCAGCACCAAGGCGAGCAACGTGGCGCCGATCCGCATCGTCACCATCGACCTGCGGTCGTACCGGACCAAGCAGTACCTCTACCTGCTGGACGACCCCAGCACCACCGGCGACGCCGCCAGCGAGATCACGGCGCTGTCCGGCACGAAGTTCCTCATCGACGAACGCGACGGAAACGTCGAGCCGTTCGCCGCGAAGACGCTCTACGCGGCCGACATCAACGGCGCCACCGACGTCAGCGGCCTCACCCTCGACGGCAAGTCGCCCGAGGCCCTCGTCGGCAAGTCCGGCACCAACGCCGCCCTCACCGCGCTCACCACCGCCGGTGTCAACGTGGCCCAGAAGCAGCCGTACCTCAACGTCGGCACCCTGGTCAGCCAACTCGACCCCAGCGGCGCCTTCTTCGGCCACGACAAGGTCGAGGGCGTCGCCACCACCGACTCCGGCCGCACCCTCTACCTCTCCAACGACGACGACTTCGGCATCGACACCATCGCCGTCGACCCCGACGGCACCTGGACCGTCCACCAAAAGGTCCTCCCGCCCACGTCCCGGCCCGACAACGGCGAGATCCTCCAGGTCGACACCACCAAACTCCCCGCGGTCCTCAAAACGGTGACGGTCACGATCCACGTCCACTGACGCCCGACCGGCCTACGGTCACCGGGTCACCCGGTCACCCGTTCCACCCCCCGTCACGGCTCCTGGGCGAAGGCCGTGAGCAGGAGGGCCACGTCGTCGGCGCGGTGGGTGGAGCGGGTGGCTTCGCTCAGGAGGCGGTCGGCCAGTTGTTCGAGGGTGAGGGTGGCGTCGGCGTGGGCGAGGGCGACGCGGAGGCGGTCGATGCCCTGGTCGATGGGGACGCCGGGGGTTTCGACGAGGCCGTCGGTGTAGAGGGCGAGGATGGAGCCGGGGGCGGGGTGGAACTCGCTGACCGGGTATTCGGTGCGGGGGTCGACGCCGAGGAGGGCGCCGCCGGGGACTTCCAGGACGTCGGTGCGGCCGTCGGCGTAGCGGATCAGCGGTGGGAGGTGGCCGGCCCGGGCGATACGGGCCCGGCCCGCGGTGCGGTCGAGCTGGATGAGGCAGCTGCTGGCGAGCAGGTCGGGGTCGAGGTCGGCCAGCAGGCGGTTGGTACGGGCCAGCACCTCGTTCGGTTCGCTGTCGCTGGTGGCGAAGGCCCTTACCGCGCTGCGGAGTTGGCCCATGGTGGCGGCGGCGGCCACGCTGTGGCCCTCGACGTCGCCGATGACCAGGCAGAGCCCGCGAGTGGTGACGATCGCGTCGTACCAGTCACCGCCGATCTCCATGCTCTGCGTGCCCGGCAGATAGCGGGCCGCGATGGTGACGCCCGGCACCTCCGGCAGCCGGTGCGGCAGCAGCGCGTTCTGCAGGCCGCGGGCGAGGGCGAACTCCGTGTCGTAGAGCCGGGCCCGCTCCAGGGCCTGGCCGATCAGGCCGCCGAGCGCGGTCAGCACCCCGCGCTCCTCGGCGGTGAAGGGGTGGGGCTCGTCGAAGCCCAGGATGCAGCTGCCGACCGGGTGCCCCGAGGCGATCAGCGGCAGGAACGCCCACGCGCACATCTCGTCCATCGGGATGCCCGGGTACGCGTCGGCCAGCTCGTCGACGGAGGCGAAGAAGATCGGCGCGCCGGTGTTGAGGGTCTCCACACCGGGCAGCCTGGCCCGCATCGGTGTGCCCTCGAAGCGGTCGAGGAAGCTGTCGGGGTAGCCGGTCTGGTGGGCGAGGTTCAGCCGGTTGCCCGAGACGATGTAGATGGCCAGCTCCTGGCCGCCGAACGCGGGCACGATCTGCTCGGCGACGGCCGTGCACACCTCGCGTACGGTCACCGCCTGGGTCAGGGTGCTGGCCAGTTCCAGCAGGCGGTACATGGCGCCGACCCCGGCCCGCCGCACCGGGGCCGAGGGCCCGAGCGGTACGGCGTCGGCCGCCATCTCGGCGGGGGCCGGTTCCTGGCCGCCGTCCCCGGCGGGGACCGTGGCCGGTACGACCGTCCCGGTGACGCCGTTCGCGTCGGGGTAGAACGTGAAGGCCAGCCAGCGGTCGGGCGGGCGGCAGGCCAGGAAGGCGGTCGGCTGCCGGGAGATCATCGCCGCGCGGTGCCGGTCCTCGTAGACGGGGTCGGCGAGCCAGCCCAGCGAGCCCCACAAGGGACGGGCGAGCATCTCCTCGCGGTGGGCGCCGAGCAGAAGCTCGGCGCCCAGGTTCGCGTAGGTGACGAGCCCCTCGGCGTCCAGCGAGAAGACCCCCTGGCGCAGCCGCTCGACGGCCTCGGAGGCCGCCGCGCTCGTACCGGTGTCGAGGACGGTACCGACCAGTCGGTCGAGCTGCTGTCCGCCGGCCGCGGCGTCGTGGGCCCGGCCGCGCAGCTCGATGGTGCGGGAGCGGCCCGCGCCCGCCATCAGCCGCAGATGGGCGGCGAAAACCCTGCCCTCGCGCAGCGCGCGGCGGGCGGCGGGCCGGAAGGCGCGCAGGTCGTCGGGGTGCAGCCGGGCGGCCAGCGTCTCGGCGCGGCCGTCGAACTGCCCGGGTTCGAGCCCGAAGATCGCGCACATCTCGTCGTCGGCGGTGAGGGCCCCGGTGGCCAGGTTCCAGTCGAACAGCCCGACCCGGAATCCCGGCGCCGACGTGGCGGACAGCTCGACGATCGCCGCGGTGTCACCGCGGCTCTCCACCGCGTCGCCCCGGGTGGCCAGCTCCGCCAGCGCGCTGCCGAGCCGGTTGGCCGCGGCCCGCAGATGCCGCCGCGCCCCCGGCGGCAGCCCGGCCGCGGACGGCTTCCAGAGCGCGCAGAGGAACCCGTAGGTCTCCGACCCGGCGATGATCGGCGCGTACGCGGACGCGAAGGAGTACGGCAGGCCCACCAGCAGCTGGGGGAAGCGCCGCATGGTCTCCTCGGACCCGGACAGGGACACGCTCCGGCCGGTGCGGTACGCCATCGCGCCGGGTAGCGGGCTGTGCACGGAGACGCGCCGAAACGAGCCCAGCGCCGACACCGGCAGCCCCGCGACGGTGCTCAGCACCAGCGAGCGGCGGTCGTGGGAGCGCAGGTAGACCATGCCGCTGTAGGCGTCGGTGTCCTTGAGCACCTTGAGCACGGCGGCGGCGAAGAGGTCGTCCCGTACCTGGTCGGAGGGGTGCGGGAGCGGGGCAGCCGCCTCCGGGGACGGGGCCGCCGGGTCGTCGTCGACAGCGTCGTCCGTCGTGCTCCGCGAAGGGTCCGGGCCGTGCCGGGGACGGCGGACACCGACGGGGTCACCCGCGCGCGTCGCCGTGTTACCGCCGGTCACATGCGGCCCTCGCGGATCCGCCGGCACACCCTGGCGCATGGTTCCTCTGTACGCCGGCCCTCCGGGGGTGTCAAGGCGGGACCGGCCCGGCGCACCCCGCCCACCAGCGGCTCAGCGGTGCGGCGGGCGGTCGCGGGGCGCCGCCGTTCAGGTGGTCACGGGGTCCTGCGGTGCCGGCGGCCGAGGGCGGAGGCCGCGATCGAGTTGTGGACGGTGAAGGCGACGGTGCCGGGCAGATAGCGGTCCTCCGACCACTCGACGGGGACGCCGAGGGGGTCGGTCGAGCGGCGGCGCTCACGCAGCAGCGGGTCACCGGGACGGCACTCCAGCAGCCGGGCGTCCTCGTCGTCGGCCAGCACGAGGTCGATGGTGTGGTCGGCGTCGGCGAAGACCACACCGTGCTCCTGGAGCGGCTCGGTGTGCGAGACGGCGTCCGGCGGCAGCGCGGCGGCCAACTCGCCCACCCACACGGGGTACAGGCTGCGTTCGACCATCACCGGGCGGCCGGAGAGCGTCCGTACCCGCAGCACGAGCACGACCTCCCCGCCCGGATCCAGCCGGAGTTGCTCGCGCTCCAGGTCGTCGGCGGGGCGGCGCTCGATCCGGTGCACCCGGCCGCCCGGCTCCTCGCCGACGGAGCGCGCCCAGTGGGTGAAGCTCACCAGCTCCGAGAAGCTCTGGACGCGGGCGGTGCCGAGGACGACCCGCCGGGTGCCGCGGCGGGAGGTGACCAGGCCGTCGGCGCGCAGGGCCGCCAGCGCCTGGCGGATGGTGCCGCGCGAGACGCCGTACCGCTCGGCCAGGGCGCTCTCGGCGGGCAGCTTGCCGCCCGACCCGTAGTCGCCCGCCGCTATGGCCTCCCGCAGGTCGGCCGCGACCTTGCGGTAGAGGGTGCCCCTCTCCGCGCCGCCCTTCGCGGACGCGCCTTCGCCCCGGCCGCCCGCTTCCGGGCCGCCCGCTTCCGGGCCGCCCTCGCCTCGGCCGCCCTCGTCCGGGCCGCCCGCATCCCGGGCGCCCTTCTCAGCCCCCGCGCCGTCACCCCGCAACGTCCCTCCTCCGTCGACCGCACCGCGGTCGCGTCTTCCGCACCGCTGGACCCTATCCGCTCTCCCTCACCAGGCGTCGCCTTCCGCCGCCGGTCAGCGGCACGAGGACGCCGACATTCCGCCGCCATCCCCCTGGTGTCGCCTCGCCGTTCACCTCCTGGACACCAGCATCGGGCGTACTGGGGAAAGTTGTACAGCCAACCCGGCCGACTTCCCGCCGGCGGCCGTACGACGCCCCCACCGCCGTACGCGGTGACACGTCCCCCGCGCGTCCCCCAGGCACGTCGCGTCTCTCCAGGAGGAACCCCGTGATAGTCCCTCGCGCCCGCGTCGCCGCCATGGCCGCCGGGCTCACCGCCGCGGCGCTCGCCCTGACCGGCTGCGGCTCGTCCTCCAGCAGCTCGGCGTCCACCTCCTCGGGCGGCAAGAACGCGGCGACGGCCGCCTCCGCGGCGGACTTCGGCGGGATGACCGCACTGGTCGCCGCCGCCAAGAAGGAGGGCAAGCTCAACGCCATCGCGCTGCCCCCGGACTGGGCCAACTACGGCGCCATCATCAGCGCGTTCGAGAAGAAGTACGGCATCAAGATCGCGGTCGAGAACCCCGACGGCGCCAGCCAGGACGAGATCACCGCGATCACCTCCCGCAAGGGCCAGACCCGCGCCCCCGACGTCGTCGACCTCGGCAACTCCTTCGCGCTGAAGGCCGCCGCGCAGGGCATCCTCGCCCCGTACAAGGTCGCCACCTGGGACTCCATCCCGGCGGGCCAGAAGGACGCGGCCGGCCTGCGCTACGACGACTACGGCGGCTACGTCTCCATCGGCTGCGACGCGAAGGCCGTCAAGGTGTGCCCGGCCACCTTCGCCGACCTGCTCAAGCCGCAGTACAAGGGCCAGGTCGCGCTCAACGGCGACCCGACCAAGTCGGGTTCGGCGTTCGGCGGCGTCTACGCGGCCTCGCTCGCCAACGGCGGTTCGCTGGACAACATCCAGCCCGGCCTGGACTTCTTCCACAAGCTCAAGGCGAACGGCAACTTCAACCCGGTCGAGTCCACCCCGGCGACCGTCGAGAAGGGCGAGACGCCGATCAGCATCGACTGGGACTACCTCAACGCGGGCTACGCCAAGGAGTTCGCGAGCAAGGGCCTGGACTGGAAGGTGGCCGTGCCCACCGACGGCCAGTACGCGCAGTACTACAGCCAGGCGATCAACAAGTACGCCCCGCACCCGGCCGCCGCCCGGCTGTGGGAGGAGTTCCTGTACAGCCCCGAGGGCCAGAACCTGTGGCTGCAGGGCTTCTCGCGCCCCGCGGAGATGACGGCCATGGCGTCCGCCGGCACCATCGACAAGGCCGCCGCCGCCAAGCTCCCCGCGGTCACCGGCAACCCCACCTTCCCGACCTCCGCCCAGGTCGACACGGCCCAGAAGGCCGTGCTCGCCGGCTGGTCCAAGGCCGTGAGCTGACCGCGCAGATGACCACGGCCCGCGCCGCGGCGCCGTCCCCCGCCGCCGGATCCTCCCCTGAGGACTCCGGCGGCGGGGCCGCCGCCCCCCTCACCGGTAAGAAGGCGCCCCGCGCCGGCCGCGCCAGCGGCTCGCTCGCAGCCCGCCTCCGACCGCGCTCCGCCGGATGGCTCGCCGTCCTGCCGCTGATCGTCTTCGTGCTCGTGGTCTTCGGGCTGCCCGCCTTCGCGATCCTCACCAACGCCTTCAAGACCTCGCCGGGCGCGCCCGGCGGCAGGCACTGGACCACCGACAACCTCAGCCAGTCGGTGCACGGCGCCTACCTCACCGCGCTGTGGGGCAGCGTCAAGCTGTCGGCCCTCACCGCGGCGATTGGCGTCGTGCTCGGGCTGCCGCTCGCCCACGCCGTGGTGACCTCCCGCTTCCGCGCGCTGCGCGAGGGCGTACTCGCCGCCTCCGGTGTGCTGGCGAACTTCGGCGGTGTGCCGCTGGCCTTCGCCTTCGTCGCCACCCTCGGCAACTCCGGTGAGCTGACCCGCGCGTTGGACCTGGGCAAGCACGGCTGGAGCCTGTACTCCTTCACCGGGCTGACCGTGGTCTACCTGTACTTCCTGGTGCCGCTGATGGTGCTCAGCATCACGCCCGCGCTGGACGGCCTGCGCACGCAGTGGCGCGAGGCGGCGCAGAACAGCGGCGCGACGGCCCGCCAGTACTGGCTGCACGTGGCGCTGCCGATCCTGGCGCCGAGTCTGCTCGGCGGTTTCGTGCTGCTCTTCGGCAGCGCCTTCGCCGCGTACGCCACCGCCGCCGCGATCGTCGGCAGCTCCGTGCCGCTGATCACGCTGCAGATAGCCAACGCGCTGTCCGGCAACGTGCTGGCGGGGCAGGGCAATGTGGCGCTGGCGCTGAGCCTGGACATGATCGTGATCGCCGGTGCGGTGATGGCCCTCTACATCCCCCTTCAGCGCAGGAGCGCACGATGGCTGCACTGACCCCGACCGCCGGTACGGCCGTGCCGCAGACGCCGCAGGCCCGCGGGCGGCGCCGTCCGCGGGTGTGGCGCGCGGTCGTCGGCCTGGTCGCCGCGCTGTACTTCCTCGGCCCGATGGCCCTTTCGGTGCTGTTCACCGTGGACGTGCCGGGCCAGGGCCTCACCTTCAGCTCGTACAGCGGGATCCTCAGCGCCCCCGGGTTCTGGAGCAGCCTGCGGCTGACGCTGGAACTCGCCGCCGCGACCACGGCACTGACGCTGCTGCTGCTGGTGCCCGCGCTGGTCGCGGTACGGCTGACCGCGCCCCGGCTGCGGGTCCTGGTCGAGGTGCTCTGCTCGCTGCCGCTGGTGGTGCCCGCGGTGGCGCTGACGGCCGGGATCAGCTCGGTGCTCCAGTGGGGTCCCGACGACTTCGCCGACACCCCGCTCTTCCAGACCTTCAACACCATCCAGAACCCGGGCTTCCCGGTGGTCCTGCTGCTGGCGTACGTGCTGATGGCGCTGCCGCTGGCGTACCGGACGCTGGACGCGGGGCTCAGCGGCCTCGACCTCACCACCCTGGTGGAGGCGGCCCGCAACTGCGGGGCGAGCTGGCCGCGCGCGGTCGTCCAGGTGGTGCTGCCCAATCTGCGCGGCGCGCTGCTCAACACCGCCTTCCTCACCCTGGCGCTGGTGCTGGGCGAGTACACCGTCGCCTCGATCCTGGGCTACCAGCCGTTCGCGGTGTGGATCGTCTCCCTCGGCGGCAGCGACGCGCAGATGTCCGTCTCGGTGTCGGTGCTGAGCCTGGTCCTCACCTGGGTCCTGCTGCTCCTGCTCGCCGCGGCGGGACGCGGCCGCTCCGCCCGCTCGGCCCGCGGCCGGGACCGCTCCCGCGGATCCCGCGGCCCCCGTAACGACCCCGCCGCCACGGCCGCGGCACCCACCGCCCAGGAGAAGACGTCATGACCGCGACCACCGTAGAAGCAGCCTTCGCGTCCGCCCGCGAGAACGGCGGTGCCACCGTCGAGTTCGCCGGGCTGCGCAGGCGGTTCGGCGCCACGGTCGCGCTGGACGGTCTCGACCTGACCGCCCACCCGGGCGAACTGCTGGCGCTGCTCGGCCCGTCCGGCTGCGGCAAGACCACGGCGCTGCGGATGCTCGCCGGGTTCGAGCGCCCGGACGCCGGGCAGGTGCTGGTCGACGGCAAGGACGTCACCGGCGTGCCCGCCCACCGGCGCGGCGCGGGCATGGTCTTCCAGTCGTACAGCCTCTTCCCGCATCTGACCGCCGTGGGGAACGTCGCCTTCGGACTGCGGATGCGCGGCACGGGGAAGGCCGAACGGCACCGCAGGGCCGGGGAGTTGCTGGACCTGGTGGGTCTGGGCGGGCTGGCCGAGCGCTTCCCGCACCAGATGTCGGGCGGCCAGCAGCAGCGGGTCGCGCTGGCCCGCGCGCTGGCGCTGGAGCCGCGCGTGCTGCTGCTGGACGAGCCACTGTCGGCGCTCGACGCCAAGGTGCGGCTGTCGCTGCGCGAGGAGATCCGGCGGCTCCAGCAGGATCTGGGGATCACCACCCTGTTCGTCACCCACGACCAGGAGGAGGCGCTGTCGATGGCCGACCGCGTCGCCGTCCTGCGCGCCGGGCGGCTCGAACAGGTCGCGGCGCCCGCCGAGTTGTACGGGCGCCCCGCCACCGCGTTCGTCGCCGAGTTCGTCGGCACCATGAGCCGTATCCCCGCGGTCAGGGCCGCGGGCGACGGCGGGCGGGTCGAGGTGCTGGGCGTGACGCTGCCCGTCGAGGGCGAGCTGCCGGCCGACGGTGAACTCGACGTGCTGGTACGGCCCGAGGCCGTACGGGTCAGCGGCGACCCGCGCGGCGGCGGCACCGTGGTGGCCGCCTCCTTCCTCGGCGCGATCACCCGGATCACGGTCCGCCTCGCGGACGGTACCGAGGTCAAGGCCGATGTGCCCACCGAGGACGCGGCCGCCCTGCCCGTGGGCTGCGCGGCCACGCCGACGCTGCCCGAGCGCCCGGTGCTGGTCGACCGCCGCCGTCCGGCCTGACCGCCGTACGTCCCGACCACCGCGCGACCCGACCGCCGGACGGCTCAACCGCCATGCGGCCCGACCCGCCGTACCGGCCGATCCGCCGCGCCGCAGGACCGGCCGCGCTAACTGACCGCCGTACCGGCCGATCCAGCATGCCCGGATCGGCCGCGTCCACCGATTCATCCTCCAGGAAGGGCCTTCGTGCGCTCCCGTCTCACCCCCGCCCACCCCGCCGCCGTCCTGTTCGACATGGACGGCACACTCGTCGACACCGAACATCTGTGGTGGCTGGCGGTCGCCGAGATCGCGGAGGGAATGGGGTACGGGCTGACCGACGACGACCTGCCGAACGTGCTGGGCCGCCCGGTCGCGCACACCGCCGGGTACCTGTACGGGATGGCCGGTCCCGACGCGTCCGAGGCGCGGATCGCCCACGACCTCGACGCCGCCTTCGCGGCGCGGGTGGCCGAGGACGTGACCCCGCGGCCCGGCGCCCTGCGGCTGCTGGCCGAACTGCGGGACGCGAGGGTCCCCGCGGCGCTGGTCACCGCCTCACCGCGGCGGATCGTCGACCTCGTGCTGCGCACCCTGGGCGAGGAGTGGTTCACCCTGACGGTGGCGGCCGAGGACACCGTCCGCAGCAAGCCCGACCCGGCGCCGTACCTCGCCGCGACCGCCCGGCTCGGCGTCGCGCCGCGTACGTGCGTCGCGGTGGAGGACAGCCCGCTCGGCCTGTCCTCCGCACTGGCCGCGGGATGCCATGCTGTGGCCGTCCCGTCCACCGTCCCGATCACCTCGGAGCCCGGTGTCCTGGTGGTCGGCAGCCTGGAGGAGGTCGATCTGGTGCTGCTCTCCACCCTCGCCGCCGCCCGGGTCTAGGGGCCCCGGCCCGCACCTCCTCGGAGTCACCGTGCCCTACTTCCTGCTCGCCCTCGCCATCGTCTCCGAGGTCTGCGCCACCTGCTGCCTGAAGCTCACCGACGGCTACACCCGAGTGCTCCCCACCGTCCTGGTCGTCATCGGCTACGTGGCCTCCTTCGTCCTGCTGGGCATCGCGCTCAAGGACATCCCGGTCTCGGTCGCCTACGCCGTCTGGTCGGGTGTCGGCACCGCCTCGGTCGCCGCCATCGGCGCCGTGGCCTTCGGCGAACCCCTGGGCTGGCCGCAGTGGGCGGGCATCGCCCTGATCATCGCGGGCGTGGTGGCACTGAACTTCCACGGCGCCCACTGACGGGCGGGCGCCCGGGACCGTCCTGGGCGCCCGCCCGTGGTGTCAGTCGCGGACGGCCTCGTAGGTGACGAGGACCAGGCTGTCACCGACGGGACGGGTCCCGGTCAGGCGGAGCCGGTGCTCGGCCGGGGTCTCCGGGAAGAGCCGGGTGCCCGCGCCGAGCAGGGTCGGGAAGACGACCAGCCGGATCTCGTCGACCAGGCCGTGCGCCAGCAGGGTGTGGGCGAGCCGGGCGCTGCCGTAGAGCAGGATGTCGCCGGGGACGGTCTCCCGGATCCTGGCGACCTCGGTGGCGGGGTCGCCGCTCAGGACGGTGCCGTTGCGCCACGCGGTCTTCTCCAGCGTGGACGAGACGACGTACTTGGGCAGGCTGTTGAGCCTGTCCGCCCACACCCCCTCGCGGGAGTCCCAGCGGCCGGCGAACCAGGCGTCGCTGTGCCGGCCGAGGAGCAGGGCGCCCGCGGTCATCGCCTCGTCGAAGAAGACCTTGGCCCAGGCTTCCTTGTCCTTGTCCCCCAGCCCGTTGAACCAGCCGCCGCGGCTGAAGCCGTCCTCGCCGTCCGGGTCCTGCACGACGCCGTCGAGTGTGCTGTTGGTGCTGATGACGATCTTGCCCATGGTGTGTCCCTGATGTCGGTCGGCGCGGCCCGCGCCGACTCCGCTGTCGCCTTTCACCGGTATGTATCGGCGCGGCCGCCGCGACTCATCGGTGGCGCACCGATGAGTTCGGGGCCGCCCGCCGGTATGTACGGAGAGGGGTTCGCACCACGGCTGAGGAGGACAGGGTGACGACGACGACCACGGCCCAGGGGGACTTCGCCGCCGGGACGGAACCGTACCGGCGGGAGCTGCTGGCGCACTGCTACCGGATGACGGGCTCGCTGCACGACGCCGAGGACCTGCTGCAGGAGACGCTGCTGCGGGCCTGGCGCGCGTACGGCAGCTACGATCCGCGCCGCGCGGGGCTGCGCACCTGGCTCTACCGGATCGCGACCAACGCGTGCCTGGCCGCGCTGGAGCAGCGCAGCCGCCGCCCGCTGCCGTCCGGGCTCGGCACCCCGCCCGGCGACGACCCGGAGGCGCCGCTGGTCAGGGGCGAGGAGGTGCCGTGGCTGCAGCCGGCGCCGGACGCGATGTTCGGCGACCCGGCGGGCGTGCTCTTCTCGCGGGGCTCGCTGCGGCTCGCGTTCATCGCGGCGATGCAGTTCCTGCCCGCCAGGCAGCGGGCCGTGCTCATCCTGCGGGAGGTCCTGGAGTGGCCCGCCGCCGAGGTGGCCGCCGCGCTGGGCATGACGACGGCGGCGGTCAACAGCGCGCTGCAGCGGGCCAGGGCGACGCTCGGCGACGCCGGGCTCGGCGAGGACCAGATCGACGAGCCCGCGGACCCCGGCCACCGGGCCCGCGTCGAGCGCTATGTGGCCGCCTTCGAGAGCGCGGACCTGGGGGCGCTGGAGAAGCTGCTCGCCGATGACGTCGTGCTGGAGATGCCCCCCTTCGTCAACTGGTTCGTGGGCCCCGAGCGGTATGTGCGCTTCCTGGCGCGCGCCTTCACCCTCCGGGGCACGGACTGGCGCATGGAACCGGCGCGCGCCAACGGGCAGCCCGCGCTCGCCGCCTACACCCGCGCCGGGGACGGCGGGTACGACCTGCACAGCCTCCAGGTCCTCACCGTCACCGACGCGGGCATCACCCGCAGCACCTCCTTCCAGGACCCGCGGGTGTTCGCCGCGTTCGGTCTGCCCGCCCGGCTCACCGGACGCTGATCACCGTGCGCTGATCACCGGTGGCACGGCGGCGAAGAGCGGTGTGCCGACCAGCCCGGCGGCGAGCGTCGTGCCGTCGGCCGGGTCGATGACGAGGAAAGAGCCGGTACGGCGGTTGGCCCGGTAGGCGTCGACCGGGAGCGGCTGCGCGACGCGCAGCAGGACCTGGCCGATCTCGTTGAGGCGTAGTTCCCCGGGTGCGGCGGTGGTGGTCAGGGTCTGCTCGCTGAACCGCGAGGTCACCTCCGTCACCTGGCCGTTGACGGTCCTGGTGCCGTGTTTGACCAGCACCCGCATGCCGGGACGCAGCGGGGTCTCCGCCAGCCAGCACAGCGCCGCGTCCAACTCGTCGGTGAGGACGGGCGGTTCGTCCGCGGCCACGATCATGTCGCCGCGCGAGACGTCGATCGCGTCGCTGAGCAGCAGCGTCAGCGAGCGGCCCGCCGTCGCCGCTGCCAGCGGGCCGTCCGCGGTGTCGACGCCCTCGACGGTGGTCCGCAGCCCGGCCGGGAGCACCAGCACCTTGTCGCCGACGGCGACGCTGCCCGAGGCGACCTGGCCCGCGTAACCGCGGTAGTCGGGGTACTCGGGGGTGCGCGGCCGGATCACATGCTGCACCGGGAAGCGGAACGGCGCGTCGTACGCCTCGGGGACGACCGGCGCCGTCTCCAACTCCTCCAGCAGCGTGGGTCCTTCGTACCAGGGAGTGCGCGCGGACCGCTCCACCACGTTGTCGCCGCACAGCGCCGAGACGGGGACGGACGTCACGTCGCCGCCGTCGTAGCCGAGCGCCTTCGCGTACGCGCCGAACTCCTCGGCGATCAGGGTGAAGGCCGGCTCCGCGTAGTCCACGAGGTCGATCTTGTTGACCGCCAGGACCAGCCGGGGCACACCGAGGAGGGCCAGGACGGCGGCGTGCCTGCGGGTCTGCTCGACGACGCCGGAGCGCGCGTCGACCAGCACCACGGCCAGCTGGGCGGTGGAGGCACCGGTCACGGTGTTGCGGGTGTACTGGACGTGGCCGGGGGTGTCGGCCAGCACGAAGGACCGCTTCGGTGTGGCGAAGTAGCGGTGCGCCACGTCGATGGTGATGCCCTGCTCGCGCTCCGAGCGCAACCCGTCCACCAGCAACGACAGGTCGGGCGTGGCGAGTCCGCGGTCCACGCTGGCCCGGCGCACGGCGTCGAGCTGGTCGGCGAGCACCGACTTGGTCTCGTACAGCAGCCGCCCGACGAGCGTGGACTTGCCGTCGTCGACGCTGCCCGCGGTGGCCAGCCGCAGCAGCGCCGCGGGCCGGTCGTCCGTGCCGAAGTCGTCCGTGCCTCGCGCCATCAGAAGTACCCCTCTCGTTTACGGTCTTCCATCGCCGCCTCGGACAGCCGGTCGTCGGCCCGGGTCGCGCCGCGTTCGGTGAGACGGCTCGCCGCGACCTCGGCGATCACCTCGTCGACGGTCGCGGCGTCCGAGTCGACCGCGCCCGTACAGGAGCCGTCGCCGACGGTGCGGTAGCGCACGGTGCGCTCGCACACCTCCTCGCCGTCCCGCGCGCCGCCCCAGGGGCCGGCGGTCATCCACATGTCGCCGCGCCGGAACACCTCGCGCCGGTGGGCGTAGTAGAGGGACGGCAGCTCCACGCGCTCCCGGGCGATGTAGTGCCACACGTCCAGCTCGGTCCAGTTGGACAGCGGGAAGACGCGGACGTGCTCGCCGGGGCGGTGGCGGCCGTTGTACAGGTTCCACAGCTCGGGGCGCTGCCGGCGCGGTTCCCACTGGCCGAAGGAGTTGCGCAGGCTGAAGACGCGTTCCTTCGCCCGGGCCCGCTCCTCGTCCCGGCGGGCGCCGCCGAGCACCGCGTCGAACCGGTGCGAGGTGATGGTGTCCAGCAGCGGCACGGTCTGCAGCGGGTTGCGGGTGCCGTCGGTGCGCTCCGCCAGCCGCCCGTCGTCGATCCAGTCCTGCACCCGGGCGACCAGCAGCCGCACCTGGTGGCGGGCGGCCGTACGGTCCCGGAAGGCGGTCACCTCGGCGAAGTTGTGGCCGGTGTCGACGTGCAGCAGCGGGAAGGCGACGGGCGCGGGCCAGAACGCCTTCACCGCCAGGTGCAGCAGGACGGCGGAGTCCTTGCCGCCGGAGAAGAGGATCACCGGCGCGTCGAACTCGTTGGCGACCTCGCGCAGGATGTGGATCGCCTCGGACTCCAGCGCGTCGAGGGTGTCGGGGTCGCCGTCGTAGGGGTGGGGGTGGCCGGGCCGGTGGTGGGGGTGAGGGTCTGTGGGGTGGACCGTCGTCATGTCGGGGGCTCCTCAGCCGTGAAGTCCGCACTCGGTCTTGCCGAGTCCGGCCCACCGGCCGCCGCGCGGCCCGTCGTCGGGGCCGGGCTTGGTGGTGCAGGGCGCGCAGCCGATGGAGGTGTAGCCCTCGGCGACCAGCGGGTTGCGCAGCACGCCGCGCTCGGCGAGGTAGCGTTCGGCCCGCTCGTCCGACCAGGCCGCGATCGGGTTGACCTTCACCAGGCCGTGGCGCTCGTCCCAGCTGACCAGCGGCGCGTCCGCGCGGGTCGGCGCGTCGGCCCTGCGGATGCCGGTCACCCAGGCGTCGTAGCCGGCCAGCGCCCGCCGCAGCGGCCGTACTTTGCGCAGTTGGCAGCAGCGGCCGGGGTCCGTGCGGTGCAGCGTGCCGTACGCCGCCTCCTGCTCGGCGACGGACTGCTCGGGCTCGGCATCGATCACCCGTAACCGCGGATAGTCCACCGTCACGGCGTCGCGGGTGCCGAGGGTCTCGGGGAAGTGGTAGCCGGTCTGCAGGAACAGCACGTCGACGGCCGGGTTCACGCGGACGGCGAGGTCGATCAGCAGGGCGTCCTGCATGCTCGACGCGACGATCCAGCGGTCGCCGAACGTCCGCGCCGTCCAGGCCAGGGTCTCCAGCGCGTCGGCGTCGGCCAGTTCGACGCACGCGGAGTCCGCGACGGCCTTCCAGTACGCCGGATCCTTCCGGTGTCCAGTGGTGCTCATCACGAGTCATGCCTCCCAGCGAGAGTGGTGGGTGGAGCGAGAAGCGCGAGCAGGGCGGCGAGCGGGGCAGCGAGCAGCGCGAGCGGGGTGAGGCACACGGTCCGCGGCAGCCGGCCAGGCGGACGCCGGGGCGGGTACGGCACGACGGATCCCGTCGGCCGACCCCGCCCCGGTTATTAGTCAGCTTTCCTAACAATCCCGGGAATGTTGATACGCGTGCCCTCAGGGCGTGTCAAGGGATCGCACAGCGGCGGCGGCGAGCCCGTACCGCGACACACCCGGCACGGCGGCACCGCCAAGAACACCCGTCACGCCGGATGCGTTGACGGCTCCACGGCACGGGAGTATCTTCCCCGGACAAGTAAGTAAGGTTTCCTAACAAATCCCGCTCATCTCGTTCCCCCCATCACATCGACGAGGAGTGGAAACCCATGCATGTGTTAGTTCTCGGCGGAGACGGGTTCTGCGGCTGGCCGACGGCCCTGCACCTGTCCGACCGCGGTCACGACGTCACCGTCGTCGACAATCTGAGCCGCCGCGCGATCGACCTCGAGCTGGAGGTCGAGTCCCTCACCCCCATCCGTCCGATCGGCGAGCGCGTCCGCGTCTGGGGCGAGGTCTCCGGCCGCGACATCGCGTTCGTCCGGCTCGACCTGGCCCGCGAGTACGACCGGTTCGTGACGCTGCTGAAGGACCGGCGCCCGGACGCGATCGTGCACTTCGCCGAGCAGCGGGCGGCGCCGTACTCGATGCGGTCGCCGCAGGCCAAGCGCTACACGGTCGACAACAACGTCCGCGCCACCCACAACCTGCTGGAGGCGCTCGTCACCACCGGCATCGGGGCGAACCTGGTGCACCTGGGGACCATGGGCGTCTACGGCTACGGCTGGTCGGGCTCGGCCCCGATCCCCGAGGGCTATCTGACGGTCAAGGTGCCCACGCCCGACGGCGACATCGAGCGGGAGATCCTGCACCCCGCCAACCCGGGCTCGGTCTACCACCTCACCAAGGTCCTGGACCAGTTGATGTTCGCCTTCTACGCGGGCAACGACCAGCTCCGCATCACCGATCTGCACCAGGGCATCGTCTGGGGGACCCAGACCCCGCAGACCGTCCGCGACGAGCGGCTGGTCAACCGGTTCGACTACGACGGCGACTACGGCACCGTGCTCAACCGGTTCCTGATGCAGGCCGCCGTCGGCCACCCGCTGACCGTGCACGGCAGCGGCGGCCAGACCCGTGCCTTCATCCACATCCGCGACACCGTGCGATGTATCGAGATCGCGCTGGAGAACCCGCCGGAGACCAGCAGGCCCCGGGTGTTCAACCAGATCACCGAGACGCACCGGGTGTCCGACCTGGCCCAGATGGTCAGCAAGATGACCGGCGTCGAGGTCGCGAACCTGCCGAACCCGCGCAGGGAGCAGGACGCCAACGAACTGAACGTCCGCAACGACCAGTTCCTCGCGCTGGGGCTGGAGCCGACCACGCTGTCGGACGGCCTGTTCGAGGAGTGCACCGAGATCGCGGGCCGCTACCGGCACCGCGTGGACCCGTCCAAGATCGTGGCGCGTTCGGTCTGGCGGGCGGGCATGCCCACCGCCGAGGACCTCGTCGTCCGGCTGCCCGTCGGGTAGCGGGTCCGAGCGCACGGCAGCACACGCCGCACGACCGGGACGGACCGCAACTGCGAAGGAGTGAGCGGGTGGTGGGAACGCACGGCAAGATCCGGGCCGCCGGTCTGGGGATCACGGCCTCGATCCTGGTCGCGGCGGCGAGTTGCGGCGTGGCGGGCCTGGTGGACAACGGTCCGCCGGGCCCGTCCGCGCGCGGCGTCGTCACCGACCCGTGGGCGTCGCGCGCGGCGGGCAGCTCGCTCGTCACCGACCCCACGGCGTATCTGAACAACGGCCAGCTCACCTTCCTGCGGCAGGCCGCGGCCCGCACCTGGAGCCTGCTGTCCGGCCCCGGCCTCAACCCCGCCACGCACTTACCGCGCGACAGCGTCCTGCTGGACGGGCCGCCGGGCAGCCATGTCACCCTCCAGCCGCCGTCGGACGCCCAGGAGTACACCAACCCCGCCCTGATCGGCAGCTATCTGTCGTCGATCGTGGCGGCCAGGGACCTCGGCCTGGTGACGGCGGACCAGGCGCAGACGGCCGCCGCCGCGACGCTGGGCGAGATCGAGGGCATGGCCAAATACCGCGGCTTCCTCTTCCGCTGGTACAGCACGAAGACCGGCGCCCCCATCGACGGCCCCCGGGGCGACACCGCGCAGACCGGATACGTCTCCAGCGTCGACAACGGCTGGCTCGGACAGGGCCTGCTGGTGGCCAGGAGCGCCTTCCCCGCCCTCGCCGCCCGGTTCGGGACCCTGCTGGACGCCATGGACTGGCAGTTCCTCTACGACCAGGCCGACAACGTCCTCTACAACGGCTACCAGGTCGGCGGCGACTACTCCCGGGCCACGTACCAGAACGCCTACTCGGGGCCGCGGATCGCCGAGTACATGGCCATCGGCAGCGGCAAGGTCCCCGGCGCGCTGTGGTGGGGCCTGAACCGCACGCCGCCCGCCGACCACCGCCAGCGGCAGGTGCCGCGCGGCACGACGGTCGGCTACGTGGACCCGCAGAACCACCGCACGTACCAGATCTTCGAGGGCCACTACGCCTACGACGGCATCCAGTTCGTGCCGACCTTCAGCGGCAGCATGTTCCAAGCGCTGGCGCCGGACCTGGTCTTCCCCGAGCAGACGATGGCGCCCGACAGCCTCGGGCTCAACGACCGCAACACCGCGCTGGCGCACGGCGCCTACGCGGCGGACGGCGCCAAGACGCCCGTCTGGGGCTGGGCGCCCGCCATCGCGCCCGGCGACCACCCCCGGTACACCAACTACGGCGCCGCCCCGCTCGCCATCGACCAGGGCGCCATCGCCCACGACGTGGTCACCCCCAGCGCCGCGTTCCTGGCACTGCCGGTCATCCCCGACGAGGCGTTCGCGAACATCGCGGCGCTGCGCAAGCGGTTCCCCACCCTCTACACGCAGTACGGCTTCCTGGACTCGGCGAGCGTCCGCACGAGCGAGGTGGCCACGCGTTTCATGGCGCAGAACCAGATGACGGTCCTGATGGCGATCGACAACGCCGTGGACCACGACCAGTTGCAGACGTACACGGCCCACACGCCGTACACGGACCTGCTGGCGCCGTACATGAGCATGGAGCACTACTCGATCCAGGGGGTCGGGCCTTCCGCGACCGGTCCGTCCGCGACCAGCCCGGCCGCGGACGGGCCCGCGGTCACCTCACCCCGGCCAACTCATCGTCCCCGGCGGCGGGTTCGGGGAGGTAGCGCGGGCGGAGCACGGGCCAGGTGATGCCGGCGGAGTCCGGCCGGGTCCGCCGGGCCCGGTGCCACCACACCGGGCTGACCGGCCGGGTCCGCAGCAGCAGCAGCGCCTCCACGTTGGCCAGCCGCTTGATCATCATGAAGCCGAGGAAGAGCGGCCACCACAGGAACGCCCGCCACAGCCCGCGGTAGAACATGCTGCACATCACGACCACCAGCATGGGCAGCTTGGCGAGGATGAAGAACGCCAGCAGGTGGGGCAGGTTCTGCCGTACGCCGGGGTCGAACAGCGCCACCTGGAGGGCGAAGAGATACGCGGCGAACTGCATCGGCTGCACCAGCCGCCGCGCGCCCTTGAAGAACTCGGCGAACCAGAACCGCGGTCCCGCCGTGCCGCAGGCGAAGGGCACGAACCGCGCGAAGTTGTAGATCGAGCCCTGGCTCCAGCGCCGCCGCTGCATCCGCAACTGGGCGGCGTCCTCCGGCACGTCCTCGTACGCCCAGACCCGGCGGTCGTACACCGCCCGGTAGCCGATCCGGGCCAGTGAGCAGGTGAAGTCGATGTCCTCGCCGAGCATGCCCTCCGGCCAGCCGCCGATCTCCAGCGCGGCCTCGCGGCGTACGGCCGTGTAGTTGCCCGGCACGCACGGCTGCATGTCGACGACGGCGTAGGCGAGGCGCGGCAGACCGAACCCGGCGGCCAGCTCCAGCGAGCGCATCCGGTCGATCCAGGTGCTCAGCGGCCGCTTCACGAACATGAAGGCGCCCACGAGACCGATCCTCGGGTCGGACTCGAACCACGGGACGGTGTAGAGGAAGGACTGCGGGTGCACCTCGCAGTCGGTGTCGTGGCGGATGACGTAGTCCGCGGTGCAGTGGGTGAGCGCGAGGTTGAGCGCCGTCGCCTTGCCCGCGTGCGCGCCCGCGATGACCTCGCCGCGGACCGCGACCGCACGGGCCATCGCCTCCTCCGCCAGCGCCCGGGTGCCGTCCACCGAGCCGTCGTCGCACAGGATCAGGCGTACGGGCCCGCCGTAGACGACCGCCGCCGCGTCGATGCTCTCGACCCAGCGGACGATGTTCGTCTCCTCGTTGTACGCCGGGCCGATGACGTCGATCGGCGGCCGGTCCTCGACCGGCGGCGGCTCCGGCAGCCGCCGGCCGCCGAAGAAGCGCAGCACCGTCAGCACGATGTAGATGCCGAACTTCAGGTAGACGGGCACCGCGATCAGCACGAACGTGTAGAAGACCGGGTCGCCGCCGGTGCGGCGGATGACGTAGTCGGCGCCCGTCGCCACGAGCACGAAGACGACGAGCAGCACGGTGAGCAGGATCAGGGTGTCGAGCAGGTCGCCCTTGCGGGTGATCGGCACCTGCGTGGGCCGCGGCAGTTGGTAGGTCGTCAGGGCCAGCCGCATCGCGAGCACGTACGCCACCAGGTAGTGCATCAGGATGCTCACCAGCGGGAACGGCCCGAGCGGCAGACCGCTCTCGATCCCGCCGACCGCCAGCAGCGTGTCGGCGAGCACGGACGTGAAGACCGCCAGCGGCGCGTGCAGCAGGATCACCAGCCGCCGCCCGGGGGTGGCGTGGATCGACACGGCCAGCGCGACGGAGAAGGCGAGGAAGCTGAGCGGGATGACGGGCCGCAGGTGCGACACATAGCTGTTCACGACGGCGGGCTCGGGGTAGATCCGCACCGCCATGTGCGCGATGACCGCCCGGTACGTCCTCGACAGGTCGGGCGAGCGCAGGCCGATCAGACCGACGCTGCCCAGCACGCACACCGCGACGAAGACGGCGACGCGCGCCAGCGACGGCGGGTGCGGTTTGCGCAGCACCACGACGTTTCCCACCCCGCGGTCGGAGTCGTCGAACCGCCGCCGCAGCGCGTGCAGCACGATCGCCGCCACCAGCGCGGCGTCGAGGGCGAGCATCAGCAGACCGGAATGCCTGAGCACCGCGGCACCTCCACCGGAGAAGTAGGTCGTCGTGGGCTCACGTCAGGGGAAGGTGACGCTGAGGCTCATCCCCGGCTCGGTGCCGGGCGGCCACTCCGCCACGGTGACCCGCACCTCGTACTCGACCTTTCCGCCCTGGCTGACCGGGACCCGTACGACATGGGCGACCGCTCCGCGTACCGAGCGGTGCAGGGCGTTCACCGTCACGCGCGCCGCGTGGCCGGGCCGCAGCCGGGGTATCCGGTCCTCGCTGACCTGGGCGACCGCGTCGTTCTCGGCGCTCACGAGCGTGATCAGCGGCTGCTGGTCGGCGCGGGTGCCGTTCTGCTCGGACGCGGCGGCGGAGCCGTCGGGGAACAGGTCGAAGGCGGGCCCCGAGCCGGACTGCAGCGCCTGCGGCCCGGCGAACAGCCGCACACCGTCCGAGCTGTCCAGCTCACCGGCGATGCCGCCGACGTCCGCGATCACCCCGTCGATCGGCGACAGCAGCGTCAACTGGCCCAGCGCCTGCTTGTCCTGGTCCACCACCCGCTGCGCGGCGGCCACTTCCGCCTGCGCCGCCGACACGTCGGCCGCCGACGCCGGAGCCCCGGCCGCGGTGCGCTGCTTCTGTGCCAGCGCGAGCGCCGAGCGCGCACTCGTCAGCGATCCGGCGGCGGCGTCGCGCAGTTGGGCGGCGGTGGCCTTCGCCTGGGTCAGATTCGCCAGCGCGGCGGTGACGGCGGCCGAGTCCTTGCCGACCTGCGCGGTGAGTTCGGCGCAACTGCGGCCGGTGGCAGTGGTGGCGGTGGGCCGGGGGGAGGCGGTCCCGGTGGCCGGGGCGCCGGTGTCCGCCGCCGAGCCGTCCGCGGACGCGTCACCGGCGTCGGGGCAGTCGGCCTTCGCGAGCAGCGCGGCATCCGCCCTACGGGTCGCCACCGCGTCCTGCCAGGTCTGCTGCGCCTGCCCGACCCCGCTCCCGCCCCGCGCGACCGCGTCCGCCGACGCCTGCTGCGCCGCGCTCACCTGCCCGCTGACGTCCCGCACCTGCTGGTCGAGCGCCGCCCTGTCGGCGGGAGACAGCGTCGGCGACCGCAGCGCCTTCAAGGTGACCTGGTCCGCCGCCAGCGCCGCCTGCGCGTCCGCCAGCACGGCCTTCGCCAGCCCCTGGTCCTGCGTGGCCAGCGGCTGCCCCTTGCGCACCCGGTCCCCCGGCTTGACGAGCACCTGCGCCACCCGGCCGGTCTGCGCGAAGTCCAGGTTCACCGACTGCCGCGGCCGCGCGATCCCCACGAAACTCGCGGGCCCCGCCATCACCTCCACCAGCGTGTACCGCGCGATCGCGACCGCGGCGCACAACAGCGCCACCGCCACCACCAGTTGACGCATCGACGCGTGCGGAAACCGCTGCGGCCGCTCGCTCTCCCCCGCTAAGGGGGCGCCGCGGCCGGCCGCGGCGTTCATTCCGCGTACGCGGACAGGGACTCTTGCCATCGGATGACTCCATGCGCGGGGGGAGGCCAGACCCTGAGCCGGACCCCGGCTCACGGCAGGTGCGTGGTGTGCGATGGCGTGCGGAGGTACCGCACAGCCGTAACTGTTAGGAAACCTTCCTTACTTGCCTCGGGATGCTAGGCCCGCCCACACACACCGTCAAGAAGGCGAACACCATCACCCCCAGAAGACCCACCCCCACCACTCCCGGCCCACCCGGCTGACGCAAGTCACCTTGCGTCAGCCGGGTGGGGCGGATCCGGGCGCACCCGGACTCATGCGTTCACAGCAAGGTGCTGTAGGTGTCGAAGCCCGAGGCGATCTTCTTCCGGGGTGCGAACGGCGCGGTGGCGATCCCCGTGCCCGCGTAGAACCAGAGCGCACCGCTCGCATCGCGGGCGAACAGATCGACTCGGCTGCCGTCTACGTCGCCAGCCCTGACCAGCAGGTTGTAGGCATTCCAGCCGCCACCGATCCGTGTCCGTGCCGCGAACGGAGCGCCCGCACTCCCCGTACCGCGATACAGCCACAGCACACCGGTGGAGTCACGAGCCACCAGATCGGCCCGACCGTCGTCAGTGAGATCACCCGTCCCCACGATCTGGTTGTACGCGTTCCACCCCGCGCCGATCCGTGCCCGTCCCGCGAACGGAGCGCCCGCACTCCCCGTACCGCGATACAGCCACAGCACACCGGTGGAGTCACGAGCCACCAGATCGGCCCGACCGTCGCCGGTGAGATCGCCCGTCCCCACAAGCTGGTTGTAGCCGTTCCAGCCCCCGCCGATCCTCGTCCGTGCCGCCAAGGGGGCCATCCGGTTCCCCGTGCCGCGATACAGCCACAGCACGCCGGTGGAGTCACGGGCGACGAGATCACCTGTGCCGTCGGACCGTTGGCCGGACATCGACGTCAGCTTGTTGTAGATCTGGTAGCCGTAGCCGACACGTCGGCTCTGCCTGAACGGCGACGGCGCGCTCTCGCCTCCGCCGTCGAACTGCCACAGGTTGCCGAGGGAGTCCTCACCGAGCAGGGAGGGTGTGGTCCCGGCGATCGGGCCGGTCACCCGCACCACTCCTGACTGGCTCAGGGCAGGACCCTGCCCGTCGGCGGGCTGGGCGACAAGCTTCCAGGTGTACGAGTCCGGCGCCACGCTCACCCGCGTGGCGTAGTCCGTGCCGTTCCACGAGCCGGCGATGGCCGGGCCGTGGGTCGGTCCGCCGCTCTCGCTGGCGACCGTGCGTCCGAGCGTGTCCGTGATGGTGAGCTTCCACGAGGCCGCAGGCTTCGACAACCACCACGTGGGCTCCCATGTGTCGGTGCCGGTACCGCGGTCCAGGCTGGGCGGGACCAAGGCGTCAGGTGCCGTGAGCGGAGAAGTGGGTACGTCGAGGTGCCGCATACGCACGGTGTCGTCGGCGGCGCGGTACACCAGACCCCCGCCGTACTGGTCCACCGTCCACGGGCTGCGCTGTCCACCGCCCACCGAGTCCTGTCGCGGCTGAACGCCCAGGTCCGTGGTGATCGCGGTGCCTGTGTGGAAGTCGGTGAGGTACAGATTCCGGCTGGAGTCCTGGTTGACGAAGTACCCGTCGCCCAGCATCTCCTGCGGTCCGGCCGACTTGGCGGGCAGCGGGATCAGCTGGTCGGTGTCCAGCTTCCACACACCGAACGGCGTGGCCGCCGAGCCGCTGTTGCAGGTCCGCCACAGCCAGTTGCCCACGACCTGGAGGAAGGCCAGCGTGCAGTCGCTGCCGACATTCACGGTACGGACGGTCTGCTGGGTCCGCAGGTCCGTCACCGTGATCTCGCCGGGGGTCGCGTCCGCCGCGTACAGCAGGTGGCCCCACAGGGCGGCCGGCGCCGCAGGCCGGGTGAGCAGTGTCTTCGGCCCCTCGGCCATGTCGTCGACTTCCAGTTGCGGACTCTGTCCATAAGTCGAGGTGCGCAGCACGTACCTGCCGAACGCACCCGCTACATCGCCGACCTGAGCGGTGGACGGGAGCTGCAGGGTGGCGAGGCCGCGGCGGATCGCGACGGTGTTGGTGCCGTACCTGAAGTCCAGCTGGCCGGCACCGCTTTCCCACACCTGCTGGTTGCGGCAGCCGTACAGGGAACCGCAGGGGAACGCGCCGAGGCCGTTGCTGATGAGTTCGGGCGAAGCGGAGGTCCCCGACCAAGCGAAGAAGTCCCCATGTGTCGCGCTGGTGCCGTCGTACGCGGCGACGACGACACCTCCTGCCGCGCTGAGGGACTCCAGTGCCGCCGTGGTGGCCGGTACCTGGGCGGCATGGGTGACCGACAAGCCCCCCTTGCCGTCCGGGGAGACACGCTGCACCCACCATGCGGTGGACGCGAGGCCGCCCACCGCGAGCGCCCCGCCATCAGGTCCCGTCGTCAGCGTCTCCGCCGCGTGCTGCAGCAGCTGTTGCGGCACGCCACCGTCCAGGGGGTACGCAACCAGAGGAGTTCCCAGTGGGTCGCGCGGACTGTCGTACTGCTGGTCCCTGACGGCGAGAACGAAGTTCCCCGCGAGCGTGACGGCGTACTCGTCGAAGGACACCGCGTCCAGGGGGACGACGATCTCCGGCGCCTGCAGATCGACTGTCGCCAGCACATGCACGGTGGTCCTGTCGGTCACCCACATCACGTGCGACGAGTCCATCTGCACCTGCCCGCCGAGCTGGACGGCCGCACTCGTGGCGTGCAGGACGCCGGTGGCCAGATCGACGACGCCAAGCCTGGCCGTGCCATCGGGCATCTGGAAGAACAACGCGCCCTGCGTACCGTTCGACGCTTCGATCGCGCTGGCGAATGACGTCGGAAGCGTTGCTCCCTCGGGCAAGCCGGTCACCCGTACGTCGGCCGCGGCGCCCGTCGCGCCCGGCTTCAGAAGGTGCAGCTCCGCGTAGCTGTTGCCGTCGTCCGAGACAACACCTGCGACTACCTTCGACCCGGCGAGGCCCAGGTCCCGGTAACCGGTCGGCATCGTGTACGACACGGAGGTGCCGGAGCTCATCTCCGTGGTCCGGTACGAGCCGTCGCTCAGCACCTGCTGGACGTAGACCGCGTCACCGGTGGTGCTGGTCCCGCACACGGACGCGGACTCCGGGGAACTAACGATCGTCGAGGCCCCGGAGTCGTAGCGCGTCCACCGAAGGACATCGGTGCTGTCGCAGCCGTATCGCTGCCACGACGGTTGCGCGCTCAGGAACCCGGTCGTTCCGGCGGCGACGGGAACCTCACCCGTCGGCGCGTACTCCGGCACAGATTGCAGGATCCTGTCCTGCGGAGCCGAATCGGCAGCGGCGGACCCGACATCGAGTGCGACAGCTGACGCCGCCACTGTCGAGATCGCTACCCAACCGCACAAACAACGGATCAGACGACCTTGGCGTCGCACGCCGCCCCCACCCCCATGACGCATCCATACGAAGAAAGCGGCAACGTACCACCTACCGTCCGACCCGGATCGCCGGAGCTCAGGCAAGGGGCGCCATGGGCAATTGGCCCATCGCTGTGGTGGTGGATTGGACCAGCTCGGTGGTCCGGTTCGCTCGTAGGGTCGAGGGAGAACGACACGGAACGGAAGGACTGCCATGCGGGTTTTCCTCGCCGGGGCGACCGGTGTGATCGGGCGGCGGCTGGTGCCGTTGCTGGTGGCGCAGGGGCATCGGGTGACCGGGCTGGCGCGGACGGCGGAGGGGCGGGCGGCGCTGCACGCGCGGGGGGCGGAGGCGGTGGTGGCCGATGTGTTCGACCCGGACGCGCTGGCGCGGGGGATGCGGGAGGCCGCGCCCGAGGTGGTGATGCACCAGCTGACGGCGCTGAGCGGGGGCAGCAGCGAGGCCAACGCCCGGATCCGCCGCGTCGGCAGCCGCAATCTGGTGGACGCGGCGCTGGCGGCGGGCGCGCGGCGGATCGTGGCGCAGAGCATCGCGTGGACGTACCAGCCGGGCGCGGAGCCGGCGACGGAGGACGTGCCGCTGGACCTCGGCGCGGACGAGCCCCGGCGGACCACCGTCGCCGCGGTGGACGCGCTGGAGCGGACCGTGCGGGAGCTGCCCGAGTCGGTCGTGCTGCGCTACGGAATGCTGTACGGGCCCGGCACCTGGTACGCGCCCGGTGCGCTGATGGCGGACAGGGCGAGGGCGGGGGCGCTGGCCGCCGACGCGGACGTGACCAGTTTCCTGCACGTGGACGACGCGGCCGCCGCCGCGACCCAGGCGCTGGCGTGGCCCTCGGGGGCGTACAACGTCTGCGACGACACCCCGGCCGCCGCACGCGAGTGGGTGCCCGCGTTCTGCCGCGCGGTGGGCGCCCCGCCGCCCGAGGAGAACGCCGGGACCGCCCGCACACCCTGGGCGCGCGGCGCGGACAACGCCCACGCCCGTACGGAGTTGGGCTGGACGCCGCAGTTCCCGTCCTGGCGCGACGGCTTCACCGACCCGGTCACCTGGCGAAACGCGGGCGACGCGTGGGGCGGCGGCCGGTAGCATCCGGGGAATCGAACGCGCGACCGGAGGATTCCCCGTATGAGCAGCAGGCCCGACCTGGTCGGAGTCGTCGGGTCGGCGCGGGCACTGGGCTCGATCGCGCTGCTGACCGGGGCCACCGGGGCGCTGCCCGTCCTGCTGGGCCGCACCGGGGCGCTGGGCGGCGCGGCCGACGCCCTGCTGGGGCTGGTCCTCTTCGGCCTGCCGCTGGCCTGGTACGGCGGTCCGCGGCGGCGGGCCTGGTACCGGGACCGGCTGGAGGTGGCGGTGCCCGTCCCGGCCGGGTCCACGGTGACACCGCCGGAGGAGACCTTCCCGCGCGTCACCCGGCCGCTGTCCAAGGTGGTCGCGGTGGTCCTGGTCCTCGAACTCCTCGTCGCCTTCGACACCGGCGTCCCCGTCGGAGCCGCCTTCGCCGGGGTCGGCGTCGGCATGCTGAGCCAGGCCCAGTGGCTGGCCCGCCAGGAACGCGCCCGCGGCATACGGCTGTTCTGCCCGGCGGCCCCGGCCCGCGTGGCGGCGGACGACCCGAACCTGGAGGTCTACCGGGCGGTGCCGTTCTACACCCTGGACGCGGACGCCGCCGACGCCGCCGACCCGTCCTCCGCGGCTTAAGCACGCGTTAAGCCAGCCGTAAATCCCGCTGCGGAATGGTGAGTTCCGCTTCTCTGGCGGCGGCCACCCTGCCAGGATCGCGACGGCGGCCGCACCTCGGCCGCGACGAACACCCTGGTCAGCGAGGCGCCGCGCGCATTCGGTGGGGCAGCGGGTGGTGCGAGGAGGCGGCTACGGGGCGCCGCGACGGCGGTTCGGCCGCGCTTGACGCTCCCGATGCGAGGGCGCCAGGATCCTGGCATTCCCGTTAGGAAGGTTTCCTAACGACACCCTCAACCGGCCCGGTCCGGCACGGACTTGACCACCTGGAGACCCTCACCCATGGCCCCTCGTGCACACGGCCGTCGGCGGCGCCGCGCCAAGCACCCCGCGGTGATCGCCGGAGTCTCACTCCTGGGCGCCGGCGCCCTCGCCTTCACCGGCATCCAGGCGATGGCGTCGCCCTCGTCCCCGCAGAGCCCCGCCGCCCCGCGGTCCGGGCAGACAGCCACCGTCGGCGTCACGACCGCCGCCCAGCTCAACGCGGCGCTGGCCGCCGCGAAGCCGGGCACCACCATCAAGCTGGCCGACGGCACGTACTCCGGCCAGTTCACGGCCACCAGGCCCGGCACCGCCGCCGCCCCGATCACCCTGACCGGCGGCCCCGGCGCGGTCCTCACCTCCAGCGGCGGCAACGGCTACGGCCTGTGGCTCAAGGGCGCGCCGTACTGGAACCTCACCGGCTTCACCGTCGACCACGCCAAGAAGGGCGTCGTGCTGGACGCCTCGGCGCATGTCACCCTCGCCTCGCTGACGGTCCATCACATCGAGTACGAGGGCGTGCACTTCCGCTCCGGGAGCGCGTACGGCGTGATCCGGGACTCCTACGTCCACGACACCGGCACGACCCACCCGCAGTACGGCGAGGGCGTCTACATCGGCTCCGCCAACGGCAACTGGGACCAGTTCGCCGGGCCGAGCGGGGTGGACGCCTCCGACCACGTCCAGGTGCTGAACAACCGGATCGGCCCCCGTGTCGCCGCCGAGGGCGTCGACATCAAGGAAGGCACGAAGGCCGGAACGGTCAGCGGCAACACCCTCGACGGCACAGGCGAGAAGAACCAGAACTCCGGCGACTCCACCATCGACGTCAAGGGCGACGGCTACACCCTGGCGGGCAACACCGTCACGCACCCGTACACCGACGGCTTCCAGGTGCACAACGCCTACGGCGCGTACGGCTGCGGCAACACCTTCACCGGCAACACGTTCACCCTCGGCTCCGCCAAGGGCTACGGCGTCAACGTCACCGACAACGGCCGCTGCGCGGTGAAGAACACGGTGGTGACGACCAACAGGTCCAGCGGCGGCAAGGGCCTGACCAACATCGCCACGGTCACGTCCCCGGTGTCCACGCCCACCCCCACCCCGACGCCGAAGCCGACCACCTCGCCCACCGCGACCCCGAAGCCGACCGGCACGCCGACCACTCCCCCGGCAGGCTCCGGTGCGGGCCTGGCCGATCCGCACAAGAAGGACATCGCGATGCAGTTGGTGTCCAGCGCCGAGAACTCCTCGCTGGACTGGAAGTCGCAGTACGCGTACATCGAGGACATCGGTGACGGCCGCGGCTACACCGCGGGCATCATCGGCTTCTGCTCGGGCACCGGCGACATGCTGGACCTGGTCCAGGCGTACACCGCCAGTGAGCCCGGCAACCCGCTCGCGAAGTTCCTGCCCGCGCTGGAGAAGGTCAACGGCTCCGAGTCCCACAGCGGTCTGGGCGACGCCTTCGTGAGCGCGTGGAGGACCGCCGCCAAGGACACCGTCTTCCAGCAGGCGCAGAACGACGAGCGCGACCGTATGTACTTCGACCCGGCCGTGAACCAGGCGAAGTCCGACGGCCTGGGCACGCTCGGCCAGTTCATCTACTACGACGCCATCGTCATGCACGGCCCCGGCGACGACCCGGTCAGCTTCGGCGGCATCCGCAAGACCGCCATGAAGAAGGCCAAGACCCCGGCCCAGGGCGGCAACGAGACCACCTACCTCAACGCCTTCCTCGACG
>NZ_JBFAXL010000064.1:0-49017 GCF_040680795.1 Streptomyces sp. NPDC051976
TACGTACCAGTTGGTGGGCGGCGTGGATCGCGAGCTGGGTTTTGCCGACCCCGGCCATGCCCTCGACCGCGGAGATCACGACCGTGTTCGCACCGCTGCGGTCGTGATGCTGCGTCGCGGTGGCGATCAGGCGCGCGAGTTCCACACGGCGCCCGGTGAACGTCGCCAGATCCGTGGGTAGTTGACCGAAGACCCCGACGGGGCCGCCGGTCCTGGCCAGCCCGTGGACCCTGATGCACTCCGTGCGCCACAGATCGACCGCGTGTTCGTCTGCCCCCAGCGCCCGGACGATTCCCACGACCAGGTCCAGGTCCAGGCGACTGCGTCCGGTCTTGAAAGCGTCCACGACCGTGGAAGTCGAGACAACCCGTGCCGTCCGCATCAGCGGTCCGACTCTTTTGGCAAGCATTCGGTACGACGGCATCCCCGCCCAGGCCCGTAACTCACCCAGCAATAGGACGAACTCCGCCAGATCCGCCGCCATGCTCGGATCCGGCATAGTGCCCCGCTGCCCACCCACCACGCTCACCCCCACCGGAACCGTGCTCCTGACAAGAAGAGTCTATGAACCGGCTGTACGGATTCGTACAGGAGGCCTGTCTCCACTCCAGCCTCCCGGACAACCAGGAGCTGCCGCTTCAGGCAAGGTCGGCCCAAGCGGCAGCACGAAGCGCTAAAGGAACAAAGTGCTGCTCCGGCGAGGGGCGTCTACAAGCCCCACTCCGAGGAGCGTCGTCGTCGCCTTCACGAAAGTGCACGGTGAGGCGCGGCTGAGCCATTCCGGAACGTCCAACGGGCCCACCGCGGACTGCAAAACACCTCTCCCCACTGGGGCACCGAGTCCCCTGAGCGGTGGCGGAGAAATCTGAACACCTGGTGCCGCAGCGAGAGTGCTGCGGCGCCAGGTGTTCGCCACGACCCGAGGGCCAGAACAGGCTAGAACTCCATGGACCCGAAGTCTGAGAAGCCGCCGCCACCCATGTCCCCCGAGAACCCAGGATCGCTGAAGCCGGGATCGCTGAATCCCGGGTCGGGCGCGTAGACGGGGTCAGGAGCGACGGGGTCAAAGATCGGGTCCGGCGTGTAGATCGGGTCCGGCGCGAAAACCGGGTCCGGCGTGTAAATCGGGTCCGGCGCGAAGACCGGATCCGGAACAACCGGTGTGGGATCCACCGGCGCTGGGTCGACCGGCGTGGGGTCCACGGGAGCGGGGTCCACGGGAGCGGGGTCCACCGGCGCGGGGTCCACCGGCGTGGGGTCCACGGGCGCTGGGTCGACCGGCGTGGGGTCCACGGGAGCGGGGTCCACGGGAGCGGGGTCCACCGGCGTGGGATCCACGGGAGCGGGGTCCACCGGCGTGGGGGCCACCGGCGCGGGATCGCTCGGGAGGGGGGTGTCGGCTACGGGGGGATCGAATTGGGTCGGGAGCGGGTCCGGGTCGGGAGCGGGTGGGCCGACAAGGCCCTGAACGGCCAGCTCGTCGATGACGGCGTGGTTCACCGTCGGGGTCAACGCGTTGGCGATGAGCGCCTGTCCGACATCGTTCGGGTGGTACGAGCCCTGCATGTTGAGGAAGTCGATGCCGTTGAGCCCTTCCTGTGCCGAGAAGAGCTCGTGCCCGGCCAGCGCCTGGGTCACATCGGCGTACGTGAAGTGGGCACCGGTCTGGTCGGCTGCCATCTGGGTCGCCTGCTGGTTCAGTTGGCTGATGGTGCTGCCGAACTGGTTGACCATCTGCGCCTCGCGGTCGCTGATCACCATCTCGCTCAACGGCGAAGCGGACCCGCTCGGTACGGTGTCCGGCAGGACCTTCGGGTAGCCCAGCGTGACGATCGTGGCGTTGGGGGCGGCCCGGGAAGCGATGTCCTTGTATACGGCGACCTGCTGGTCGAGGTAGGTGCCGTCCTGAAGCGGCGCCATGAAGCCGGGGAATTTCTGCTCCGTCGTCGACTCGCGCGAGGTGACCACGGTCTCGGCCAGCCCGCTGAAGTGCGCGTCGTTCCCGCCGATGCCGACAACGACGATGTCGGCGCCGTTGACCGCGTCGATCTGCGGCGAGTGCTCGAACTCCGTGCCCGGTCGTACCGTCTGGTAGAGCGAGTCGCGGGTCGCTCCGGAGATCGGAACGAACGTCACGTCGAACGTCACATTGGGGTTGTCCTGCTGGATCTTGTCGATGGCCCGCAGCGCCGGGGCGGATGCGGACTGGTGAGCAGGATCGATGGCATTCAGCACGGATCCTTCCGGACCGGTCACCTGCACGGTGCGGTAGGTCCCGGCCGAGGCGCCCTCCCCGCTGGTGTACGAGTCGCCGATCACCGTGATCTTGAGGTGCCCCTGTCCGGCGTTGCCGTCGGCGTGGGCGGTGCCGGCCATCGCCCCGAGCAGGGCGGATACTCCCAGCGTCTGGGTCCCGAGGATCACTGCCCGCCGTACCAACGGACTTCGCCGTGGCGCTCGGGCGTGGCGTGCGTGACGGTTGGTCACAGGTTGGGCCTTTCTTCGTGAGGGTTGATCGGGCGGGTCCCCGCTGCACGCTCAGGAACCGGCGCGGCGAAATCCCGCCGCACAGCGGGAACGCCGTACCTTCGGTGCGCGCGATCGGTGACTGGACCCCAGGGGGAGGCCGGCACCGAGGCCGCTGCACCCGTTGGCGTTGGACCTGGTGCTGCCGCAGCCGGGCGGGAGGGGTGAACCTGCGCAGGTCCAGATGCCAGCACGGGCCGGGTTTCTGGAACCAGGCGCCCGTGCCCTTGCACTGTTCACCTGGCACCACTCCTGTGAGCATGCTCAGTTGATATTTCCTGGCGGCCAAGACATATCAAGGCAGTGGAACGACTTTCCCTGCTCGGCTTCGATGGGTAAGACGTGAAGCCCCTGTGGAGCCCCCGTCGGATCAGCCTCACAGCAAGGCGTTTTTGGCGCATCGGTAGAACTACCTAATCGCCTGATCAGATGAGCGCGGTGAGTGATCCAAGGGCCCGGAGTGTTCCGGGATGTGTTGTTTGGTCAAGGAATTACGTGGAGGGCGAGCGTGGGTCGCGGGTCGGATGTGGACCCGGCGTAGGACGGTGTCGGCCCGGCCAGTCACGTGAAGAGCCGCGCGGGCGACGCTGCTGGGGCCCAGACCCTGAAGTGGCGCGCGCGTGAGGTGATCCGGAAGCCACTGACTTTCTGTTGCGGATCGCCGAATGCTGGGGCGAGTTGGTGCAGCGATATCCCCGCGAGACAGACATACGTCTCAACTCGCAGGAGTGGTCGGCGAGACGAGGAAATTCGTATGCCGTCACATGCGCTAACGAGCACGTTCCCCCCCGTCGGCCGAGGCGGTCGATGAAGATGACCTCGCATACTTTCAGAGGCGCATTCCGGAAAAGTCCGCCGCGCATTGTCTCGACCGGAAGGGAGCCGCGGGCGAGAGCTGGCTGGCGTGGCGACTTCGGACCTTCGGTACCCGCCCGCGAGCCGTACCCGCGTGACGCGGTTCGCCGCGCGTACCCCTGGAACAGGGCTCCGCACTCTGGCCATGCTGTCGGTTGGCCGGTCGCTCGCGGCTGAAGTGGCAGGACGGCCGTCAGCGGTTCCGGGAGATGCGCTGGCCGGTGCTGGTCGGCCCACCGCTCTTCAGTACGGAGCGGGTGAGTCCCGCTCGGTTGGGCACGCCGAGCTTGCGATAGATCCGGCCCAGATGCGCGTCGACCGTCCGCACGCTCAGAAACAGCGCGGCGGCGATTTCACGGTTGGTCATGCCCGTGCTCGTGAGGTCGGCTATCTCCCGTTCCCGTGCGCTGAGCGTGGCCAGCCCGTCGTTGACGCGCTCCCATCCCATGGTGGCGGTGAGCCGGCTGCGCTCGAAGGCGACCTCGCCGGTCAGGCGCGCCGAACCACACGCGTCGGCCAGGTGCGCGGCGTGGCCCAGCCAGCTGTCCACGTCGCGGGTTCGCCCCGCGTCCAGCGACAGTGCCGCCACGTCGAGCAGGGTGCGGCACGTCTCGATGCGCTTGCCACTCGCGGAGAAGTCCTTGATCGCCTGCTGTGCGCTCTGCACGGCCCGCTCGGCTTCCCCGTGCAGGAGGTGGGCTCGCATACGCGCGCGCAGGGCGAAGCCCCGTCGGCCGTGCGAGGGGAGCTGCTCCACGCAGTCCTCGGCGAGTGTGGCCGATTGTTCGACCAACTGCTCGTCGCCGCTCATCAGCGCCACCTGCGCCACAGTGTCGCACCAGCGTGGCTTGCGCCATGTCGTGAGCAGGGGCAGATCGGTTCCGCCCACGGCGTCCAGCAGGAGCCATCTGCTGTGTGCCGGGTCGCCGGTGAGAAGCACGATCTCGGCGTGGAAGCAGCGGACCGTGATGGCCCAGGCGGTCGGGGGGCCGCTGGCGATGTCCGCGGCACGCTCCGCCAGCGTGAGCACTTCGCTCACATCGCCCTGGCTGCCCTGCCACAGCAGTACGCTGGCTCGCAGCGCCATCGTGATGGCCCGTGTGGCTGGGCTGCCGGCGCGCTCGGCGTGGTGGCCGGCCTCATCGAGGGTCACCAGCGCGCGGTGCAGGTGTCCCGAACTCAGCTGCACGTTGGCCAACGCCTTCAGGATCGTGGCCAGGATGTAGGTCTGCCCACTGCCCCGTGACAGTACGGCGCCGCGAGTGAGGTGGCGCTCGGCGTCGGTCAGACGGTCGAGTGTCGCTTCGGTGAGCCCCAACTGGTAGACGGACTGGAGATTTGTCAGGACAGTGGCGTCGGTTGCCGCATCGACGAGTTCGGCTGCCCTCGTTGCCATGGTTTCCATTGCTTGGCCGGCTGTGAACAGGTTGGCGAGAGATGCCTGCGCGAGTGCGTTGGCTTCGCCGGCGCTGTCACCGTGCCCGCGTGCGATCGTCGCGGCCATGTCGGCGTGCTGCCGGGCCTCCTCGTAGCGCTGCTGGTCGAGGGCGGCGTCTGCCAGCTCGGTGTGCAAGGCGGCGGCCACCGCGGTGTCGTGGTCGGGCAGTGCCGCGAGCCCGGACCTTGCGATGGCGGCAGCTTCGGCGTACCGGCCCAGCACTCGTTCGATCCTGCTCGCATCAGCGACCGCGGACGGGTCGAGGAGTGGTTGGCCCGGTCGCAGCGCTTGGAGCAGCGCCCGGCTTTCGAAGACGTTCCCGGTCAGCAGGCGTGCGCGAGCGAGCAGAACCTGTGCTTCGTGCCAGTGGGCGTGCCCCGGATGCAGCAGCGACAAAGCCGCCTCCAGGTAGTCGGCCGCGACGACGGGAACGGAGTGCAGGGTGTCGCGAGCGGCGGCGATCAGCGTGGTGACGTGGTCCGGGCGGTTCGGGTCGGCGGCCCTCGCGACGTGGTGGGCGCGTTGCGTGATAGGGGCTGCCCGCTGGGCCAGTACGGCCTCGGCACGCAGGTGTACGGCGGCCCGCTGGTTGGGTTCGAGCTGCTCATAGACGACCTCGGCCACCCTCGGACGGCGCAGCGCGAACTGCCGCGCGGGACCGGTCGGCCGAACGAGGTCGACGCGCACGAGCGCGTCCAACGCGGTCACGGTTTCGGGCACCTTGAGGCCCGCGACCGCGGCGACCAGCTCTGGATGGAACTGCTCGCCGAGAACGGCGGCCGTCCGGACCACGCTCAGAGCGGTGGGGTCCAGTCCAGCCAGCTCGCCCAGGATCGCCGCGTCGATGTCGGCGCTCGCCTCGCCGCGAGCCGCCGCTGCCCTGACGTGCTGCGGGGCGCCCCTCCCCGCGAAGAGCGCGGGCGGAGGCTGTGGCGCCCCGTATGCCGCTTCGCTCCCGTGGATCCCGCCGTCCCGGTCTTCGCTGTGCAGGAGTGCTTCCCCCGGTGCCGGACTGTCCGGGCGTCCGAGGACCTGCTCTGGCAAGGCCGCCGGCCCCTCTTCGAACTCGGGATCTAAGCCCATACACGTCGCCTAAGGTCGAGTCGGATCAATGGACGGCACTCTATTGGGGGGCGGACAGCCACACTCTTCGACCAGGTGAAGCCGCCGTCCGCGGTCAAATGGTAGAAGCTGCCGCCAAGGCGGGTTGCCTGGGGCCGGGCGCGTGCGAACTTCAGTCGGCGGCGCAACTGCGGCACTGCCCTACGCCCCTCCTCCCGCGGCATCACGTCACTCCAGCCGTCCTCGGCCCGGCGTGCTACGGGTCCGCGCGGCACACAACGTCTTTCGCCGCCCCTGTGCGGACTACCTGCTCCAGCAGGGTGTCTACGGTGACGCCGCCCGGGTGCTTTGCGCGAGCTGGCTGTGTCCCGCCGAGGACGCGGGCATAACGCTGGAAGCCGGAACGTTCGAGAACTTCTTCACGTGTTGGCACAGCTATCCACTTGGCCATTCGCAGACACGGGCCAGCCACGGTCATGTCCCGGTTGAGGTCCCGCAGCCGGTCAATGAGTCCGGCGGTGACACAGGCCAACCTGGCCTCCACGATCTGCCGTAGGGGCGGCTACACCACAGGCATCCGCCCGCCGACGTCGGTGACGGGCAGGGAGAAGGCCGCCAACGCCACGTCCTACGGGTACACCGGCTCAATGAATCAGAAGGCCATCGTCACCGACTGGACCACCGCACTCGCCTCACTCGGCCTCGGATAGGCAAGCAGAGGCGGGCTGGGCAACTCCACCGCGAGAGCGTCCGGTTCGCCCCGGCAAGCGGTGATCCACTGCCGCTCTTGCGTCCCCCGCGCCCGCCCGCGTTCTCGCGGAGTGCCGAACTGCCGACGGATCGAAGGCGGGGGACGGTCGTGGGCGCAGCCGACCCGGGCATCCCGCGGGAGCCTGAACCGGCCCGATGACCTACCCCATGTGCATCGCCGCCGACCGGCACGAGTATTCAACTTGCCATGCACATCAGACCCGTGACCTGCAGCTTCACAATGCACAGCGCTCATTGATCTGTCTCTTCCCGCCAGATGGGGCGTGTGTCCGGCAGGGGGTCTGTGGCAGTGGGATTGATTGCGGCCCCTATGCCTTCGATGGTGGTGACCAGGTGCTGGCCCGGGGTGAGGGATGTGGCCGCGTGGGCTGTCTTGCCGGGGGTGCCGGTGAGGATGACGTCGCCGGGCTCGAGAGTGAGGAAGGTGCTGCAGTAGGCGAGTAGCTCCGCAGGTGTGAACAGCAGGTCGCTGGTGGAGCCGTGTTGCCATTCGACGCCGTCGACGGTGAAGGTGACGGTGAGGTCGCGGGCGTTGTCGAGTTCGTCAGGGGTGACCAGCATGGGTCCCAGAGGTGTGGAGCGATCGAAGACTTTGCCCTGGAGCGCTTGTGTGGTGCGGTGTTGCCAGTCGCGCAGCGACAGGTCGTTGGCGACGCAGTAGCCCGCGATGGCATGGTTCGCATCCTCCACGTCGGCGCGGCGGAGGCGCTGCCCGACGATGACGGCCAGTTCCGCTTCTCCCTCGATGTGGTCGCTGATGCAAGGCAGCGCGATCGTGTCGCGGGGTCCGGTCAGCGTGGACGGGAACTTGGCGAAGAATGTCGGGTACGTGGGAGTGGGGCATCTCAGTTCCTCGATGTGGCTCCGGTAGTTCAGGCCGACGCACAGAATGTGTGCGGGAGCCGGTGAGACGCGGGCGTAGTGGGCGGTGCGGGCATCCACTTCGCCGGTGTCCGTCAAGCGGTCGCGGCGCACGTAGGCGTCTACGGCGTCGCCGGCGTTGACCAGGACGGCGCGGTCGCCCTCGATACGGGCCGCGGTGAGGGTGTTGCCGATGCGGATGGTCGCGAAACGCATGCCCGCTCCCTGGGGTCTTCGGTCCTACAGTTGGACGGTGGTACCGGGCTCGAGGCGGTCGATCGGGGTGCCGGTCAGGCCCTTCTCGCCGAGGAGATTGGCGGTGGAGTGCTGGCCGAGGTCGCTGAGCATGAGTTCGTGGATCTGGATGATGCGCTCGGGCTTGACCGTGCGGACGTAGTCGGCGGCTTCACCGAGCTTTGTCCACGGTCCGCTGGTCGGCAGCAAGAGGGTGCGTACGGGAGCGTCGGGCGCGAAGTAGGCGTCACCGGGGTGGTAGACGGCTCCGTCATCGAGGAGGTAGCCGACATTGTCGGGGCACGGGATGTCGGCGTGGACCAGCGCGTGGCGGTGGCCGTGGACGGTGACGATGAGAGAACCGACGCTGAAGCTGTCGCCCGCGGCGACGGCGTGAACGCGGTCACCGTGGCTACCGAGGGCGGCCGCGACAGCGGCTGTGCCGTAGACCTGCAGCCCCGGCTGGGCTTCAAGAGCAGCGGCGATGAGGTTCTCGTCGAAGTGGTCGAAGTGGTTGTGGGTGATCAGGACGGCGTGAGCCTTGGCAACGGCTTCTGCTGCATCTGGGGTGAAGGTGCCGGGGTCGATGGCCAGGCGGGTGTCGCCCTTCTCGAGCGTGACGCAGGCATGGGCGTGCTTGGTGAGCTTCACAGGGGGTCCTCTCTGACCGAGAAATATCTACAACTAAACTGTACATCTGCGTTGTAGATAATGCACGCGGGGCCGCTCATGGCCTGGCAAGGGGCGTGACTCCGCCGCCCCTTGCTCGGTTCCTCAAACTACCCACCAAAGGTGCACAGTTTGGTGATACATGTGGGTAGGGTGGTGGGGTCATGGACGACAACCAACTGGCTGAAGAACTCCGCCTGACCATCGGACAGCTCGTACGCGCCGTGCGCACCGCCGACACGATGCCCCCCGGCGAAGCCGCCGTCCTGGGATACCTGGACCGCAGCGGCCCGCTGACCACCGCCGATATCGCACAAATGCGGGGAGTCAGCCATCAGTCAGCGGCCAAGGCGGTCAAAGAACTCCTCGGCCAGGGCCTTGTACGCGCCGAGACTCACCCCAGCGACGGGCGCAAGCTTTTGCTCAGCCTCACATTGGCGGGAAGCACCCGTCTGGCCCAGGAACGCCGAAGGCGCGCCGACTGGCTCGTCACCGCGTTCAACGACGTCCTCAACTCCGAAGAGCGGGAGACGATCGCGGCAGCGCTGCCCCTACTGTCACGCCTGGCCACCGACTTGAACAGCAGGTAGCCCAGGAGCTGTCACACCTGTAAAGGCTGACCGGAAAACGAGCCCCGCTTCCGATACCGCACCGTGCGAGCCGCCCTTCCAGCAGGTCGCACGGTCGGCCGGGAACCGGGACTGCGGCGTCGGCCACCGGGTCCCACAGGGGTTCGAGCAGGCAAGCTGGCAGCGCGGGCACGGCCGTCCTTCGTGATCACTGAGCATAGAGATTTCGAGCATGAGGTACGCGAAGGGCGGCGGGTCGACCGACCCTGAGTTCAGGGCAGGTTCACCACGGGAGGTTCCCGGATCGGTCGATGAACTGTCCCGTCGGCCCGTCCGGGCCGATCGTCGCGAGGGTCACGATGGACTCTGCGCCGTCGGCGACGCTGTGTCCGAGGCCGCCGGTGAAGTCGGTCGCGGTCTGCCCGGGGTCTGCGGCGTTGATCTTCACGTCCTTCAGTTCCTTGGCGTACTGCGTCGTGAGCATCGTGACCGCGGCCTTCGAGGCGCAGTAGAGGGGCAGGGCATACTGCGACTCGATCCGCGCCGGGTCCTGGGTCATGCTGAAGGAGCCCATCCCGCTGGACACGTTGACGATGATGGGGTTCGGCGACTTCCGCAGCAGCGGGAGGAAGGCGTGCGTGACGCGCACGATCCCGACGACGTTCACGTCGAGCACGGCGCTCACGTCGGCCGCGGTGTACTCCTCGACGGGGCCGACCTTGCCGAGGACGCCGGCGTTGTTGACCAGGACGTCGATCGTCCCCTCGTGCGCGGCGACATCCGCGGCCGCGGCCTGGACCGAGGCGTCGTCGGTCACGTCGATCTGAACGCACCGGGCGCCCAGCGACTCGGCCGCGGCCCGACCGCGCTCACGGTGGCGGGCACCAAGGAGGACGGTGTGCCCCGCCTCGACGAGGCGACGAGCGGTTTCAAAACCGAGGGACTTGTTGGCCCCGGTGATGAATGTGGTGGTCATGCTGGCTCCTCCTGGTCAGAACAGCACGGTCGTGCGCTGTTCACGCACTCCATGCTGGGTCCCAGGGAGGGTTGGCGGGAGCTACGGGACTTCCTGGTACCGCGCGTACCACCCAGCAGCCTGGTCCAACGGACGAGGCAGAACGCGGGCCTTCATCCCCGAGGAGACATCCTCTGGACCCCAATGGCCGCAAGGAATTCGAGTTTGCTGCGGGCGTCGGTGCCTGGCTGCGGCGTGTACACCACGAGGCGGAGGTTCGTGTCCTGGGTGTTGAGGATGTCGGAGTTCATGGCGATGTCTCCGACATCCGGGTGCTGGACGAGTTTGTGCGCACTCTGGTGACCGCCCACCGCTCGGCGGCTCCACAACTCGCAGAACCGTGGGCTGAGGTTCAGCCTCGATACCAACGCCGCGAGGTCGGGATCGTCGGGGTACCGGCTCGTCGTCGCGCGCAGGTCGGCGACGAGGGACTCCTCGAACGCCACCCGCTCGGCCGCCGTCTGCCGGACCCGGGGCAGCTCACCCAGGAACTGCCAGACCAGGACGTTGCGATCTCCCACACCGCGGACCGTGGGATCGCCGAACGTGGCCGCGAACAGCGGATTCCAGTGCAGCAACTGCCAGGTGGCGTCGTAGATCGCCAACGGGTTGCTGGCGAGCTGGTCCACGATCCGGTACAGGCTCCCTGGGATCATTCGCGGAACCCGGGCCTGATCCGCTGCGTGACCGGCCATGCGCAAAAGGTGAGCATGCTCATCGTCGGACAGGTGCAGGGCGCGAGCCAGGGCCGAGCAGACCTGCGCCGAGGGCGTCGCCACCCGTCCCTGCTCCAGCCGGACCACGTACTCGACCGAAATGCCGGCCAGCGTCGCCAGCTCCGCGCGTCGCAGACCGGAGACCCGACGGGGTGAGCCGTGTGCGAAGCCCACCGTCGCGGGATCCAGCCGGTCCCGCCACGCCCGCAGCGCGGCACCGAGTTGATCCATGCACACCATCCTCCCGCACCCCCCGCCCCGCTGGGTGGTACGCGCTGTACCACGAAGCCGCGTAGCTCCCGCCGACGCTCCCCGGGGCTCAGTGTCGAGTCGTGAACGGCGCCCAACGATGCTGTTCGGAATCAGGAGAAGCAAGGATGACCACCACGTCGAACCACTACGTCACCGTGCTGTGGGAAGCCCGGGCCAAATCCGGGAAGGAAGCCGCGATGAAGGCGTTCATGACAGCCGCCGTCACCGCATCACGCTACGATGCGGGCAACATCGACTACGAGGCTCACCAGGTCGAGGGACAACCGGGCGCGTTCGTCATCTTCGAGCGCTGGGAGAGCCGCGAGGCCCTCGAAGGCCACCTGCAGGCACCCCGCATGCAGGACCTGGTGCCCCAACTGCTGGAACTGATGGACGGCAGCATCGAGGACGGGATCCGCTTCCTGCAGCCGTTCCGCCCGGCACGGTAGGCCGACCCGGAGCACGGCGGTCGTGATCGTCGTCCTCCGATGCTGAGCGGTTTCGAGCAGCAAGACGGCAGCGCGGGCACGGCCGTCCTTCGTGATCACTGAGCGTAGAGACTCCATGATCAGGTGGATCCGTGCCTGCTCTGCATCCTCCCCCGCACCCGATGCCTATTGCCGGTCGTTCTAACGAGCTGGTGCGTGATAGCGGGTGAGGCGTGCTTCCCCTGGTCGCGGCTGATTCTCAGGTCTCGATAGTGCGGTCGGAGACGAGGCCGGCGATGGCCCGGTAGGTGGCGGGCAGGGTCTCGCGTCGGTGAGTCCAGCGGGTCAGTTGTTTCCAGCGTTTGTGGTCGGCGAGGGCGTGTTCGACGGTGATGCGTTTCGAGGAGTGCAGGTGGCGGGCCCTTTGACGGGCTTCAAGGACCTCCGGCGGGCTGATCTTGTTGCCCTTCCTCGGCGGGGTGACGGCCTGGCCGGGGTGATCGCGACGGAGCCCGAGATAGCCGTCGTCCAGCAGGACTTCGACATCGGGAAAGTGCTGGAAACAGATGGCGATACCTTCGTTGTGGGCGGCGGTTGCATCATGCATCCGCCCAGGCCGCAGAGCATCGGTCCATAAGGTGCGACCGCGGTGGTCGGCGATGACCGTGGCCTTGCTTCTTCTTGCCGGACACGAACACCCGCCGCCCGCCGCGGCCCGCTGGCGGCCGGCGGACCTGGACCTCGGTGGCGTCCAGACGCAACTCGATGCCTTCGGCCTGGGCATAGGCGAAGACATCCGGAAGTGTCCGAAGGCGCAGGCCTGGGCGGTCGGGATAGAGAAGCCCGAGGACAGCATGGGGCAGATCGTGTCGCAGATGAATGAGGGTCGCCGTCAACCGGTCGATGAATACCAGCTGATGTCGAGCGCCCGCACCAGCTGCCCGCCCTCGGGAGCCGCCGCGCGCTGCGTGACGCCGGCCTTCCACAGTGGCCTGCCACTGCTCGGCCAACTCCTCAATCAGAGAGGCCAGATGACGCCGCGAGATCCCGGTGAACCCGCGATGCGAAAGAACTGACCGCTTGACCATGATCGCCACATCCAGATCATGCCACCCAGCAGCAACGACACCTCACCCGCTATCACGCACCAGCTCGTAAGTGAGTTGCCACGGCGCGTCGCGAAGCCGACTGTGCTTCCAGTCCTTTGACAGGGCTGGAAGCACAGTCGGGTGGTGTCTGGCAGTGAAGGTGCCGGGGGAGTCAGCTGCGGTGATCGGAGCCCATGTCAACCCTGGCGATGGGGGTGTGGGTGGAGGGAGCGGGCGGAGGGACATGTACGCGAAGTACGCGGGCGGCTACCGTTCCGCCGCCGCAGCGACTCGAAGGCATCCAGGCAGACGCTGGCGACGTACGCGCCTTCGTCGCTGCAACCAATGACCGGGAGTCTTGGCTGAGCGAGTATTTCTGACGTCCCAGCCGCCTGGTCCCCGTGTGCCCCCTTGACGCACGGGCGCGTCGACAAACAGGCCAGCGCTGGGAGGCGGCCCAGCCGAGGGTGCCAGGTGGGCGCGTTCGGCCGCTCACTGGAAGGCATGTTCCGGGCCCAGCCCTACCGGGAGCTCCGCCTGCCCGTCGTGCCGCCCGGCGCCACCCGCTGCGGCCGCCTGGACACCGTCATCCGCCAGCCCGGCGCGGCCGACATCGTCGTGGAGATCGACTCCGCGCCCAACCGGTCCTCCGCCGCCAAGCTCACCTGAACCAGGCCCGTCCGGGGTCCGCTTCGCGGCTTGGACTGCCGGCGGTGGATCTCGGCGGCGACCGGCGGATATGTCTGCTGGTAGGGCATCAGGGTCAGGTCCCGGACGGTGGCGGGCGCCAACCGGACCGCACACGGTGTCGACCACTCCGACCGCCCGGGCTACGGCCGACCGGCCCAGGCCGTGGACGGCACCGGGCAAGGGCCCACCGGGAACGGTCAGCACGGATGACCCGGTCGGGCACCCACCCGGTTCGGCCTACTTCGGCAGGCCGCGTTGCTTCCGGTTGTAGGTGTTCATGACCAGCACGACGCCGACCATCCAGCCCAGGGCCAGGACCAGGATGAACCCCCAGAAGGCGAGGTTCTCGTCCTGGTTGGCGCCGCTCGCCGCCCAGAGCAGCAGGCCGGAGGGCCCTCCGGCGAGCAGCGGGCCGAGCAGCCACCAGACCAGGTAGGTCCGGGCTATCTCCTTGCCGACGAGCGGGCTCTCCTCGTACACGGTGTACCGGGTGACGGTTCGGCTGCCGTTCCCGATGGCCGTGTACGACGTGCCGCCGATGGTCAGGCGATGGCGACTCAGCGGGATCACCGGCAGGTCGAACAGCACGGCCCACCTGGTTGCGTGGTGACTGCCGTCGCGGTTCCGATAGCCGAACCCGAGATACTTGGTGCCTATCCCGTTCCACGTCGACATGTGCTGTGCCCTCCCGATGCGGTGCGCCGACCGCGAGCCTTGCAGCTGCACGACCGCGAGCCATCCGTGGAACTACTTAGATCACTGCGTCTCCTCACGCAGGCGGGCGGCGAGGGCGGCCAGGGCGACCTGGTGGAGGAGCCGCTGCGATGGAGCCCGCCCGCTGACTGCCTTGCCGGCATGGACCTCCCCGGCCGCGACCCCGAGGACCAGGGCGGTTTCAAAGTCTTGGTGATCAAGTAGATGTGCTGGTCACGAAGTCGTGACGATGGTCGGGCGGCCCGCCGGCCGGAGCGGCTGCCGAGGACGTCGAAGAGGTCGGCCATCGAGCCGGGTGAGACGACCTGCCAGCCGCCGGGGTCCTCCACGTCGACGTCCGCCTCGCCGAACGACAGGTGGAAGCGCTCCAGGCAGGACTGGGCGAAGTCGACCAGCAGCCGCACGTTGCGGTAGCGCAGGCGCATGGGCACCTCGGGGTTCATCCCGATGCTCATGAAGCCGAGGTCGACCGTCTTGACCTTGACGTCGACGCTGTAGTCGACCCGCAGGACGAGCTTGGTGCCAGCGGAGCCGAGCCCGGCGTCCACCGGCCCTGGTCGCCGAGCGCCTCCACCACCAGGCCGAAGTCGAGGTCGCCGGTGCCCGGTCGGCGCGCGAAGCGGCCGGTGACCCGCAGCGGGCGGCCCCCGAGCAGCTGGATCGGGCCCACGAGCGGCGGTCCCGCGGCCTCGTCGAGGGTCCACGTGGTGGTGATCTCGACGGAGGCGGGCAGCGCGGAGGCGAGCGACGTCGCGCCCGGATCGTCCCACACGACAGTGACGTCGAGGGCCGGGCGCGACCCCTCGGCCGGCAGGTGCGCCTCGGTGCGTCCGTAGAGGCCGCGGGGCATGCCGAGGTCGAACTCGACGGGGATCGGGCCGCTGCCGATCAGCGGGGTCCCCGCGGGGAGGAAGAGTTCGGCGCCGCGGATCGCGACGCCCTGCCAGTCAGGCTGCGCGGACGGCGACGGCGGGCCGGTGCCGCCGGTCACCGGCGCGGGGGCGTTCACCGGCGAGGAGTCGACGGTCAGGCCGCCGGGCAGATTCAGGCCGAAGCCCTGGCCGCCCAGCAGGAACGCCGCGGGGGCCGTCCCGGCCGTCAGCACACCCGAGCCCAGGGCGTCGAGGGCGACCAGGCCCTGCCGCGCGGGTCGGTCGGTGCCGCCCTCGATCCGGATCCCCAGCGGGTCGGCGCCGTTGAGCGTGAGGGCCACGGCGCCGCCGCCCGCCGCCGCGACGAGCGAGCGCCCGCCGGCGGGCTCGGTGCTCACGGTGGCCGGTACGCAGGCGGCGGGGAGTTTCAGCAGGCCGTTGTCCGGTTTCAGGTCGATCTGGAAGCCGGTGGGCGCCGCTGCCGGGCCGGTCAGGCGCAGGTCGAAGGGGATCGCCGGGCCGAATGGATCGAGCGTCAGGCTGGCGAAGCCGCCGGCGGTGTCGGCGGCGGAGGCCCGTACGGTGCCCGAGACGGGCGCGTCGGCGGGTCCCGCGGGCAGCGGCAGGTCCGTCGCGAGATGGCTGAGGAGACCGCGCAGTTCGGTGGGGAAGACGATCCGCTCGTACGCGCCGGGGAGCAGCGGCCGCAGGAAGTCGAGCAGGGAGGTGGCCATGCGCCCGTCCTTCCGGTGACCGCGCGCGCACCGCACACGGATACAAGGGCAGTGCTCGGACCGGCCGCCGGGGGGCCGGGGGTTCGGGGGCCGTCCCGGGGGTCCCGTGGGACGGGCCGTCAACCGGGCCTGATGCGTGGTCAGGTCCGGCGCCAGCGTAGGAGGGAGGGCGGGACGGAACGCGACGACGCGGCCGGTGGGCGGCGTGTCGGGGGCCGTTCGGCGCAACGGCCGGAGCGCACCGGCAACGTACCGGAAAATGCCGGACCGGACCGTATCGCAACGGACCGGCGTGCCGTCCAGGAGCACGAACGCTTTCCTGGACGCGGCGTGTACGGCATCGGCCAGGGTGGGTGCGAGGGCGGCCAGGAGGTCCACGACCTCGGTGACGCAGCGGCACGCCGTTGTGGTCCCGACGCCGAACCCGACCGCGCTGCGGGATCGCTAGCTGTGGGTGGGCCGGCCGCCGCGGGCACCGGCTTCTACCCGGCGGTCATGGATCTCACCCTCAGCCCCGGCCACAGCTGGGGCCCCGCCTCGGGCGCCGGCGGCATCCCGGACGGCACCGTCGTCTACGCCTTCAGCAAGAAGCCGCTGACCGACGCCACATGGAGCGGAGGCGGCCTGCCCAGCGGCCTCACGGTTTCAGCGGGCACCGAAGGCTGCAAGATCTATGCCGGTGTGCCCGGCATCTTCACCTGCCCCGTGACCGAGGACAACGTCTTCGACGAGCCCACGGTGACGGCGAGCACCACGGCCGCCAACGACACCACCGCATACGTGGGTGTGGCCTACGCTGCCCGCGGTGCAAGCATCACCACAGCGGTCAAAGCCGCCGAGGTGGCCGCCACGACCAACACCGACCCGCAGCAGCAGCAGACCGCGGCCGTGATCAAGGTCAAGACCGCCGCGACCCCGCGGTGCCGCCGGTACGGCCGAAAGAGCTGAACCATTTCCAGGAATCAGGCAGCGACCAGCTCCTGCTCGCGCTCCGGCGTCCTGACCAGGGGCTTCTTGTTCGGCAGGGAGAGCCGGAAGACCTTGTGCCATGCGGAGAAGACCTGCTTGGGCAGCGGCCCGGTGACGTACTCCAGCTCGTACTTCTCGAACAGCGCGCGCACCTTCACCGCGACCTCGGCGTACCGGTTGCTCGGCAGGTCCGGGAACAGGTGGTGCTCGATCTGGTGCGACAGGTTGCCGGTCATGAAGTGCATGGCCTTGCTGCCGCTGATGTTCGCCGAGCCCATCATCTGGCGCAGGTACCACTGGCCGCGCGTCTCGCCCTTGATCGACCGGCGCTCGAAGACCTGTACGCCCTCGGGGAAGTGCCCGCACATGATCACCGAGTGGGACCAGAGGTTGCGGACCAGGTTCGCGGTGAACGTGGCGGCGAGCGTGGGGAGGAACGACGGGCCCGACAGCAGCGGGTGGATCACGTAGTCCTTGAGCACCTGCTTGCGGATCTTGCGGCCCACGGCCCTGGCCCGCGCGCGGAACTCCGGGTTCTTGCGGCGGCCCTTGTGCAGGTTGTTGCCGAGCTCCAGGTCGTACGCTGCGATGCCGTACTCGAAGAAGCAGGCGTTGATGAAGTTCCACAGCGGCTGGCCGAGGTGGAACGGGTGCCACTTCTGGTCCTCGTCGACGCGCATGATGCCGTAGCCGAGGTCGTTGTCCTTGCCGATCACGTTGGTGTACGTGTGGTGCAGCTCGTTGTGCGAGTGCTTCCACTGGTCGGCCGGCGAGACGTGATCCCATTCCCAGGTGGTGGAGTGGATCTTCGGGTCCCGCATCCAGTCCCACTGGCCGTGCAGGATGTTGTGGCCGATCTCCATGTTGTCCATGATCTTCGCCACGGACAGACCGGCGGTGCCGAGCAGCCACGCGGGCGGGAAGATCGAGAACAGCAGTACGCCCCTGCTGGCCAGCTCGAGCTTGCGCTGCGCAGAGATGACCTTGCGGATGTAGGCGGCGTCCTTCTCGCCGCGGCCGGCGATCACCTCGTCACGGATCGCGTCCAGCTCGCGGCCGAGCTCCTCGATCTGCTCCGCGGTCAGGTGGGCGGTGGGGTCGATGGCGGTCAAGGTGCTCCTACCGTTCGAGGTCGCAGGGGCCCGCCGCGGCGGACACGCAGGTCTGGATGAGGACGCCCGGCTCGGCCTCGGTGATCTCGCCGGTGCGCAGGTCGCGGACGGCGCCCGCCTTGAGCGGCGTGACGCAGCCGAAGCAGATGCCCATGCGGCACCCGGAGGGCATGAGCACGCCGGCCTCCTCGCCGATGTCCAGCAACGGCGTGGCGCCGTCCGCGTCGACGGTCTTGCCGGTGGCGCTGAACGTGACCTCGCCGCCGTCGCCGGCGACGACGATGCTGGGGCGGAAGCGTTCGGTGTGCAGGCGCTCTTGTACGCCGTACTCGGTCCAGTGCTTTTCGGCGGCGTCGAGCAGGCCCACGGGCCCGCAAGCCCAGGTCTCGCGCTCGGTCCAGTCGGGCACGAGTTCGTCGAGACGGGCGATGTCGAGCATGCCGTCTGTGTCGGTGTGCAGCTCGGTGAGCCGCAGCTTCTTGTCCGCGACCAGGCCGTGTAGTTCGTTGCGGAAGATCACGTCTTGCGGCTGTGGCGCGCAGTGGACCATGACGACGTCGTCGAACTCGGTGTCGCGCAGCATTCCCATCGCGGGCGTGATGCCGCTGCCGGCCGTCAGGTAGAGCACCTTGGCGGGCTTGGGCTGCGGCAGCACGAAGTCACCGGTCGGCTGGTCGAGCTGGATCAGCGTGCCCGGTTTCGCCCTGCGGACCAGGTGGTTGCTGACCTTGCCGTCCGGGATCGCCTTCACGGTGATCGTGACGCGGCCGTCGTGGCGGTTTGTCGGTGAGGTGATGGAGTAGGCACGCCACAGGCGCACCCCGTCGACGTCGACCCCGATCCGCACGTACTGACCGGCTGTGTGGCCGCGCCATCCCCGTCCCGGCCTGATCACGACGGTCGCGGCATCACTCGTCTCGGGGTGCACGGCCTCGATGCGCCCACGCAGGTCAGCACCCGCACGCAGCGGGCTGACCAGGTCGAGGTAGTCCGACGGCAGCAGCGGCGTCGTGACCATCTCCAGCAGTTTCCACGCCCTGCTGCGCAGGGCTGTACTCGTCATGACTCCAGCTTGCTGCGCCTCAAGGTGTAAAGTCCTGACCGCAGGACGTAAATTTGGTCGGCTGAATTGTTCGTAGGGAACAAAAAGTGAGCCATGCAGTCCGGAGGGCCAGCGAACTGGCCCTCGATGAGACGACGGTCACCGCCATTCGGGCCTCGCTGACGACCACCGCCGACGAGGTCGTCCAGGCGATCATCGACGAGGTCCCTCCCTACGCCAACGCCCTTTCGGGCCGCATGGGCGCCACCATCCGCCGAGCCGTCCGTACCGCCCTGGGGCACTACCTGGACCTCGCGAGCGGGAACGCCACAAGCGGCGACGCCGGTGACGCGGCCTACGAGCTGGGCCGCGGCGAGGTGCGCGACGGCCGTTCGATGGACGCCCTACTCAGCGCCTACCGCGTCGGCGCCCGCGTGGCCTGGCGATGCCTGGCAGCGGGTGCCGTACCCGCAGGTCTGCCCGCCGCCGAGGTCGCCAAGTTCGCCGAGTTGACCTTCGCCTACATCGACGAGCTCTCCGCAGCGAGCGCCGCGGGCCACGCCGACGCATTGGGCGCCCGGGGCCGGGCCCACGAGCGCCACCTGGAACACCTGGCCCGCGACCTCCTCGCCGGCGCGAGCCCGGACGTGCTGCTGGCCTCTGCTCAACGGGCCGGGTGGCAGCCTCCGGTTTCACTGACCGCGGTCCTGCTGCCCGCCGCCCAGGCCCGGCCGGCCTATCGCGTGCTCGACCCGAGCACCCTCGTCCTCGACGATCTGCCGGACGCCACCGGCGTGCTGCTCGTCCCCGATGCAGACCGATCACATCTCTTGCGGCAGCTGACCGACCGCGCCGCCGTGGTCGGCCCAACCCGGCCATGGGCTCGTGCGTCCGCCTCGTACGGACGAGCCCGACGCGCGCGCTCCCTCTCCTCCGATATTCGCAACACCGAGGACCACCTGCCCGAGCTGGTGCTGAGCGCCGACGTGGACGCCTTCGCAGACCTGCGTGCCCGAGCCCTCGCACCGTTGCGGACCTTGCCTGTCGCGACCGCACAGCGGCTGGAGGAGACGTTGCGGGCGTGGCTGCTGCACCAGGGCAGGCGGGACGAGGTGGCGGCGGCGTTGTTCGTCCATCCCCAGACGGTCCGGTACCGGATGTCGCAAGTGCGGGAGCTGTTTCCGGATCTCGCATCGCCACACCGGGTCCTTGAACTGACGCTGGCGATCGGTCTTCGGGTCAGCTGACGCGTACTTCGACCGTCGACGACCGCGTCTGTGAGCGGTCCAGGAATAGTGCCTCGTTCTCGGTGCCATCAGCCGGCTCATGCGGCCCGGGGAAGAGCGGCATTCCCGCTGAGACCGGGGGTTGATGCGAAGACCAGACAAAGCATCGGGAAGCCCGTCGGGGGCGCTGCCTCAGAGCAGCGCCGTGGCGGATACGGCTCGACTGGATCCGGCGGACGATGCGCACCGGTCCGCGTCGACGCTCTCATCGAGCATCTGGTCGGTGATCTGGGCCGCTGTGCCCTGGGAATCAGCTTTCATGTCGTCGTGGAGGGCGCTGTCCCGGCACGAGCTGACCCACGGGCGTGCGGCGCGGGCTGCAGCTGGGCGACCGGCGGGGCGGCCAGGCCGGGTCACCAGGGGTGGGGGTTCGGGCCGCTCGCGCCGTGGTTCTGCGACGGCCCCCTGCCTCCGTTCCGACAGGTCAACCGGACGAGGACCGGGCCGGCCTGGCACACCGCGCGAGGGATGATGGGGATGGAATGACGGAACGCGAAGTCAGGAGCTTCCATGGCGAAGCGGGTTCACCAACCCCGTGAGGACGCGGAGTTCGATTTCATCCTCGGGATGAGCGGAGTCCCGGTCCTCGCATACTTCACCGGGACATGGCCCAAGGCAATCGAGCCCTGCCGGGCGATGGACCTCGTCGTGGGTGCCATCGCCGACGACTACACGGGACGCCTGACGGCCGTCCGAACCGACATCACGCGCTGTCCGTCCGCAACCGAGCGATTCGGGATCACCGAAGCCCCGTCCTACGTCCTGCTGAAGGAGGGAGAGGCGGTGGCGCACGGTACGGGGCCCATGACCATCGCCGAGATACGGAAGTTCCTGGACGGCCACCTCTGAGGGAAGCTTCCCCGTGGACCTGGACACCTGGAGACTTGGACGTGGGGTTCCAGAGGAAGAGCCAGATGAGTAACAAGCAGGGCAAGCGGTACTCGGAGGAGTTCAAGCGGGGAGGTCTGACGCACGATGGGGTGACCTCTTGACCTGCCCCATGGTTCGGGTTCCAGCTGCGGTGGCTAACTGGCGGCGTGGATGGGGTCTTGTGCGGAGGGTGGCCGCCCTCTGGCTCCTCGCCGGCCGGGGTTCCCGGAACAGGCCGACCACGGGCGGCACGGCGGCCGGAGCCGACAGCGCAAAGGTGCGGTCAACGGGATCAGAGAACAGCGGTGCAGTCAAAGGGGGTCCCTCGTGTAGTGGCGTCGGACGTCGTCCGGCACCGGTTGTTGGACGACTCTTTGCATGAGCACGTGGGTGGTGGTTGGCGACACTCGCGGTGGGCATGAGTGTTGATCTTGGTGGGCAGTCTGATCTTGCTTCCTGCGCGACAAGATCCCCATCAGCGAAGGGTCACCGTGGCCTTTCGCTGCACGGTCCTTGGAGTGAGTGGCTTTGTATAGTCGCTGAGCTCCCTGTCCCCCCGCAGAAGGACGGTCAGTAGCTCCAGCTGTAGAGGCCACCACGTGTGCTCACCGCAGACGCCGCGAGCCGGGCAACTCCTTGCAGGACCGCAAGTAGATCATCGTCGGTCATATCGTCCCCATCCTCAGATCGGAGCCTCATGATCCAGCGACCTGCCAGTTCCTCCAACTCGGCGGAGCTGGCGTTGGCCAACGCTCGGGTCAACCGCTGCGGCAAGGCGAAGACCTCAACGCCATCATTCAAGGGAGCAGCGACCCACGCCGGCCACGACCAACCGTAGAGTCGCTCACGCGAGGGGACCTCGGCCGAAGGCTCCTCGAAATATAGGTCCCACTCGGCGATGGCACTGTCTGGCGCAATGAAGCGGCAGGTCACAGACTCAAAGTCCTCACCAGGTCCCTGCAAGCGCGTCGCAGCTGCAGTCTCGTCGTCCGGGGCGAGGAAGAACACTATGTCGTGGGCCATCTCAGCATGATGGCAGCCTGCAGACCTCCTTGATCCCCACATGCACCGCCTCACCCGCGAGCCCCAGTATGGACGGGCCAGGAGCCGTCGCTGAATCCGCGCCCGCAACATCCGCCTCGAACCGGTGCCGGAAGTCGACTCGCTGGCGGAGCTCAACGAGTTGGGACCGGCACGGCGGACGGCGCCGGATCGGGTCCAGGCCGCAGACGATCGCCGAGTACTTCGGTTGCAGCGAGCACTGGGCTTTCATCAGAAGTTGGACCAGAACCCGTTCTCGTGAACAGAGCCAACCGCCTGGAGCAGCACGGGCCCCTGGGCCCAGTGTGGTTCCGCATCGACGGGCACCACCGCGAAGATGGCGCACCGCTACTCCAAGCGCTCGAAGACGTCCGCACCGAAGCCGAGTTCGACCAGCGCCAGAAGCAGCGCCGCCGCGCCGCCGAAGCGGAGGAGCAGCGGCGCGAGGCCGAAGAGAAGCGGCAGCAGGATGAGGGCTGGGCGCGGGAGGAGTGGTTCGAAAAGCGGGAGCGGAGGATGGAGAGGCTCACCGGCCTGTGGGACGAAGCCGGGACCGCAGACTCAGTAGAACCAGACAGCGTCCGGGTAGTCGACGCCGCTCTCGTTCGGCCATGCCTGCAGCCTCAACTGGCAGCCGCCCCCGTTGAAGTTGAGCCATACGTCCGAGCGGCGGTTGCTGTGGTGGGACCGCGGTCCGTATCGGTGTGGTGTCGAGCTGGCTCTGGGTGTCCGGCTGGGAATGCGCCGTACCGGGCTGTGCCAGACGTGGTGGCTGCGGGAGAGTGAGCCGGGGCCGGTACCGGCGCCCTTTGGATGACGTCGCGTCAAGTCGCGCTCGATCACCGCCGCTCCCACCCGGCTCTCCCGTCTCGCGGTCCTCGGCTGACCAGCACGTCTCGACGGAGGAGCCGGGTCGCCCGTGGCCGCGCTGATCGCGGTCCCCGCGACTGGGTAGCCGCGCCCGCCGACGGTGTGTCCAACGCGAAGGGCGGGCCGCCGAGCGCGGTCACGCCGGGTGTGTGGGTGAGGCGTGCGGCGATGCCGGAGGGGTCCGGGTCCGTCGTCGGGACCGTCGCGCCGGGGCCGCCCTTGGCCGCGCGGGTCTTCGCGTGGCGGCAGTGACGGCGAGCAGGAGCACCACGGCCTCGCCCGGACGGCGGCGCAGGTCGCGTGCGATCAGGCGCCAGATCGGCAGCAGGCGTCCCACGGTCACCCCTCCCAGTTCAGCAGCGCGCCGAGCCGGGTGGTGTGGCCGTGGCCGCCGCCGCTGTCCAGGCCGGTGCCGTCGGCCAGCGCCCCGTTTCGTAGGGAGACGACACGGTCCGCGATGGCGGCGACGCGCTCGTCATGGGTGGCCACGACCAGGGTCTGGCCGGTGCCGTGCAGTTCGCCGAAGAGGCGGGGCACGTCGTGTGCCGCGGCGCTGTCGAGGTTGCCGGTGGGCTCGTCCGCCAGGACCACCAGGGGGCTCGTTGACCAGGGCGCGGGCGATGGCGACCCGCTGACCTTGCCCGGCGGAGAGCTCTGAGGGCAGATGCCGGGCCCGGTCGGCGAGCCCGACCCGGTCCAGAAGCACGGCGAGGTGTCCGAGGCGGGGAGGCACCACTGTCCGGAGGCCATCTTCGCGTGTCCGTAGCTCGAGGAATCCCCCAAGAGGCCCCCCGACTCACGTCGTCGCCGTGCGGCGGGCCGAATGGTGCGTTTGTGTGATGACTGACAACTCTCTGTAAACGCGTCGGTGAGGTCTCGGAGAGGCCGGACGACGCCAAGGAGGTATGACACGCATGAGGCTTCACATGGGTTCGCGTCTCGCGGCGGTGGCGATCACCGCGGTGACGGCGCTCCTGGCAGTGGGCCAGACCGCGTCGGCGGCACGGGCCGGCGGCGAGTCGAAACCGTTTCTCGGTCCCCTGCACACCGTGTCCACCGTCGCGTCGACGGTCCCCGCCAACGGCGACCTGAACCCGTACGGAACTGCTCTGGTCGACAAGAGCACCGGTAATCTGCAGCGCGGCAACGTACTTGTCAGCAACTTCAACAACGCCGCCAACGAGCAGGGCACCGGCACCACGCTGGTCCAGGTCAGCCCGAAGGGCCAGGCGACCCTCTTCGCGCAGATCGACCCGAACAACCTGCCGGGGCCGTGCCCCGGCGGTGTGGGGCTGACCACGGCGCTGTCCATCCTGCCGGGCGGCTGGGTGGTGGTGGGCAGCCTGCCCACCACGGACGGCACCTCCGCCACGGCGCAGGCCGGCTGCCTGCTCGTCCTGGACAGCCGCGGCAAGGTCCGTGAGACCTTCAGCGGGCAGGGGATCAACGGCCCCTGGGACATGGCCGCCGAGAGCCGCGGCGACTGCACCGACCTGTTCGTCACGAACGTGCTCAACGGCACGGTCGCAGCGGGCGGGAACGTCGTGCGCAAGGGCACGGTGCTGCGGATCGCTCTGCACACCGACGACAAGCGGCCGCCGACCCGGGTCTCCACGACCGTGATCGGTTCGGGCTTCGCCGAGAAGACCGACCCGGCAGCGCTGGTGATCGGGCCGACGGGCGTCGGCCTGCGGGGCAGCACGCTGTATGTCGCGGACACCGTGGACAACCGCATCACCGCGATCCCCGAAGCGCTGACCCGCCGCACCAGCGCCGGCACCGGCCGGGTGGTCACCGCGGGCCAGAACCTCAACAGCCCGCTCGGGCTCGCGATCGCGCCGAACTCCAACATCCTCACCACCAACGGCGGTGACGGCAACATCGTGGAGACCACCCCGGGTGGCAAGCAGGTGGCGGTGCGCACGCTCGACACCAGTGGCGATCCCGCGGGTGCCGGCGCGCTGTTCGGGCTCGTGGCGACCGCCCACCCCGACCGCGTGTTCTTCGTCGACGACGCCACCAACACGCTCAACCTGCTCAGCCGTCCCTGAACCTGACTGATGCCCACCACGGTGGGCAGGTCGGCGGTGCCCTCGCCGGTAGCGAGGACACCGCCGACATCATGGGCCCAGGCTCCGGCAGGGGCCGGTCATGCGGGCGTGCCTACCGGTTTCCCGGACCGACGGACCCCACTGTGGTGCCATGACGACCGATTCCCCCGGCCCGCTGAACCGTCGCGGACTGCTCGCCGCGGCCGGTGGCGCGACCGCCGGGCTGACCAGTCTGCTGTCCACCGGGTCCGCCTCCGCCGAGACCGGATCGCGTCCGCCCGTGCACTCGGGCTTCGGGCCGGTGACGGTCCGTCCGGCGGACTCCCGGTACGAGAGCCTGCTGCGCGGCAACAACTTCCGCTTCGTCGGCCGACCGGACGAGATCCGCGTGCTCGGCTCCACCGAGCAGGTGGTGCGCGCGGTGTCGGATGCCGTGGGGTCGGGGCGGCGGCTCGCGGCACGCAGCGGCGGGCACTGCTTCGAGGACTTCACCGCCAACCCGCAGGTGCGGATGCTGCTGGACCTGTCACCCATGGACGAGGTCGGCTACGACGCCGGCAGCAGGGCCTTCTCGGTGCAACCAGGAGCGACCCTGGGCCATGTGTACCGGACGCTCTTCAAGGGCTGGGGCGTCACGGTCCCGGCGGGCGGCTGCCCCGAGGTGGGCGCGGGCGGCCACTTCTCCGGCGGCGGCTACGGGCCGCTCTCCCGCCGGTACGGCTCGCTGGTGGACCACCTGCACGGTGTGGAGGTGGTGGTGGTCGACGGGCAGGGCACCGTCCGCGCGGTGCGGGCCACCCGCGATCCGGGCGACCCGAACCACGACCTGTGGTGGGCGCACACCGGCGGTGGCGGCGGGAACTTCGGTGTGGTCACGAGGTACTGGCTGCGCACACCGGGAGCCAGCGGTGACGACCCCTCCCACCTGCTGCCCGCCGCACCCCGCGAGCTGCTGGAATGCCTCACCGTCTGGTCCTGGGACGACTCGATGACCGAGCGGGCGTTCACCACCCTGCTGCGCAACTTCGGCACCTGGCACGAGCGCAACAGCGCCCCGGACTCCCCGTACACAGCCCTGTACGCGATCCTCGCCCCGGCCCACCGCAGCGCCGGCGACTTCCGGATGACGGTGCAGATCGACGCGGGCCTGCCGGACGCGGACCGGATGGTGACGGACTTCGTCGCCGCGGTGACCGCGGGCACCGGCCTCACACCGAGCCTCGAAGGCCGGCGTACATTCCCCTGGCTGCACCCGACGACATGGCCGGGCAGCGGCGAACCCGGCGACGTGGTCACCCGCCGCTACAAGGAGAAGGCCGGCTACCTGCGCCGCTCCTTCACCGACACCCAACTCACCGCCATCCACCGGCACCTCACCAACGGCACCGGCGGCCCGACCGGCGGCATGCTGCTCGTCGGCTACGGCGGCCGGGTCGGCGCCGTATCACCGCAGGCCACCGCAGTCGCCCAGCGCGACGTGGTCATGAAGGCGGTCTTCCACACCTTCTGGGCCGACGCGTCGGACGACGCGGCCAGCCTCTCCTGGATCCGCGAGTTCTACCGCGACGTGTACGGCGCCACCGGCGGCGTCCCGGTACCCGGGCAGGTCAGCGACGGCTCCTACATCAACTACCCCGACACCGACCTCGCCGACCCGGCCTGGAACACCTCGGGCACCCCCTGGCACACGCTCTACTACAAGGAGAACTACCCGCGCCTCCAGCGGATCAAGTCCCGCTGGGACCCACTCGGCGTGTTCCACCACGCCCTGGCGATCGAACCGGCCCCGGCCCCGTGACCTCTCGCGAGCCGACCCCGCCGCCGACCCCGCCGCCGGCCCGCGGCCGATTGACAGGCGTGGGCACACGTACCGGCCCGGCTGTACGGCTGGTGACGTCCTCGACGGCGACGCCCGGGGCGGTTTCACCGAGCACGAGGCCGTGCTCGGTGATGTCGAGGACCCCCAGGTGGTCGGTGATGACGCGATGGACGCAGGTCCTGCCCGCTAGCGGCAGGGTGCTTGGGTGAGCCGTCCTTGGCGGTGTGTTCCATGAGCACGATGACACCGCGCGCACCGTGTACCAGGTCCATCGCACCGCCTTCGCGGGCGTGTTATTTCCGGGCGGCGCGGATGTTGGCTGCGGGGGAGAGGCGGAGCGTGTTCTCCAGCATCCACATCCCCGGACCGGTTCACTCCGTGAGCAACTGGTCAAGCCGCCCGGTGATGATCATCTTTCGGCGTTCCTGCAGGTCCTCAAGTACGCGTATCGGCTCCGCGACGTCGGATGCTTCCATGCGTATGGCGGCGAGACGTGCTTCGGTGCGGAGCAGCCGGTAGGCCCTCTTGCGTTCGGTGGCGGAGACCTGCCGGGCCTCGGGCCGAAGGAAGGTGGAGACCGACACGAGATCATGGTGTCTTTGATCTTGGTTGTGCTGGGGTTGTGCAGTTGTTTCGGGTGGGTGAGTGTGCAGGAAGTGTCCCCGCGGGTGTTTGGGTGCTGGTGGGGGAGGGGGTTTGAGCTGGGCTCTTGGGGTGTGTGCAGGTGTTCTGGGTGGGGTGTGGGTGAGGGGGCGGCGAGGGTGAGGGTTTCGGGGTAGGTGATCAGGGTCCGGCAGGTCAGGGCGCGGGCGCGGTGACATGGATAGTGCACCCGCCGCCGGGGGGAGGACGGTGTGGTAGCCCGTCGCGATCGATTGGTGGTCGGGCTGTTCGGGATCCGGGGGCGGTTGGAGGTACTCCAATGGAGTCCAGCCGTCACCGAGGTCCGGCGGTGGGCCGGTGGTACGGGCGCTCACGGCGGCGAACATTACGTCGTCCTCGGTGCAGGACGAACGGTCACTGATGCTGAAGGACTCGCCGCGGGGGGCGCCGTCGCCGGCCCGACCGGTCGGCCGGGCCGTGGCAGTTGGAGGTGGCTATCGCGTGTGCGGAACTGCCGGGCGGCAGCTGCGTGGTCATGGTCTGCGCGTGGTGATGTCGGTGCCCCCGCCCATAATGCATCCGTCACCGAATGTGCCTATTCAGGAGGTCCGCTCGTGCCCGCGCTTCATGACTTCACGACCTGGCGACCCCTGCTGCGCCTGTTGTACGCCGCCCACGCAGAAACGCTCACCACATCCGGCGGGCATGTGGCGGGACAGATCAGTCCCGGAGCGTGGAGTGTTCCGCTGCCTTACCGGCCGCCGCAGCCGGGGCGTGCCTCACAGGTCTCCGACAACCAGGAGGAGTTCGACGCCGTGGGACAGATCGTCGAAGCGCTCAAGGACAACGGGGACGACGGTGTCTCCTTCGTCGTGGAGCCATCTTCCGCTCCCAGCGGTATCCGGCTGCATCTGATCCGACTGGGCTCTTCAGCGGAGCCGGGTGTCGCGACTGCGCACCCGGGCACGCTTCTTCTCGCGGACGGGGCACTGCCCGAGCCGGTGCGCCGCCTGCCCGAGCCGGTGCCGGACACAGGACCGGCTCCGTCCGCGGATGTGAAACTGCTGCAGCGCACTCTTCGCGAACGGCTCCCACGCGCGGTGGGCGCCTCCGACGACGAGATCGCGGCGGTCGAGGCACGTCTGGGCGTGCCGCTGCCCGCCGAGTTGAGGGCTCTGTACCAGGTGGTCCGGGGCCAGTACGAGGACTGGGACGACTACCAGCAGTCATACGACACCGTCGGCTGCGAGCTGTTTCCTCTTGGCGAGGCGTACGTCGCCGACGCGGCTTCCCGGCATGTGCTGTGGGAATTCGGCGCCATGGAGGCGGTCGAGACGGGGCCCGAGGACGCCGTGCAGGGGCTCGTCGGATCACCTGGCTGGATCGTCTTCGGCGACAACGGCGGCGGAGACCGTATCGCCGTCGACCTCACACCGGGTCCGGACGGGCACGTAGGTCAGGTGATCATCATCAGCCACGAGGAGAACACCGGTGCCGGGCTGGTCGCCGACTCCCTCACCGACATGGTCGTCCACCGTCACTTCCACGGCCGGCCGGTCAGAAGAACCGAACGGCCGCCGCTCGTCGCCCATGTCAATCACGCCTCCGTCCCCAGCATCGAGGCTGCCGCCCACCCCGGCCTGGAGGTCCTCAGCCTCGGCGTCTGGGAGAAGGAGCCTCTCAGCCTCGCCCCCGTCTTCGGCCTGCCGCGTCTGCGGACCCTCTCCGCCTATCCCGGTACTCTCGCCGATCCTCGTGAGATCGCCCGGCTCACCCACCTTGAGTATCTGGAACTCCCGCCCGCGGAATGGCGCGTCCTCCTCGATGCGGGGGCGGTACCCCCCGGGCTTCTCGCCGCAGGCATCGACGCCCACCGGCAGCAGGACAACCCCTTGCAGACCATCGCCCTCGCCAACGAGATCCTCGCTCTGTACAGTCGGCCGCCGATCGCCGACATCACGGTGCTGGAGGGAACGGTCTCCTAGCAGGGGCCGTTGCATGATCGGCCGCCCGCCCCGCGGCGTCCCGTTCGTCGCCGTGCGCCGCTCGCCGGGCGTCAACTTCCTTGCCGTGCCGCTCCACGTCTTTCCACAACTCAACGAATTCGTTGGGGAAGAAGGCGTCGGGCGCGATGCTATGGAAACGGCGGGGAGCGCAATAAGGTGAGCAACCGCCGCGGTTGCTCACCTGCCTGCGCCAGGGTCGGGACGTAAGGGCACGGCATGTCATGGGCCGGCGAGGAGTTGCGCATTCCGGGCGGTCGAGGGGTGGACCAAGGGGAAAATGGGCGCCGTGGATGTCCCGTCGTCAGCGAAATCGGACCGCTTTGCCGCTGAAGTCGGATCGACTTCGGTTTGGGACATCGAAGTCACAACGCCCCAGGTCAGAAGCGCGACAACCGATGCGCGCGGTGCCTCTGCAAGCGTCCGCAGCGGAGCGAAGACAGGTTGATAGTGAGACAGGCCGCTGACCTAGGGTTTAGTGATCCAACTTCGATGACAAACAGTCGATGTGCATTCCGGATCGTCGGACCGCGCGGTCGACGATCCGGACAAGCGGAACTCCGATCAGCACTTTTGTCGAAAGACTGGCTACCCACCCCTTTATGCGGTCCACTTCTTCTGTGACACCCGACCGCCGGGAGTCGCCAAGGGGGGAGAATTATGGAAATCGGGAAGCGGCTCGCAGCAACCGGTGCTGCTCTGGGCCTGGCAGCGACGGGCCTTCTGTTCGGCGCCACGGCCGCGCACGCGAACGGGACCCGCTGCGGCCACTACACCACGAAGTACGGGGCGTACGTCAGCATCTGTCTGACCATCTCCCAGGGTTCCTCACCGCAGGCCGACCTGAACTACTACGTAGACAGCCGCAGCGCGAGCACCGACGAGCGCGTCTACATCGAACTGGCCGGGTGTGGCAGCAGCGCTACCAGCGACTTCAACGACGAGCTGAACGGTCAGCGCGTCTGGAATTACCACCTCTACGGATACTGCGCCACGTCCTCAAGCTGGGATGGCTACTCCTACGCCACTGAAACGGGCCACACCACCGGCTCCACCAACACGGGCTGGTTCTCCTAGAGATCGTCTTCAAAGATCAGATCCAGAGCAGGTTCGAGGCGATGGTGACGGTGGCCTGGTAGAACTCGGGGGCTTTGTCGGTCGAAGCCGGTGGGTCTGCCGCCATGGATCCGCGCCGGTGGCGGTTGGTGATCTGGTCGGCGCGTTCGGGGAGGTCTTCGGGGCCTTGGAGCGGGTGCGCAAGCCCTCGATCCCCTCGGCCTGGTAGCGGCGGTACCAGATGTAGTAGGCCTGCCGGCTGATCCCGAAGTACCGGCAGGACATCGCGACGTTCCCGGTGACCTCTTCGACGTGACGTATGACCGCGAGGCGGCGTTTGGCTTCGCGGTCAAGTGGGGTGGTGGGGGTGGGCTCCGTAGTGGCCGGAAGATCCAGGTGTCAACGGTGACCGTCAGTTCTATACCGACAGTCGTCGGGGTGGTTGTCATTCGCCAGGGCTCTCCGCCGCCTGCGCGGCCCCAGCCTCCGAGCCTGCCAGCTCAAGAGGTGTGGGGCCGCTACCACGATCACCCGGCTGACCCGGCGTTAGGACGAACCCAGGACGAACCCAGGACTCGTAAAGCTAACTTCGCCTCGCACCAGACCGGCAGCGCACCCCGCGCCATGACCACCCTGAGCAGCCTCGCCATCGGCCTGATCGGCCAAGCCGGCTGCCGACCACTACCGGTCACTCCCCGGCTACGCGACCGCACTTCTCAGAATCACCTGCTGAGAATGCATCAACCCCGGGGTGGAGGCCGATCATCGAACAGGAGACAGCGACCCATGCTCAAACTCCGCAAAACCCGTGGCATCCTCGCCAGGCGCGCCGTCGCGGCTGGACTCGCGCTCGGCACCATGCTCGCCGCTGCGATCGCTCTCGCCCCTACGGCCTCCGCCAACGGCGGTGGGGGCTGCCGAGGGTTTGCATACATCGAGGGCGGCATCAGCCTCGATTCCTGCAGTGGTTGGGCCGAAAACGACCCCCAGCACCTGTTCGGCCAGATCGGCTACATCGGAGTCAACATCGACCCGTGCGCACAGCTGGTGAACGCTGACACTCATCAGTGGGTTCACGACTTCGGGTGTCTGGGCTGGTCGACGACCTACACGAAGCACTACGGTCCCTGGATGGACAGCTGGATGGATGTTCCCAAGGGCCGCTACTACGTACAGGTCGGTGCCTGGGTGAACTACGACACGCTCCACTACATCGCCAACGTTCAGAGTCCGGTTGTTACCGTCAGCTGACACTGCGACGGATCACGGTCTGCAACGGGGCCAGGCACAGCCGGTGGGTGGATGAGCCAACAAGGCTCGGTTGACCTCCCCGTGTGGACCTGCGGCGCTGCGGCGTCCTCGCCGCAGTGGCAGGCGCCGGAGCGTCCCCTGACCGACGCGACCGGGCTGCTTCGCGCCGAGCAGGGCCAGCAACTCGTGCCGCGCTCCCTCCGTGAACAGCGCCCTCTCCACTGGTTGCAGCACCAGCAGGAACCGGCCGCTGCCGGCCTTCACGTACCCAGTGACGATCTCCCTCAGGAGGCCGAACTGCTCCTGGGGCTGGGCGTCACGACTGGAGCCATGTGCTGGTGCGCCGGAGCGGTCGCTGGCTTGTCCAGGACGAGGGCACCACCACGGCGCAATACGACGATGCACAAATGCCAGACCGGGACGCGATGGGTCCATCTGCCGGAGAAGTACCACAACTGGCGAGGCGTCTTTAACGGGCTGCGGAACAACCCCCGCGCGGGTACACGCCGTCAGTGGAGGCCCCCACACATCATCCCAGCGGGGGCAGTCCGACGACGGGAGCGCCCCTGCGGGCCGAGCGATGACTTGGAAGTTGTCCGTTCGTGCCGTTGGAGCGGCGCTTCCGTAGAATCGCGCAATGACCACCAATGCCCCGCTCACCCGGCAGTCGTTCCGACGCCTCCACCCGATCAGCATGCCCCGGCCGGTGTCTCAATTGCCGGATCGTGTTTGGACTGATGCGGAGTGGGACCGGATCCGGCGCGGTTATCATGCCCGGGACATGGATGAGAAGTGGAACGTCTTCGTTGAAGGCGATGTCCTTTTCATGCACCGCAGTTGGACCGGTCGAGGCATCTATGAGGTGTCCTTTGCCCCCGCGGCAGGTCGGGGGAGGAAGATCGGCTCTGCTGTGGTCGAGGCTGATGAGGAGCGTTATCGCCGCAGTGGCGACGAGTACGACTGCTTGATGATGGAACTGGTCATCAACGCGATCATCCTTGGTGAGCCCGACCCCGAACTACGGACTCGTCTCGTTGAGTTGACTGCCAGGGCTTCGGGAACGAAAAATCTTTCCTCGGGCGTGGTGCAGCACAGTGCTCTGGGGTTGCGCTCCGGTTCCTGAGTTCTGCGTCGATGCCTCACCGAGGCGACATGCCATGGTCGCCGGTGCTGCCGTGCTGGTCGGCGAGGTCGTCTCTTTGCCCCCAGCACCCTTGGCTGGACGTCCGTGGATGTCGGCCACTCGGCTTGGCTGTCCTGGATCCCGTGAAGCGCCCCGCCAGGTGCAGGCGGGGCGCTGGGGAGTCGGGATAGGTCAGATAGCCCAGAGGGTCGGGCCGTCCTGCCCTCTGCTCGACTCGGTCGGGTAGATGTAGGCGTAGTTGAGGTTGCACGGCATGTACCAGCCGGTGTTGTTGTAGCCGGACTGGGTTATGTCGTTCCAGTTCAACGTGTAGGTGTGCCCGCAGTTGTCGCGCGCCACAGCGTAGAAGCGTTCGTCGGTGGTGGCGTTGCCGTTGCCGACAACCCAATAGACATGGTTGGTACCGGAATCGCAGATGTAGTACGCGGCCCCGTAATAGCTGTGGTACGTCTGCGTGCACCCGCCGATCACGGAGGCACTCGCGGTGCTTGCGGTACCGACCACTCCGGCGGCTGCTAATCCGAGCGCGGCGACCGTGCCGGCGATCCTGTTGAGACGCATGCGTTTCCCCCTCTGGGCGGGCCACTGGCGCGGCCCCAGAGCGATGCTAGCGACGATAAGTGGTCTGCAATAGGCCCCCGAAACAAGAAGTAGCCAGTCGTTCCGTTTATCGGAGGCGATACTAGATGCTCGTGGATGGCTTGATCAGGACCGCGGGTTGATTTCCGAACAGGGCTTGCACCAGACGTCCCAATTCCGCAAGCGGTTCGGCGCCTGTTCGGGCCGTGGTCGCTGAGCGCGCCCGCGCCTGGCTCAAGCCCGGTGGCTGCCTGGCCTTTTGCTCGTCAACCTCCCCGTGGGCGGGTCCAGGGGACTGGCTGCACGCACTCGTCGGCTTGCTCCGTACGTGGCACGAGGCTCTCGGCATGGCCAGTCGCGTCCCGCCCTGCTGGGAGCAGGCACGTCAGCAGGACCCTGACCATCAGGTGTTGTCCCGTGCCGGATTCGCGTGCGTCGAACGTCGTGAGTTCGCTGACGAGTAACTGTGGACGAATTGTGAACTCGCCGGCCACATCAGGTCGACATCATTCCTGTCCTCTTCGGTGCTTGGACTGCTCGTGTCACTGGTCCTGGCGCAAGTCCAGATCTCAAGACGGCGAAGCCAGTACATCTGATGGCGCCTCCACTTCGGTCCAATGCAAGAAACGGGCCCGCGTGCTCAGCCACTTGGCTGATGTGCCGGAGCGCTCAGTTCCTTTTTAGGGTGCGGCTGAGAAGGGGCAGCAGAAAGTCCCAGTGACGTTGCAATGCGCCGGGGTTGAAGGCATCGGTGTCTGACATGGTGAACCCGTGGACGGTGCCGGGATAGATCTCGGAGGTGTAGGCGAGGCCCGCCGCGTCCAGGGCCTTGTTGAGCTCGCCGAGAGCCGTGGGTGTCAAGTCGCTCTCGGCATGGCCGAAGTGGACCTCGGCGGTGAGCTCGGAAAGGCTGTCGGGTCCGTCGGCTCCCACCGGGGCGTGGAATGCAGCGAGGGCGGCGACCTGGCGGGGGTGCGCTGTAGCGGTGCGCGTTGCCAGGAGGCCACCGATGCAGTAGCCGGTCACCGCGACCGGTCCGGGGCGGACCTCGGGCTGAGCCGTGAGGAACCTGAGGAAGGCGTCAGCGTCGCGCAGGACACGGTCAGAGGTATGAGCCTCGATCAAGGGCATCAGCTGGGCGAGGACTACGGGCCGGGCCTCTTCTCCGATGTGCTCGGGAAGTTCGATCAGCGGTGTCGGGCCGTGTCGGTAGAAGAAGTTGGGGACGAGCACGTAGTACCCGTGCCCGGCCAGCTCGCGGGCCATTTCTCGTAGCACGGGCCGAATGCCGAAGCCGTCCGGGTACATCAGCACCCCTGGGTTCCGCCCGCCGTGGACGGGGAAGGCGGCAAGAGCATCCGCCTGGCCGTCCGGAGTGGGAATCTGCAGCGTCTTGAAGGGCATGAATTCTCCTGTCGTGGTTGATGTCACGAGTCTGTGATCAACACGACGGAGGTGGAGCCCGCGCGGCAGCGCAAGATTCTCGATCGAACAGCGCGCCCGCACTGCCCCGTGCGGCGCTCAGAAGGGCACCGGGTCACCAATCCGTGCGTGGCGCAATGCCGTCCCGGTAGTCATACCTGCAACATAGCCCATCACACGAAGCCGTCGCCAACGCAAGGCGCAGCCGAGCCGCACACTCCAGCCAAGCCGTTTCTGACCCTTGGTCTCGTACCAGAGGAAGGATGCGAGCACCACTGGACCAACCGCCATCGGGAAGAAGGACGCAGCGGAGGACCAGCCGGCCCCCACACCCTGGCCGGGCGCAGCGGTGACCATTGATGCGCCCGGATGGACTCCGCACCGGCGGCGACAACTATCGGGCCGCCGCGGCTGGCCCCGTCCCGCCACTGGCTGTCGGCAACTGACGGCCGGTCGCGATGCTCTGCAACGCGACGCTGTCGATCGCCGTACCGCGCGCGAACGGCCGCCGCCGCGGGTCCGCGCGGGCCGCGCGCCACGCGGTCACCGCGGCAGCTCTCGCCGTCCCCCTCACCGGAGCGATGCGGGCACCGCTGCGTCCGCTGACCGGCCCGACGGACACCGTTCCGGCACTCGCCGAACTGGTCCTTGCCGGTGCCGCTGTCGCAGGCGTGCTCACCTTCGTGGTCGCCGCCGCACTCGGCTCCGACTGATGCCCGCTCCTCATCCCACCCTCACTCCGGAAGTCGAATGCCGCCTTCCGGACGTACGGATCGCTTGTCCAGACATCTCCCGGGCGTGCGACCTTGCCGGCCTCTGGGGAGGCTCGGAACGGCCAGTAGCGGGAGCGGTCAGCCGACGGTGACCTGGTTCGGGACGCGGCCGAAGACTCGGAGCCTGCAGATCGGGGATGTGGTTGTAGAGAGTGCCGGGGCTGACGCCGAGGATCTTGGCGATCGAGGTGATCGAGTTCTCGGGATTGGGGAGCATGTCGCGGGCGGCCCGGATGATCTCGGGGGTGGCGACGGCGGGGCGGCCGCCGACCCGCCGTCCCGGCCGACATGACCGGCGACGTCCGCACGGCGTACCTGGAGGGCCGCTCCATCGCCGCCGTCGCCCGCGACCACGGCGTCAGCCGCGGTGCCATCCGCACCGCCGTCGCCGACCTCCTGCCCGAGCACGCCGCCGGCGACGCGGACAGCCCGGCCCCCGAGCTGCCGGTCGCACTCGACATGCCGGGCAAGGCCGCCGACTTCCTCCGCGCCGCCGAGCTGGAGCCCGCCGAACGCGCCGTGCTCGACCAGGGCGCGGCCGTACGACGCGGGCAGGGCAGCGGGCGGGCCGCGGTGCGCGGCCCAGTGGGAGGCTTTCCGACAATCCCAGAACCACGGAAGCCGAGGCACGACATCCGCGCGACGGTATGGCACGGCAAGAGGGACGTCCGGGTCGAGAACGTGCCCGATCCCACGATCCAGGAGGACACCGACGCGATCATCCGCGTCACGTCGTCGGGCCTGTGCGGCTCCGACCTCCACCTGTACGAGGCACTGACGCCGTTCATGACGCCCGGGGACATCCTGGGTCACGAGCCGATGGGCGTGGTGGAGGAGGTCGGCCCGGCGGTGCCGAACCTGAAGCCGGGGGACAGGGTCGTCGTCCCGTTCCAGATCGCGTGCGGGAGTTGCTGGATGTGCCGGCAGGGTCTGCCCACGCAGTGCGAGACGACGCAGGTCACCGAGCACGGCATGGGGGCGCGGCTGTTCGGCTATACCAAGCTCTACGGAGCGGTGCCCGGCGCTCAGGCCGAGTATCTGCGGGTGCCGCAGGCCCAGTTCGGCCCGGTGAAGGTCCCCCAGGGACCGGCCGACGACCGCTTCGTCTATCTGTCCGATGTGCTGCCTACCGCCTGGCAGGCCGTGCAGTACGCCGAGGTGCCGCCCGGCGGCACCCTGCGGAACGTCTTCACCAAACAGACCCGGCGACTGGACGCGACGGGGCTGTTCATCGCCATCGGCCACAATCCTCGCACCGAGCTGTTCGCCGGTCAGCTCGACCTCGACCCCGCCAGCTACATCCGGGTCCAAGCCCCGACCACCCGCACCAGCATTCCCGCGGTGTTCGCCGCGGGCTACGTCGTCGACCACACCTACCGCCAGTCCATCACCGCCGCCGGCACCTGCTGCGCCGCCGCCCTCGCCGACCACAACCCGGAAAGCAGGCCCTCCCGGCAAGACCCCGCGCTCGCCCCCACACCCTGATTTCACAAAGGCCGGGGCATCGGGTGTGTGCCCACCGGCCGCGGGCACACGAACTGTTGGCACCCAAGGGTGCCCATGTCCCCTCGGGGACTGGCGGCAGTGCCGCCCGGCAGCGCCCGGCCGTTCCGCCCCCCGGACGGCCGGGCGCACCACCTCCGAGGCGCCCTCAGCCCGCGTCCGGCTCGTTGCCCGAACCGAACACCGGCGCATCAGTCGGCGCCGCATCAGCCCGCACCCGCAGCCACCGCACCGGATGCCGCCACCGGCCCGCCGCATCCAGCGATACGTCCGCAGCCACCTCCCCGACCAGCACCGGCTCCACAAGCTCCACCCGCAGCACCTCCCTGGTGCCCCATCCCGCCGAGAACGTCCATCCCGTCCAGGGATGTGCGCCCGGCTGCATAGTCAGCTGAGCAGCGAGCGCTCGGGCCGCCTCGCGGGGCAGCGCCGAGGTACGGCCGACGTACTGCAGAGCACCACGCGCGTCCAAACGCCCCAAGAGCACCGTCGTCGGCGACGCGACCGAACCGCCGACCAGCAGGATCGGTGACAGCGTTCTTACCGGCACCCCTACTTGCAGCCCCCAGCTGATCATCTGGGACTGCAAAGCCCACGCCAACCAAATCTGGCACCGGCCGGCCTGATCGAACCCGCATGTTTACCCGCCGCGCTCCGCCGCCCAGTGGCGGGCACAGCCACGGGAAGGGGGCGGGACGGGAAGGTGCTTCACACGGTCAGTTCGGCCGGTACGGAGCGCCGGAGGGTCTGGCCGCCGAGGACGGTGATCAGCATGGCGAGAGCGGCGGCCAGGCCGGCGACGAGTGACACGAGGCCGAAGGAGCTTCGCTCGACCAGGAAGCCGCCGATGGCCTTTCCGGCCGAATCGCCGATGGCGTCGGCCGTGGTGATCCACATGAATGCCTCGTTGGCGAAGCCGTTCGGCACGGTGCCGTCCAGCAGGAGGTAACGGCACGTGATCATGGGGGCGGCCGGCAGGCCGACCAACAGCGTCAGCAGCACCACGGCGGGCATCGAACGCGCGAGGGAGAGCGCGGTCATCAGCAGGGCGAGGAGCAACAGGATGGCCGCGTAACGGCGGTCGAGCGCGGACCTCCAGGTGCGGTGGCCGTACACGAGCCCGCCCACGAGGCTGCCGATGGCGACCAGGGCGATCAGCAGCCCGGCGATGCCAGGGACGGCGTGCCGGGTGGCGTAGGCGGGGAGGTCGACTTCCACGACGGCGAAGGCGAAAGCGGTGGGCGCCGTCGTCGCGATCAGGACGGCCAGCGGTCCGCTGGTCATCACCGCCGGCCTGCTCCACATCTGCACTGCGGCCCGGGGTTGGCTGCGAACCGCGGACAGCTGGCTGAAGACCAGGGTCGCCGACCAGGTGAGGCAGGCGGTGGCGAGCAGGGCGAAGGTGGTCCCGGCCTGCGCGATTGCGGCACCGGCGCCGGCCGGGCCGCCGATGTATCCGATCTCCTGGAGGACCGCCTGGACCGCGTAGGCGCTCTCGCGGTCCTGCTCGCCGGTCAGCCGCGACCAGGCCGACCGCATGGCGGCGTACACCGCGGAGTAGCCGGTGCCGACGGCTGCCGAAGTCAACACCAGGACCACCAGCGGTGCGTGGGCTTCGCCGGCGGCGACCAGCGCCAGGGTGAGCACCAGGTGCGCCGTGGCGATGACGGCGAGCACGGCGGCGCCGTACCGGTCGGCCAGCCGGCCGCGCACCGGAGCGGTGGCGGCCGAGCTCAATCCGTAGCAGCCGATCACGATCCCCGCGGATCCGAACGACCCCGTGGCGTGGACCAGGAACAGCAGCATCGCGAGCGGTTCGGCGCCGACGCCTACGAACACCAGCGTGCCCACGACCGTCAGATTCCGGGTTTCGCTGCTCAGGAGGAGACGACTGACGCGCTGACGGTCGGTCTTGGTGCTCATCGCGGGTTCTCGGCCAGGCGAGGAAGGACCGCTTCGTAGACCGCTGTGATCTGCCGCAGTGCTGCCGGTGCGCCGTAGGTCTGCTCGACCGCCGGCCCGGCCGATCGGGCGAGCGCCGCATAGCGATCGGGCTCCGCGATGATCCGCCGAACCTTCGTCGCCAGCGCGTCGAGGTCGCCCGCCGGCACCAGCATGTCCGGGCAGAGTCGGCCAACGGTCGTGCGCAGACCGCCAACGGCGAAGGCGGCCATGGGAGTTCCGACGGCCAGCGCCTCCAGTGCGACGCCGCCGAGTTCCTCGTAGGAGGAGGGCATGACGAGCGTGGTCATGACTGCGAGGGCCTCCGGGACCCGGTTGTTGGGGACGAATCCGGTGATCAGGAACTCGTCCGCCAGTCCCTCGGCGCGGATCTGCTCCTCCAGGCGCTCGCGCTGCGACCCGTCGCCGACGATCAGGAACGAGGGGTGGAGGTCGCGCAAACGCAGTGCCAGCGGCACCAGGTACTGCCAGCCCTTCTCGCTGGCAAGGCGACCGACGAAGCCGATGATCGGGCGGTGGCCGGCGGCGGACGCCCAGGCGCCGAAGTCGCCCGCGCCCGCTCGGGGCACCCGGGGCGGGGCGGGCCCGGTGTCCACGATGTCCGGCACCACGGCGAACTGCTGCTCGCTCACGCCAACGGCTTTGGCCGCAACGCGCGCTGTGCTCTCCGTCAGCGTGACGACCCGTGCCGCGCGGCGGATCGCGCGCTTCTCCGCGATGGCCCCGAAGCGCTGCTGCAGCCGGGCCATGGCGGACCGCGGGACGTAGCCCGCGAGGCGCGAGCAGTGCAGGGTGAGGACGTACGGTGCACGGACCAGCCGGGCGGCAACCGGGGCGAGCAGCAGGGTCCAGAGCGCCCCATCGGCATGGACGTGGACGAGGTCCGGCTTCCACCGCCGCAATCCGAAGCAGGCGCCGAGCGTGGCGAAGAACCACGCCGGGGCCAGCCCCACCAGACCGGTCGATTCGGAGCGGATCTCGGGAATCGGCATCCGGGCGATGCGTACGGTCAGTCCTTCCCGGTCCTCGCGGACCGGCGGGAGCCCGGGGAAGCCGACGGTCACCACCACCTGCTGCACGCCGTCCTCGGCTAGCATCCGGGACAGTCGGGTGGTCTGGATCTGCATTCCCCCGATGGAGTCGTACTCCGTAGGCCAGGCATCGACCTGGTCGTGGTAGTACCACGGTGTGAGCCGCAGGATGCGCAACGGTTCCCCCGGTCCCTGTCGTTCCTCGGCAGATCAGGAAGGCGGCGCAGTTCCTCGGGCCCTGGGCGCGATCGATCGCACCGGATCAATTCGCACTGTCGCACGGGAACCGCCAGAAATCAACAATCAATGATCTTCAGGCAGTTGAGCCCGATGCGGCGGACGCGCACTGAGGCATGGCCTGGTTGGTCGGTCCCCGTGCCGGGGCCCCAGTTCCCGGCGGCCTTCTACCCTGCCGGAGGCAACGCGCCACCGGAGCGTGCTCCTGGTCACCCTGGGCGCCGTCGCCGCTGCTGTGCCGGGCTTGTGCGGGGCCGCCTCGGACCAGCCACAGCAAGATCACCGGCGGGCGGCGCGGCCTGTCGTTGTAGCCAGCCGTCTTGACCCCAGCCATGACCGGCCTCGGGGAACATCAGTACAGCGGTTACCGGCGAGGCCGCAGTAGACGACTACCGATCAAAGTCGGTACCTGGGAGGCTCATCCGCTCAGGGCCGAGCACCCACTGATCGTGGTCGAGGCCTACCGCGTCACCCAACGCTGGCCTGACTGAACCCGCCCTCTACGAAGCAGCGGTGTGCCGGCAATCGCTGTCCTCCGTGGCTGGCCCTTGGGCGTCCTCACTGGGTGAGTCGGCGGTGGCAGATGAGAACTGCGGCTATGCCGACGAAGGAGAGGAAGTACTCTGCCGTGCGTTCGTAGCGGCGGTGGAGTCGGCGGCAGCCAGCAAGCCAGGAGACCGTTCGCTCGACGACCCATCGATGCCGCCCGAGCCGCTCGGACGACTTGACGCTTTTGCGGGCGATGCGATGGCGGATTCCGCGACTGCGGAGCCATCGGCGCAGGTGGTCGTAGTCGTAGCCCTTGCCTGCGTGCAGTCTCGCCGGGCGTCGACGGCGGGGTCCGCGGCGGGAGCAGATGGGCGGGATGCCACGCACAAGGGGTTGCAGACCCTGGCTGTCGTGCACGTTCGCCCCGGAGATGCCGAGCGAGAGCGGAAGGCCGTTTCGGCCCGTGATCAGGTGGATCTTCGACCCCAACTTGCCACGGTCGGTCGGATTCGGTCCCGTCAAAGCCCCCCTTTTGCAGCCCTGAGGCTGACGGAGTCGATCGCGCAGCGAGACCAGTCCAACTCGCCGCGGGCTCCGAGCTCGTCAAGGAGCACACGGTGAAGTCGACCCCAGACCCGGGCCTGGCTCCACTGGGCAAAGCGGCGATAGACCGTCTGCCAGCACGGGCCGAACACTGGTGGAAGTTGACGCCAGGTGCAACCCGAGGTCGCTACGAAGATGATTGCGGCCAGGGCTTCGCGATCACCCGCACGACGTCGCCCCCCACCTTGCGGGCGCTTCACCTCGGTCGGAGGCACCACCCGCCGGAACAGTACCCATAACTCGTCCGGCAGCAGCCGCCCAACCAGATCCACCATGCACAGACCAACGACCCATCAAGCCATAAGAAACGGCGTCTAAGTCGGGCGACGAGCCATTCCCGGAAGCCGGTGAGCACAAACGGTGTCGGCGACGAGGACGATTCCGGACGCGCTGGTGCCCGGCCCGATCTGCCGGGGATCAAGGCTCGATTCCGCAGCGACGGTCGGCGCGTCGCAGTCGCCCCAAGTGGCTCTCCAACTGCTGGCCTGGTCGTCTTCGGGGTCGAGGTCTTCGGGCTTGCCTGGGATGCCGAACGCATCCAGAAGGCGGCGCTCGACGCCAAAGGGCTCGCCCAGTGCCAGCTCAGGGTATTCGGCAATCCACCGCCTGATGACGGTGCCGCCTTCGGCGATCAGCCACGCCTCGCCGTCGTTCTGCTCGCTATGGAAGTAGGCCTGAGCTCGTCCAAATTCCGAGCTCAGTTGTTGGCACAGGTCCGTGACGAGGTCGGTCCGCGTCGGATAGGGAAGCCCGCACCACGCCCCAACGATCAAGGTCCATCCCTCGATTGCTGGGGTGATCACGACTGTTGAGAATCGCTCCTTGCCGCTGTGCGCAACCTCGTCGATGAGATCGACACCGTCCGCCCAGGTTGTCTCACGCACGTTCCTGAGGCCAAGTTGCGCGACTAGATCGGCCTGGTTGGCGCCATGGACCGCGATCCACGAGAGCCAGCATGCACGTATCGCCAAGGGCGAGTCGGAGGTCTCCACGACCGCCACCATAGTCAGGCTGTGAGCGAGACCAGAGAGCCGGGCACCTGACCATACAAGATCATCTGAGACGCCGAGCGAATCGGTCCAGATCATCTGAGACAGGGGCCAGATCGCCTGAGACGGGACAGCAGGGGAGGGATACGTCCCCGGTACAGGTGTCCGGTGCCACTGAACCTTGACTGTTTGCCACTGAAGTTTGACCGCCGCGGAGCTCGCGTCCTGCCGCCTAGTGGACAATGGAACCGCCCGCCCACCGGGCGGGGTCAGGCAGAGGAAGTCACACGACGACAGTGGAACTGGTCTTGGGGGCGGAGTGCAGTCGCACGGCGAATCAGGAGTAGGGCTCAGCCCGATAGAGGTGGCTGTCCTACTGCTGGGCAAAATCCGTAACGGCAACGAGTACGCCCATACGAAGAAACGTCGGTTCCGCTGGCGCTCTTCCGCGATCAAGATGCTGACGCTGGCGCTCTCCGCAGCGTCCACCATCATCCTGGGCCTGCAGAGCCTTAATGTTTGGGCTGGCCTGGCCTTTGCGCTGGTGGCTCTGGTGACGGTACTTGGAGCGGTCGAGCCGTTCTTCAACTGGCGGTCCCGGTGGGTGTTGATGGAAGAGACCCAGTACCGGTTCCAACGTCTCGCCGACGACTTGGAATACCTCATGGCAACGACGGCCCCTAGCGATCTCACACACGCCCGAATTGACGATATTTTTCGTGGCTACCAGGACATTTGGGGCGACCTGAGTCGTACCTGGTTGGAACACCGCCGGGAACCCACACCATCGCTCGGGGCTTGATCCGAGCGCCATACGGAGGCGAGCCTGCGGGACGCTCGACTGGCGAGGGCTGCGCGCTGCGAGGCTGCCCCCGAGTATTCGTGGCAATCCCAGGTGCACCAGTGCACTGACGGGCTGGTCGCCGTGGAGATCGTCTCAGGCGGTGCCGCGCCGCATCGGGTCAACACCGTGGGCGCGAAGACGGTTCGCCTGCTCGGCTTGGCCGTGCTCGGCGAGGTACTTGAGCAAGGTCTCTACGGCGTGGAGTGTGCCTGCGTGGATCTCCTCCCAAAGCTCATCTTCACGCCCGCGGTCAGCCAGCATTTCGACCAACCGGTAGGGAGGGAGCCAATCGCCGAAGTCGGCAGCGCCGCGCAGGACGTCCATAGCTCCGTCGGCATTGCCCTGCTCGATGAGAAGTTCGGCTAGTCGGACGGCGGCGTAGCGATCGCCGGTGTCGACTCGGGTCCGCAGCGCCTGAAGGTCGCCTTGCTCGGCCAGTAGTTCGGCCAGTCGGGACGCGGCACGCTCATCGCCGGTATCGGCACGATTTCGCAGCACGGCAATGGCACCCTGGATGTCCCCTTGCCGGCTCAGCCGCCCAGCCAACTGGAAGGATGCGTCAGCATTGCCGGCGGCGGTGAGCTCCCGCAGTACGTCGTTGGCCCCGCCGATGTTCCCCCGTCGGGTCAGCAGCACAGTCAACCGGAAGGCGGCGAGTTCATCGCCTGCGTCGATTGCAGCGCGCAGTACATCGATGGCACCGTCGATGTCCCCTCGCTCGGACAGCAGATCGGCAAGGCGCCGTCGGGCGTCCTGGTGGTCGGAAGCGGCGCGCAGTACATCGATGGCCGCGTCGATGTCCCCCTGGCCCTTCAGCAGCACAGCCAGCCGAAGGGCGGCGTGCTCATCGCCGTTGTCGGCGCGGGTTTGCAGTGCTGTGGTGTCGCCTCGCTGGGCCAACAGGTAGGCCAGCTTCCACCGAGAGCCCCGGTCGGTAGCGGCGCGCAGCACATCGGCGGCTCCGTCGACGTCGCCTCGCTCGGCAAGTAGATCGGCCAGCCGCCGTCTGGCGTTCGAGTCGCCAGTGTCGGAGGCGGCGCGCAGGACGTCGATGGCACGTTCGGTGTCGCCTTGTGTGGTGAGTAGTTCGGCGAGTCGGGCGGCGGCGTGGTGGTCGCCGTTGTCGGCGCGGGTTTGCAGTGCTGTGGTGTCGCCTTGTGTGGTCAGTAGATCTGCCAGGTGGGAGGCAGCGCGCATATCGCCGGTGTCAGCGCGTGCCCGGAGCAGGTCGATGGCTCCTTCGATGTCGCCTCGTTGGATCAGCAGGCCGGAGAGCCGCTCGCTGGCGTCCGGGTGGGTGGCGGCGAGGGTCCCGTACAGGGTCGCCGCGGTTCGGTAGAGCATGCGGCGTTTGGCGCTGTCAGCAAGGCGGTAGCGGTCATCGGGGCTGGTGGTGTGGTGTGTGAGGGCGCGCCAGGTGTGGGAGGAAAGTTGCTCGCTGCGGCGTGTGCGGGTGAGGTTTTGCAGGAGGTAGTCGGTGATGGTGTAGCCGAGGGTGGTGTGGCGGTCAGGGCTCGGGAGAGGGATGAGGAGGGAGGTCGCACGGTCGTGGGTGCGGGTGCTGCTGGTCAGTTCGGCCATGGCGGGTTCGAACCAGCTGTCGTCGGGGTGGGCCGTGGTGAGGGGCGAGTTCCTTGTCCACATGCGCCTTGCGAACCGCCGGTGTGTCGAGAAGTGCCTGCTCGGACACCGCATACGACCGGAGTTCCAGAGCACGTTTCCTCGCGGCGGGCAGCTCTGCCAATTTCAACGCGCTCCACCCTCCCCGGCCAGCAACGACCGCCAGCGGCGTGATCGCCCGTGCTGCGTGTGCCTGGGCGTAGGTCTCGAACTCCGTTGGGTCCGTTCCGGCGTGCCGTGCCAGCGCAGCGGCGAGGATCCCGACGCAGGCGTCGCTGATCCGCACGGCGGACCGCCGCGCCCAGGGGATCGTGGGCTTGCCCGTGAGAAAGCCGCCCGGTCGGACGTGCCGCAGGAGGGACGCGGCGTTCGCGTGGACGAAGTACGTCGAGGTCGGCTGGTAGAAGCGGCGGTACAGACTCAGCGCTCCGGCGCCACCGGCGGCCGCCTCGACCTGGTCCACCATCTGGCGGACGGTCGGTGGGCCGCCCTTCGTGCCGAAGGCAGCAAGGGACTGTTCCACGGCGCTTTGGGTGACCAGGCCGTCGTCGACGACGTAGCTGAGGATGTCGCCCATCGCCTTGATGTTCGCCGCGTGCAAGCGGGCGACGGCACCGGGCACGTGCAGGCTGTACAGCCCGAGCAGGCACCCTTCCACGGCGGCACGGGCGAGCAGGACGGTCGCCTCCTTGTGGCGGCCGGTTGACGCCCGACGGGTCTGGTCCTGCAGCCACAGCAGCCGCAGCAGGGCGAGCTGGGCAACGTCGACCCCGGTGGTCTTGTCATCGTCAGGCCAGTTCTCGCATGTGACCAGCCGGTGGGCGGCCGCGCGCACGCGCCGCCGGCGGAAGGGCTCCGGGTAGGGGAGCAGTCCGCGGACCGTGCCCACAACGAGTTCACGCACAAGGGAATCCACGCGTCCACTGTGACGGTCCCCGCCGGACGAGACCAACGCAATACGCAGCTCGGCGCGGTGGTGCGCGCCTGCCGACCACGGATCTCGCGCACTCCCGGGAGTGACGGGCGGTGAACTGGTTGACTACGACCGATATCTGCGTCCACGGAAGGGCATCACGTGTCCCGTTCAGTTCTGGTCACCGGTGGAAACCGCGGCATCGGAGCCGCCATTGCTCGCCTGTTTGCCGAAGCCGGCGACCGCGTGGCGATCACCTACCGGACCGGTGAACCGCCGGAGGGCGACTTCCTCGCCGTGCGGTGCGACGTCACCGACACCGCGCAGGTGGACGCGGCGTTCAAAGAGGTCGAGGCCCAGCACGGCGCCGTCGAGGTCCTGGTCTCCAATGCGGGGACGACCAACGACCAACTCCTCATGCGGATGACCGAGGACGACTTCACCTCGGTTCTCGACACCAACCTCACCGGCGCCTTCCGGGTGGTCAAACGTGCCAACCGCGGCATGCTCCGTGCCCGGTCCGGGCGGGTGGTGCTGATCTCCTCGGCGGTCGCCCTGCGCGGCGAAGCGGGCCAGGCGAACTACGCCGCGTCCAAGGCCGGGCTGGTCGGCTTTGCCCGGTCGATGGCCCGTGAACTGGGCTCCCGCGGGATCACCTTCAATGTCGTTGCCCCGGGACTTACCGAGACCAATATGGCCGCGGAACTCACCGAGGAGAAGCGCGAGGCGCTGCTCGGGCAGATACCTCTGGGCCGGCTTGCACGGCCCGAGGAGATCGCAGCCGCCGTGGTGTTCCTCGCTTCGGCCGAGGCCAGCTACATCACCGGCGCGGTCATCCCGGTCGACGGCGGAGCGGGCATGGGCCACTGAGCCCAGCCAAGACTTCCGCCCGCCTGCGGAGCCCGGGCGTTCCCGGCTGCCGCTGCCGGGTAGGCATTCCTCACGGCACCGGCGGACCTGGGAACCGGGGCCGTTCGGCCGGGAATCCAACCGGGTGATCATGTGCGCTGCGGGGGATGGGAGGCTGGACTCCTCGGTCCTGCGCAGCCCTGTCCCGCGCAGCGGCTTGTCAAAGAGGGGGAAGCGTTGGAAGAAGTCGTACCGGGTGTCTGGATCGCCGAGGGCGGACCCGGCTGGGGATGGTCGAACGCCGTCTTGGTGACCGGATCGAGCGGCATTGACCACCTGCTGTTCGATTGCCAGTTCACCGCTGGCGCAGGGCACGCCCTGGCTGACCGCGCCCGTCAGATCGTCCCCGGCGGTTCCGTCGGCCGGATCGTCTACTCGCACGCGAATCCCGACCACACCTGGGGCAGCGTGGCCTTTCCGGACGCCGACATCGTGGCGTCGGCGGCGACGGCAGCCGAAATGCCTGCGGAGACACAGGCACCGGTCCTGCGCCGGATACTCGCGCAGCCGGACCCTCCGGCCGGCAGCGGGGCCGCCTACCTCCAGGAGCACTTCGGCCATTTCGACTTCGACGGGGTCCCCGGACCGCGAATCCCCACCCAGACCTACAAGGACCGCCTCGACCTCGATGTCGGCGGCCGCGAGGTACAGCTGCTGTGCGTGGGCCCGGCCCACACCGCCGGGGACACCGTCGCCTACATCCCCTCGCAGAAGACCGTCCTTGCCGGAGACATCCTCTTCATCGACGATCACGCCGTGAGTTGGGGCGCCCCGCTGACCGGCTGGGTGAGGGCGCTCGACACCCTGCTCGCTTTGGACGCGCAGTGCTTCATCCCCGGACATGGGCCCGTGGTCGGCCGCGAGCATGTAGCCGGCTTCCGGACCTATCTGGAGACAGTGGTGGAGTACGGCCAACGGCAGGCGAGTTCCGGAACACCGCTGCTGGAAGCCGCCGCCGTCTTCAACGCCCGCCGCCGGTACGGATGGGGGCTGCCGGAACGGGTGGTCACCCTGCTGGCGGCTGTCTACCGGGAGGCGGGTGTGGAAGGTGAGGCTCAGGCACAGCTTGGTCTGGTCGGCCTGATCGCGGCGCACGGAGCCGACCTGGACTGCCGGGACTCACCGCAGCGCCGCTGACCAGGAGGACAACCAGTCGTTCAGGACGGCTGGATCGAGGGGACCGGCTCAGCGGGCTGCATGATGATCAACCGCATATCGGGGTCGCGCAGCGGCGCGAGCGCGAGGATGCGCATCTTCACCGGCCGGTCCTTTCGGTAGGTCGGCACCCACATCGGGCGGACATCCCCGTCGGGGTGTACCTGTGCGCTGAGATCGTCCTCCCACAGCAGGTTGACCTCCGGATTCTGGCGCACAGTGTGGACGACTTCGGCGATGTGGGGGTCCTGGGGGTGCCGGACAGCCTGCATCCGCAGTTGAGCGAGCATCGGCGTGGCCCAGGAGTCACGCCAGTCATGGAGCTGCCACTGGGCGTCCGCTGACAAGGCCCATCTCATCACGTTGCAGTTGGGCATTTGGAGAAAGGGGAAGTGCCGCTTTCCGAGTTCGTTGACGGCCAGTACGTCCCAGGCCCGGTCCGATATATAGGCACCGTGCGGGATGCTGTCGATCAGCTCGACGAGGGGCTCGTCGATCTCCTGCAGTTGCTTGGCGCGACGCGGCTTCTCATGGCCGTGAGCCGCGTACAGAGCGGCCATCTGGTCCTCGGACAGCCTCAACACGCGGGTGACCGAGTCCAGGAACTCCCGGCTGAAGCGCCACTGCTCGCCTTGCTCCAACGCGCTGTACCAGCGGCCGCTGACGCCCGTCAGGAGCGCCACGTCGTCCTGCGTCAGCCTGGTGCGCGGCCGGCGTCGGGGCGGGAGCGTATGGATGCCTGGCACCTGCTCGGGATCCAGCGCCCCGCGCCAGCCCTTCAGCAGCCGGCCAACCTCGCGTGCCCCTTCGGCAGTTGGCAGGGGGGTGGCTTGCATGTCCAGGAACTCCCAACGTCCGAGCAGCGGGGCATATCGACCAACTCCGGTCGGTATGCGGCAATTGCCGTCCAGCCGCTATCACATACTGCCGCTCCGTATTCTAGAAGTCACCACTTCCGGAAGTACGGCAATCCTTCCGCGCGCCCGCCGAGTGCGGCAACCTCTTACCTTCACCGGCACCTCGCCGGGAGGAGTGGATCATGCCTGTGGGTAGCGCCGTCGCCAACCCCAACCCCATACCGGGGAATGGAGGACGATCGGTGATATCCGGGGTGCATGCCGAGCACCTCCGGCAGGTTGGCTCCCGGCGGGGTTCGCCCTCCGCAGAGAGGTCAGGCGCCGGTGTGATCCGCTGCCCGGTTGGATAGGGTGGCGGTTTGATGACGCCTTGTGGCAGAGGCGTTGTTACTCCAGCCAGAAATGGCACCGGCCTCGCTCCAGATGCTGCTGAGTCTCACTTCGCTGTCCCTGTGAAATCTCACTTGAGTGACACGAAGCGTCTGCACAGTGCAGAGACCCTGCCTTTGGCGCTGATCCA
>NZ_JBFAXL010000065.1:0-45972 GCF_040680795.1 Streptomyces sp. NPDC051976
CAGCCCGGAGTCGTCGCCCTCATGCTCGACCAACTGGAAGCCCAGCCCGGCGACCGGATCCTCGAACTCGGCGCCGGCACCGGCTACAACGCCGCGCTGCTCGCCCATTTGGTCGGTGAGTCCGGCCATGTCACCACCCTCGACGTCGACGACGACCTCGTCGAAGGCGCCCGCGCTCACCTGGCCGCGGCCGGGTTCACCAACGTCAAGGCGCAGACCCGCGACGGGGCACTCGGCCACGCCGAGGGAGCGCCGTACGACCGAATCATCGCCACCGTCGGCGCGCACGGCGTCCCCCACGCCTGGCTCGACCAGCTCGCACCCGGCGGACGACTCGTCGTCCTCCAGCGCCTCAAGGGCAGCGTCTCCCGCTCCATCACCTACGAACAGCGCGACGGCCGCTGGACCAGCATCAGCAGCAAGATGAACACCTTCATGCCCCTGCGGCGCGGCATCGCCGACGACGACCGCCGCGTCATCCCTCTCAGCGCGAACGGCACCGTACGGCTCCAGGCCCCCGCCGGACAGCCCATCGACACCGACGCCCTCGCCGGCGTGCTGGACCAGCGGCGCATCGAGGAGTGGACCGGCATGACGGTCCAGGCCATGGAGTCGCCGGAATGGATGGAACTGTTCGTCTCCTGCTCCCTGCCGTCCGGCCTGATCCGAATGCTGTTCCCGGCCGACGCCAAGGGCACAGCCCTGGCCGACGACCCGTACCCCTCCTCGACCGCGGCCGTCGACGAGGGAGCCGTCACCTACCTCGCCCGCCGCCTGCTGGAGAAGACAACACCCGACGGCGGCAAGCTCTGGGAGTTCGGCGTCATCGGCCACGGCCCCGGCAGCACCGAACTGGCCACGCGAGTCGCCGAAGCGATCCGCACCTGGGACCGCGACTACCGCGGACGCGAAGCCACCTTCGAGATCCGCCCCCTCGATGCCCCGGCTACCGAACAGCGTCCCGGACTCTTCACGCTCGACACCCCGCTCAACCGCATCGTCGTCGACTGGCAGTGAAGCCAGCACAAGACGCTGGCGCCCGCCGGGTTAGTCGGCGGGCGCCACCGGTTCGCACCCGCTCCAGCCCATCACTGTTGCCCTGGGGGAGACATGGACCCGCACGGCCCCATAGCCAGACGCTTCCCACTGGTCGCCCGATTCCGCCCCGCCTGCCTACCGCTACCCGACCGCGTGGCGGCTCTGGTCGACCTGTCCGACAGAGCAGCGCGGCAGAACGACCCAGGCCTAGCCTCCACCGTCTTCAATCAGTCCGCACTCCTCGCCTCCGACATCGGCCTCCCCGACCTCGCCCGGCAGTTATGCCACCGCCACGCCAAGGCATACCTGAACGCCGGCCCCCTGCCCGCCATGAGCGCCATCCGCGGCCTGGAGCCCCTGGTCAACCTCGCCCGCCTCCAAATTCGCGCCGGCCACCCCGACGACGCACGCCACCGACTCCTGAACCTCTACGAAGCCGTCGACACGGGCCGCCCTGCCACCTTCGAAGGCATCACAGTCCCGGCGGACCTCACCCAGACCGACCAAGACCGCCGCGAAGTCCGCGCCTGGCTCTGGCGCGTCCTGATCGCCGACGGCACCCGCGCCCTCACCAGCGCAGGACGCTGGGCCGAAGCCCTCGCCCACATCGAGCAGCACCACGGCTTCGGCACCCGCATGCTCGACGGCCGCCAAGTCGCCGTTATTGCAGCTCTCACCGAAAGTGACACGGAGCAGGCTCTGGAATTGCTGGCCAGCACGGCGCCTGGTGATCCATGGGAGCAGAGTGTCACCCATTGCCTGACTGCACTGTGCCGGAGCGAGGCGGGGCAGGAAGTCGATGCCTGCCTGGCCGGCCTGTTGAATTCCTACCTGAGCCGCCAAGCCAATCCCGGCCTGACCGTGTTCGATGTACGCCTCGGCCTCACCGCGCTTGAGGTAGCTGGCGCTCCCGAGCATCCTGAAGCGGGCGGCCTGGTCGAGTATATGGTCCGTCGAGTTTCAGACGCCTCTGATGGATACGCAGCTCGAGAGCTCCTGGTGCACCCCCTGGCCACCGCGGTCATGATGGCCAAGCAGGCCCAGGACTGCAGTGATCTACTTCGTGCCTGCGCTCTCGGAGTGGGTGCCTTCGTCCCCGATGACTTCTATGCCGATTTTTCGGTCGCGATGGACATCGCTGGAGCCGTACTCAGGCGAACGTTCGCAAGCATCAGGAACGGCGCGTAGTTGTGGTTAACGGCTGCCCTCTTCGTCTGCCGAACGCTATGCGGTAATCAGCAACCGTTCAGCACGAACGCAGCCCAGTACTCCGGGGTCGCGAACGGACGTTTGCGCAAGTTCGCCCGCATGTTGGCAAGATGAGCGCGGCGCGGGTCGGGCGCGGGCACGGCACCGCGCAGCCGTCCCAGCCCACGGAGAGCGGTCAGTGCGGGACGCTCGGCCACATAGCGATGGATCGCTGCCGATGTAAGTGTGCGCATCCAGCGTTGTGTGCTGGCCAGGGCTATGGCCGGTTCGGCGCCCGGACTTTGAGTGAGCTCTTCATAGAACCGGGTGATGAACAGTGCGGTCGGCACGTCGGGGATCGGCCAGAGCGCGCCGAGTACTCCCGCCGCACCGGCGTGCATGAAGCCGATGGTCAGCGCGTGTGACTCCTCTGGCTGCAGGATGACGTTCACTGCTCCGGACACGCATGCCGCGACCACCACCAGACGCAGTTCGTCTCCCATTAGGCGGCGGATCCTGGTGAGGTCCAGATGTTCGCCGTCCGCGAGAGTCAGGTATGCCCCGTCAACCGAGTCATAGCGCATGGTGCCATGGCAGCCGAGATGCAGGTGCGTAGCATGCGGCAACTGGCCGAGCAGGAACCCGCCGGTCGCATCGGCTCCGTAAGCAACCGAACTGCGTCCTGCGGGATAGTAGGTGACGAGGTGACGCAACTCCATCTCCGCTCCAGGCAGCTTGGGCTGGGAGCGGCTTGGGTTGGCCAACCCGACCAGAAACGGCGGTCCTTCGGTGAGGCGTGCCGCCCGTTTACGCGCGGCCATCCATGCACCGGCTGACGGAGCGTAGGAGACGGTGTTCAGCACGTCTACCAGCGACATGGGACCTCGATGGTCACGCCAACTGGCGGCGTGCCAGGCGAACGCAGGCAGCAGCCCACACGGTACGACAATGGCGTCGGATACTCCGGAGTTCGCGAGTTCGTGCGCGAGAGGCTGCGCTACGGTTCGGCCGATCTCCGCGAGCACCTTGCTCAGCACTCGCCGGAACCGCGGGAAGTGAAATTCTGACAGCCCGATGACGAGCGCTTCACCGGCGCGTGGTCTTCCAGGGGTGAGGCCGTCGGGACTGCCGTCTGGGCGCTTTCCGACGCCGAGTATCAGCGTGAGGAGTCGGCCACTGTTTGTCGACGAAAGATCGACGGGGACGACACCGGAGAGGGACGACTGCGGCGTGACGACTAGAGCGCAGCAGCCAGCCGGAGCCGCAATGAGGTAGATCACTGCTTGCCCCGGCTCGAGCGCTGACGCCACTTCGCGCACCGACGGTGATTGCCCCTTGGCGAAGTCGGAGAGTGTGGGCAGGCTACGGATGGTTGTCAGGAGATCCTCCAGGGACGACCCGGCTCTGTCCTTGGACGCACTGGGCCGGACCTCATCGTCGGCGCGCAGATCATTCGCTTCGTAACCAGCGTCGGCGCTGGCGAATGCTTCGGCGTGTGCCGCGCCACGAGCCTTGGCGACAGCCGACAAGTAAGCCTCCGCGAGTCCAGGATCGAGCCCCCGCAGCCGTTGAAGCTCGCCGACCTCGGCCCCGGAAGCAGCTCGTAGAGTGGTGGCGCGCCCCGCCTCCATGATGCCCACGGCCTGCTCCAGCACCGTTTGAACCTCGAGGCTCGTGAGTGCGGAGCCTTGTTCCATTTGTTGTCGGGCAGCTCTGAAGAGTCTGTACGCGGTGAACCGGAACCGTGAATCGTGTGCCAACTCCGTCAGAGCCGGGTCGCGTTCCTCAGGCGTGGACGGGAAGTTTTCACGCCCTACGGTGTCGCCGCCCGACGCGCGCCACGCGACCAGCGCCATCAGAGAGGCCAGGCTTGCTCCGTGCCAGTCGTCCATGTCCTGACACAATGCCGTGGTTTCGTCGGCTGTCGTGAGGCAGTCGGCAGGGTAGGCATCGGGGGTCAGCACTTCCAGGGACTGGAACAGGAGGTCGCGGGCCTCCTGCCAAGCTGAACCGATGGGGTCGTCTTCCGCTCCATAGGACAGAATCCGGGCGAGCTGCCTCCTAGCGAATGCAAGTTCCTGTGTGTGTGCGTGCTCTTGGTGCACCAGCACAGCGCGGCGCGCGCACGCCTCGGCACGGGAGAGGAACTCCTCGCGGGCCTTCGGCTGTCTCCTCGACGTGGTGACCAAAAGATCAGTGTAGTTGTAGAAGATCCTCCCGAGCAGCGCTGCATCCGAATCCGGGGGGAGGACGTCGAGCGCTTCTTCATAGCTTCGCTCGGCAGCGACGAGATGGCTCTCGTCCAATTCGGCGAGCCTGCTATGCGCCACTGCCATGTTGGTGACAGTAAAGGCGTAATCGACCGGATTGCGTTCGCGTGACCGGTGCAGCAACGCGGTCTGGCATTCTGCCAGCGCTCTGCTTGCGTTTTCGAGGAGGTCCCCTGCCTTACGATCCAGCAGGGACACCGCCAGGTTGGTTCTGACTAGCGCTGCCGTATTTGGTTCGGGCAGGCCGTCCCAGAAGACGACAAGTTCTTTCAGCAAGCCGATGCCGCGTTCCAAGGATAGTTCCCGGTCTCGAGGACGCATGTGGAGAGCGATCACCAGATTGGATCGTGCTTGGGCGACTGCGATCGGGTCGTCCGCTGCCTCGGCTTGATTGATGGCTTGTTCGAAGGCTTCGATGGCATCCTCGATGTCACCGGGAGCAGACATCAGTGGACTGATCAGCGTGACGCCACGCGTGAACCACATCAACGCGGCTCTCCCTGGAGCGATTTCTGACAAGAGCCCGGTAGCGAGCTGCATACACCGGTCGGCCATCGTGCGAGACGCTTCTCCCCGGTCGGAGGCAGCGAGTAGGTCTGAAATCTCGTGTTCCAGTTCGCCGCCGAAGGCGGCGACTGCTTCCGCGACGTGCTCTGAGTAGCGCTGCCAGGCCTCGGTCGCCCCCACGCGAGAGAGCTCGTCCAGCAACATGTCCGGGAGCTGGTCCATCGTCGTCTGCGCGGGCGTGCTCGTTCCTCCGGCGGCGTTTTCGCCGATACTATGCTCCCGCCATTCCATCAGGACAGCGGGGCCGAGCAATTCGGGATGTGCGTCGGTGGCTTCTGCTAGTTGGTCCGCCGACGTCGACGAGAGCGCAGCCAGCAGAGCTTCCTGGACGCTTCGGACCGCGAGTGCCTCATCCAGGGCCCGAGCATGGAGTGGAGGCAGATCGTCGGAGCACAGCATTGGTTCGGCGTCTGCGCGTGACACGTGAATCAGCGGGGAGTGTGGGCGGAGGCTATCGAATCCCTCCGGCGGCCGATGGTTGAGCATGCAGACGCGGATAACGCAAGGGTCGTCGGGTGCTGTTCCCCTTGCCACCAGCAGGGCGATACCGGACGGAGTGCCAGCGACCAGGAGTGACGGCTGCTCCGGCGCAGGATCTGCGCACCCCGGGCAGACCATCGCCGTGCTAGCCGTTGGCCAGAGGTCAGGGCGCTGTTCCACGTCCAGGAACACCCACACGGGAGCCGTGGCGTCCAAGCCGCAGGCCGGACACACCCAGGTGATCGGGACGATCAGCCCTTCTTGCCCGTTACTCAAACCCGTTTCCCCAGCACGCTCATCGGACCTTGAGCCGGCCTCTTCAGCCATCAGCTCAGGTTCCTTCGCCCTGAGCTGTCGGCTCAAGGCTCCTTCGGCTTTCGGCATCCCATTGGAAGAGCGGCGATACCAACCCGAGAAGCAGCGTCCCGACCACGAGTGCTGCGCTGCCGTAAGGGCTCTTATACCAGCCGAAGTCTTGGAACGGCGTCCCGGGCATAGAGAAACCCCAGAGCGCGAAAGACGCCGTAGCAGCAATCAGATTGAACCAAGTGTGCGTGGGCCAGCTCGCGGGGTGCACCGGCAGCGGAAGCCCCTTGACTTGCTCCTGCCGTGCGAGGCCAAGCCACACGGCGATCGGGGTAATGCCGAGAAATGCCCAGAACACTACCCAGCCCGAGGCCCTGGACTGATCTGCAGGCTGTTGTAGCAGTCCGACTACGGCAACGTAGGTTGCTACAACTTCGGTGGGGATGTAGGCCGTGACGCTCTCAGCCAGCGAAGCTGCTGGGCTAGCAGCAGGTGTTCGAGTTTCGGTATCGAGCCGACTGCCGCGGAGGTCCGGCTGAATCTGGGTGGTGACCTGGGTCATTCGCACGATGCTCATGAAAATCCCTGCTGCCGCGTATCGCCCTGTCACTAAGTTGCCCCGGCAGAAGAAGATTAGCCGAACGGCAGGGGCACCCCAGTAGTTGCGATCTGGCAGGCAGTAGTCCCGTGGGGCAGACCGAGTCTGCCTACGTCGTTCGCTGCTGATCTGGGTTAGGCGCGAGTCCAGTGCGAGAAGCCCGCAGCAGGGCAGGGCTTGCCCCCAGTAGGAACGGGCCCTGCCCCGGCGACTCGACAGAGCGCTCAGGTGTTGCCGCTACCGCCTGAGGCGGATTGATCCTTGATGAGTTCCTCCTGCGCACGGGCAACAGTGCGGTCGTCGATCGCCTTCAGCGCTTGGTCGACCTCATCAACGCTCATGTGCAGCTCAACGGCTGGCCAGTCGTTGCCTGGAACGGAGTAGCCGTCAGGAGCGGACCGCTGCGGTTCGCCCATGACGCGGTGCGCCAGTCTGGTTAACCAACCCGGCTGGGGATCAACCTCGCTCATGACAGCCATCGGCCCCTGTCTCCCCTCCACGACGCGCTGAGCCTCTTGATTCCGCACAGCGCGCTTTCATGTCTGTGTTCCTTCTACCCCAAAGGAGGGTCTTGATGCCAGACGGCTGTACATGCGGGATCGCACAATCCACCGGTAGCTGATCATCATGGCGTTGGCCAGGGAGAACACGATCAGGCCTCCCCACCAGATCTTGTCCACCCCGAGCACGGCTAGTCCGCCGGGAATCTTATGTTCGAATATTTCCGGGTGAATCCGGCCATGATAGAGCATGAAGAGCGCGCTACCGGTGATCGAGAAGGCTACGGTCCCCATGAGTGAGAGCAGCGCGGATAAGCTGCGTGACAGGAGACCCGGCTGGCTTTCGTATCCGACCCAACTGGCCGCCACTCCGGGAAATGCGAGCAGTAGAACCGGCGCGTCGGACCCGAGAACGTCGTCAGCAGGATGAGCATTCGACACCACGAATCCGATGATCCACAGAAGGAGGAACGTACTTACCGCAGCCACGGTGGCTTGGAAGTCGGAACCGGGCGGTGTTTCGTAGAACGTGAATCTTGCCTTCGGGCTTGTTCCTCTGCCCTCCGGCACGGCAAGGGAGCGGGAGTAGAAATGCCCGTACCTCTGGCCGAGGCGGCGCCTGAAGGTAGCGTATGCTCCGTCACCGGCGTAGAGACTATTGTCGTCGGGCTCGATGGACTGGTGTGACAGATAGAGGCCCTCGGGGCCCGCCACCTGAAGGTGGTAGCTCTGCGCGCTCCACGCGTTGCCCAGTGGCACGCTGACGTACATCGGCCGGGCGCCAAGGAATACGCCGATTAACCGCTTCAGTCGAGGGCCAGCAGCCTTCGTGTTCTCCTGCTGGGAGGGGATCACGGTCCGCTCGTACGTTACGGTGAGCTGCCCATCGTCGGGCACGTCCACGCAAGCCAGCACCACGTAGTGGGTAGTGAGGCGCTCGATGAGACTCAGGACAGGTTTGGTCTGATTGTTGATGCCAAGCCGCTCGATCTTCGTCCGCATTTCCTGCTTCGCTTTCTCGATGACCTGCGGCGAGAGCGTGAAGCGCGGGCGCATGATGTGTCGAAGGGCTGAGCGCTCCATCTCCCACAGCGCCTCCCGTGAATCTTCTCTCTGGTCGCGGCTTCCCTCCTGTCTGGCTGCCGGGGTTTCGTCTAGCATGTAGTGCACAACTGCCGCGGCCGTCGCAAGATACTCCCGGTACGGCATAGTGCGCACCGGTTTGCCGTCAGTATCGAACACCCTGAAGTCGTCGAGAAGCTCGCCCTTTTCCGGCACTAGCAGAGGCAGGGTCACTTTCTGATTCTTCGCGTAGTCGCGGCAATCGTCATCCAGCCGCAAATTGATGCTGACTTTCTGGTGCAGCGTCCTGCGATTCGCCTCGTACGACTCGGTAACACGTTCGCGCATCGCTTTGGGTTTCAGTATCGCCCTTGCGAAGAGGCGGGCTTCTTCGGCTGAAACCTTCTTTTGTAAGCCCTCTCTGCGGAGCTGGCGAATCTCCTCATCTTCGGGCTCGCTTTCCGCCCTGGATCCTTGTGGCTTATCCGGCTTCGTCGATGACTTCACCCGGAGATTCCCTGCGGTGATAATCATTGATATTGCCACCAGCATCGCAACCGAACGGTACATCCACCCCGCGATCCCCGGATTCCCCTGTCCGACGATAGATAAGAGTAGAATCCCCGCGATAAGTAGGAGGAAGAGGAGCCGACTGCTCCCTCTCTTCCACTTGGGTCTGTGCATACGCCCCCCAGAGCGACCTCACCTGCGGCAGTCAAGCCGTGGTGCATTACTGACGGTTGCATCCCATCGAGCGGGACGGGGTGACGGTAGGCAATCTACGTGATCTTTATCGACTCTTTATAACCGATCGGTTCGACTACGCATTTCGTACGAAGTCGTTCGAATCATGAGTCTCATGGGCCCCATGCGTGAGGAGCGTTCCTGGCGAGCGGGGTAGATATATGCGTCGAATCGCTTGAGGTGTAGTTCACCGTGCTGGCCTAGCTGCGCTGCCACGTCTACCCGCTCGGCAGGCGTCGCAGGCCATAGTCGCGGTGCGCCCGTAGCGACACATCAGACAGGAGCACCGGTTGTACGGTCCCAACTCCCCCAGGCGGACACTCCAGAATGGCCGCTGGCACGGCCGAGTGTCGCAGCGCGCAGCGACGGTCCGAACCGGATATTCCAGCTTAGCGACGGCGCTTCGCACCCAGCAGAGTTCACCGCTACCGAAAGGAGCACCGCCCTCGTTACGTGGGGATGGCCGGTATGGGGGCCGGCCGCGCCCGTAATTCTGTACGCCTGACCTCTACGGCGCCTACGGCCTTGCGAAGAACACGCCGGTGACCACCGGTACGCCCAGGCCTCCGAAGGACCTATAGCGCACGTCAGGCATCAATGCCTTCCACGCCACGCGCAGTTCGGGGTCCTCAGCCAGGGCGAGAGGTTCGGACTCGAACTCGATCGTCACGCCAGCGCCCCGCGCCCCGATGCTCCAGCCCCAGTGCGTGTACATCGGCACCAGATCCCGCCGACCGGCCGCCATCTTCCCCAGCGCCAACCGATGCCCGCTCGCGCGGAAGCCGTCCAGCAAGGTGTGGTGCAGACGCCGTCCCAGCCCCTGACGCCGGTGATCGAGGCGCACCGTGAGGAAGTCGATGAGGCCTATTCTCCGCTTGACCTCTTCCTCGGAGACTGGCAACCCAGGCAGGCTCAGGGCGATGCCCGCACCGCAGGCCGCGCCGACGATTTCCCCATTGCTCTCCGCCACTAGGCCAAGTCCGTAGCGGTTCGCCGACGACGGCGTCTCCAGGTACAGGTCGAGGTCCCGGAGGCTCCGCACCTCGACGGTTCCGGACAGCAGACCACGCACCGTGGGCAGATCGGCCGATGTGAAGGGACGGAGGACGGCTGAGGACTCCAACGCGGCCGGTCGAGAGCGTAGTTCGGCTCGGCGACGTGAGGCTCTACCCATGCACCCGATTTTGGCACACCGCGAGTAGTCACCGCCCGAGGACACTGACATCGCCTGTCCAACTGACAGCTGCTGGTCGTCCCCACCCTGCAGGTGGCATGGCCGGGCGAGCGGCCGACCCCTCGGCGAACACCTCAGACCACCAGTTCTGACCCCGCCTCCGTCACCGTCTCCCCGCAGCGCGACGACGGCACCTCCCGTCGGCTTCCTCTTGGCGCACACCCCGCACCGCAGCGCGCAAGCGAAGGCCGGCATCGATCACAAGAGTCAGGGCCGTAAGCGCGTCGGAAAGGTTGTTCAGTATCTCCACAGCATGCTCCGTTCTTTCCAGCCAGCCCGCAGCGGGTCGGCTGCGATCCTCGTGCGACCAATTGGCGAGGAATCGGTGCCGGGAGCCCAGCAGGGTGGAAAAGTGGAGACCGATGGGGACCGCACGAGACGCGCGTGGACGGACTAACGTGGGTGGAGGAGAACGGCTCGACATGACCGGGGACCCCGAGGGCGGCCAGGCGTCGGCAGGAGAGTTCGCAGCGTGGCTTGTCGAGTTGAAGGTCCGCAGCGGTGATCCCACGTTGGAGCAGCTGACGAGGCTGACCGACCGGGTACCGCGGGGGGTTCACGTACCAAAATCGACGTTGGGCAAGGCGCTGCAGGGTCGGAGCCTTCCGTCCCTCGATGTCGCCGTGGCGATCGCCCAGGCGTGCGTTCTGCACGCCCACGGAACCGGCGATGCCATGGCGGCTGTTCGGCAGGAGTGCAAGGACCGTTGGACGCGCGCCAAGCTCTCCGAGCGGGTGGCGAGGATCAGCCAAAGCGCCTCGGAACAGCCGCTAGAGGACCCACATCTGGCGGAGATCCGGCGACACTCCGAGGTGGAGGAGGCGTTCCTCGCCAAGTATTACCGGTGCATGACGGCATCGCTGGACCGGATGGAGCTCTTCGGCGTCACGCTGCGTCGACAGGACTTCAGTTACCGGATGAGCACCTCGTACGTCAGCCTCAGCGCGGTGCATCACAGTGCGACGTCCCGCTACCGGTCCCTTGCGCCGACGCCGGCCGCGTACGAAGGCAATGAGAGCGGGCCCCTTCGGGTGGAGCACGCCATCGCTCGCTCCCGACGCGTTCTGATCCGGGGGGATGCCGGGTCGGGGAAGACGACTCTGCTGAAGTGGATCGCCGTCGGCGCGATACACAGTGTGCTGCCCGAGCCCATGACGATGTGGAACAGGGCCGTCCCGTTCTTCCTCCCGCTGCGGCATTTCCCCCACGAACTCCCCACGCCGGAGCAGTTCTTGGATTACGCGGCACGAACCCTGACTGCGGCTGCACCGCGAGGCTTCGTACGTAGCACTCTCGATTCGGGCAACGCGATCATCCTGATCGACGGCGTTGACGAACTACCGAGCGGACGGCGCGGAGAGGTCCGGGACTGGCTTCGCGAGCTCACCCACAGCTACGAGAAATGCCGCTATGTGGTCACCTCGCGTCAGGCCGCCATCGATGGTGGTTGGCTTATCGACGCGGGGTTCTTGTCGCTGGAGCTCATGCCGATGGGCCCCTCGGACCAGAACCTTTTCATCTCGCACTGGCACGGGACTATGCAGTCAGCCTCAGGAGATGAACAGGAGCGGGACCGTCTGCGGGAACACGAGAGGGCCCTCGTGCGGAGCATGGCTGAGCGCCGCGAGTTACGCCGCCTCGGGAGCAACCCTCTTCTGTGCGCGCTGCTGTGCGCACTGCACTGGGATCGGGAGATGCACCTTCCCCACGACCGGCTGAAGCTGTTCGAGGCCGCCTTGGAGATGCTGCTGGTACGGCGCGACCAGCAGCGGAACATTGCCGGGGACGCCGTCCGCCTCAGCACCGGGGTGCAGGAGCTGATTCTCAGAAAACTCGCCTACTGGATGATCCGCAACGATCTTACCGAGGTCTCGCTGGAGCAGATGGCCGAGCGAGTGGGGAGCTACCTGGCGGACACTCTGGTCGACACCCTCGATCCGACTGCCGTCGCCCAGCACCTGCTCGTACGTACCGGGTTGTTGCGCACTCCGGCCGTCGGCCGGGTCGACTTCGTGCACCGTACCTTTCAGGAATATCTGGCTGCGGATCAGTTGCTCAACGACGACGACCTCAACTTCCTAGTCAAGCACGCCCACGAGGATCAGTGGCACGACGTCGTCGTCATGACCTCCGGACGGGCGCGCGACTCGGAACGCAACCATCTCGTCAGATCCCTGCTCAAGCGGGCCCGCAAGGACAAGGCCCAACGCGTGCGACTGATCGTGCTTGCCGTCGATTGCGCGGGCAACGCGCCTTCGCTGGACAACGACCTGCGCAGGGAGACGCAGAGACGGGCCCAGGAGCTCATTCCTCCCCAGGACAGGAAGCAGGCGGAGGCGCTGGCCAGCCTCGGCGAGGTGGCGCTGGATCAGATGCCGTCGCCAGCAGCGGAGCTGCGGGCGACGGAGGTTGAGGCGATCCTGCACACCTGCCAGCTTGTGGGCAGCACAGCGGCCCTGCCGCTCCTGGCCCGGTACGCCAGGTTCTTCGATCAGTCCATCGCTCGCCAACTGATCGACATGTGGGGCGATTTCGACCGAGGTGAGTACGCCCGCGTGGTCATGTCCGCCCTATCCGAGATCACTTGGCTCACGGTGGATGCCGAGCTCCTGCCGTACCTGTCGTGCCTCACCAACCTCGTCCGACTCCGGATCGATGGACCCGTGGCGAGTTACGAGCCGGTCAAGGGGCTGGAAAGCCTCCGCGAGCTGAACATCGTCAAACCGGCACCGGAGTTGAGTGGACTGACGATCCCGTCGACGCTGCGGATCTTCTCCGTCATCGGCCGGGTCCAGCACCAGTCGTTCCAAGGGCTACTCCTGCCGTCCGTCGAATTCCTGCAGGCGGAGGTCCGGTGCGCCGACTGCGACCTCACCTCCCTGCAGTTGATGGCCGGAATGCCCTGGGAGACCCGCCGTGACGTTGCCGCGATGATGACCGATTGCCCCGTGTCGGACATCGACCCGGAATATCTGAGTGCGAAGTTCCCCGCCCTGAGGAAACTCGCCACTCGGACGGAATACGTGGCAGGAATCGACCAGATCGCTTCCGTCCTGAAGCGCCTGCAGGCGTGGAAGTCCGTGACCACGTTCCAACTTGACATCACTGACGCAGAGGGCATGGGTAGCCAGATCGCGGAATCGCTCTTCCTGCACTGGCAGACAACAACCGGCATCCTCGACGACGGAAGATTCCGGGCCACCTTCACCCGAAGCTCATGATCTCTGACGGTCTCAGATCTCGTTCGATCCCAGACCTGGGGCCCTCGGGCAGGCCATTCGCACGACTTCAAGTCACACTGACGAGTATCGGGAACGTGACCCGGCGGCCATGGAACGAAGCCCACCACACGGCCGGATGCGTGAGCGATGCGTGAGCGGACGTTTCGGCACCCGGCAGGTCCCGCCGGACCGGGCGGCAATCCTTCCCTGCCCGACCTGCGCGTATTGGACGAGGGTTCACTGTCGACCATCACCCGGGAGGCCCAGTCTAGGACTTTTAATCCATTGGTTGTGGGTTCGAGTCCCACACGGCCTACCGGGTCGGGTCTCCTTGGAGGTCGCTGACCTGCAGGAATGGTGCCCCGGTCGTCGGAAGACGGCCGGGGCACAGCCGTGCCCGGGGGCTGCGGGGGAGCGGCGTCAGGTGGTGCGGCGGCGGGTCGTGGTGAGGATCAGGAGGGCGCCTGCCGCGGTGAGGAGTGCCGCGAGGGCGGCGATGAGGGCGGTGTGCGACGAGCCGGTGTGGGCGAGCTGGGTGGTCGGGGTGGAGCCGCCGGAGGTGGCGGCGTGGGAGTGGGTCGTGGCTGCGGCGACGGCCGGGGCGGGGGCGGATGTGGAGGTGGAGGTGGGCGACGGGGCCGGGGGCTGCTTCAGGTGGAGGGTGGTCCGGGCGCTTGCGATCGTGCCTCCGAGTACGACTCGTGCCTGCAGGCTGAGGTCGCGGGGGGCGGCGGGCCGCCTTCCGAGTGTGAACCGGAGGGTGTAGCTGTGCGTCTGCTGGTAGGAGAAGCCGGCGGGGACCGGGGGAATCAGCCAAGTGCCGCCGCTGACCGTGGCCTTGGCCGGTAGCCAGGCGTCGCCGCTGCGGTAGTCCAGGTTCAGGCCGGGCACGGGCGAGTCCAGGCCGACCATGGCGGTCAGCGGGCTGGTGAACGTACCGCCCGCACCGTCGTACAGCTTCAGGGTCGTCGTCCCCGGGGTGCCGGGCGCGACGGTCACGACGCGGTCGAACTTCTCGGTGAGGCGGCCGTCCGGGAGCGCGGGCGCGATGTCGAAGTGGACGTGACCGGGCGCCACCACCCGGCCGACGCTCGCGGTGACGTCGATGTCGAGACCGTCGTCGTTACCGGGGAAGTCCGCGGCGGCGCCGACCGTCACCTTCCAGCTGTACCGGGCGCCGGCCGGGATCCGGAAGCCCGAGGCCGCGGTCCCGCCGTGCGGGTAGAACAGGGCGTTCAGCCCTGGGTTCTGCCCCTGCACCGACAGGTCGGTCGCGGGCGCCTGGACAGGCGTGACCGCCGTCCGCACCTGGCCGACCTCCACCGGGCTCGGGCCGCCAGTCGTGCCCGGCCACACCATGGCGTCACCGGTGAACTGCTGCACGGCGTCAGAGGTGTTGGCGACGGTTACGGTGAAGCTGTTCGTCCCGCTCCCGCGGGTCAGCGTGTGGTGCGTGACGTCGCTGACCGCGACCGTCAGCGGCGCCCCCGAGCTGTAGGCGTGGGCGGCGGGGACGAGTAGGGTCCCGCCGAGAACCGCGGTCGCGGCGACGCCGACGAGACGCGTACGGGTGTGGCGCTTACGGGAGTTCCGCTCGCGGGGGTTTCGACTGGACATGGATCCGTACCTCTTTCGCCGTTCCGGTGGGTGCGGTGCTTGGATGACCGGAGCTTGCGGGGTGATCCGTGCCAGCCGCCACGTACCGGGGGAACGCGGGACTCTGGGATGGTCAAATCCATTCTGACCAGGGGGAATTGCGTCCCTTTGGGATGCGGGACGGGATGCCGTGGGATGGCGGACGGGGGGAACGGGTGTCAGGGGCGGCAGGGTCCAGGGAGACCGAGGAGTTCGCGAGGCTGCTGCGGGAACTCAAGGAGCGCTCGGGACTGAGTTACGGAGCGCTGGCCAAGCGGCTGCACATGAGCGGATCGACGCTGCACCGGTACTGCCAGGGCACCGCGGTTCCGGGCGAGTACGCGCCGCTGGACCGCGTCGCGCGGGTGTGCCGGGCGACGCCGGGGGAACTGGTCGAACTGCACCGGCTCTGGGCCCTGGCGGACGCGGCGCGCAAGCCCAGGGAGGACCGGGCGGCGACGAGGCGGGCGGAGGCCGGGTCCGGGTCCGGGGCCGAGGACGTCGGCCCGGAGGCACACGACGCCACCGGGGCGACCGCCCTCGCTCCAGCAGATGAGCCGGTCGAGCAGAAGGACCCCCTCCCTGCTCCGGTGAAACGACGCCTGGCCTCGCTCCGCCGCCGAAGCGCCCTGGTCGGCTCCGCCACCGCAACCGCCGTCCTCCTGGCCGCCGTCCTCGTCGCACATCCGACCTGGGGCGGAGGCGGAGGGCGTACGGGGGAGCAGAAGGTCGCCGCGGAGAGAAGCGACGCCGCCGCTGAGGAGACGTCCAACACCGCGTCCCCCAGCGGGCGGGGCAGCACACCACCGCTGCCGGCCCCCGCCGCCGCGACCCCCACGCGCGGACGAGACGCGGGCGCCGGGCCCGCCCCCAGCAGCGGCACCTCCGCCGTCCCCCTCACGGTGCACACCCGCTCCTTCGCCTACGACAACCCGTGCGACCAGCGCTTCCTGGTCCACAGTGCCCCCGCGGCGGTCGGGCCGTTCCCGGACGAGCAAGACGCGCCGCGCTGGGTGGCCGCGTACGGCGCGGTGGCCGCGGGGGATCAGCGGGTCGCCGTCACCGTCCAGGGCACCGGCGCGGACACCGTCGTCCTGGAGGCGCTGCACGTCGGCATCGACTCCAGGAACGCGCCGCTCGCCTGGAACGACTACGCGATGAGCCAGTGCGGTGGCGGCGTCGACACCAAGTCCTTCGACGTCGACCTGGACAAGGGCCGGCCCACGACCACCGTCAGGAACGGCCAGCGTGAGTTCCCGTACAAGGTCAGCGAGTCCGACCCGGAGGTCTTCTACGTCACCGTCCACACCAAGGCGCACGACGTCCGCTGGAACCTCACCCTCGACTGGTCGAGCGGTGACCGCCACGGCACGGTCCGCATCGACGACGACGGCGTCCCGTTCCGTACCAGCGCCGACGCCGGCCGTCCCGGCTACCAGTACACGCCGGGCGGTTCCTGGATCCCCCGCACCTGAGGGGGCAGCGCCGCGGGCTCACGGGGCGGCGCCGATCGGGACGGACATGGCCGCGGCCTCGGTGGCGTCGGCGGGCACGCCGGCCTCTGCGCGGCGCAGGTCGAGCACGATGAGGACGGCGGCGGAGACGCCGAGGTAGATGAGCAGGTTGATCAGTGACTCGCTGGTCCCGTGGCCGTCGAAGTAGATCGAGCGGTGGAGCAGGAGGTAGCCGTTGCGGGGCGGCAGATAGGGCCCGATGTCACGCCAGAACGTGGGGAGGTACGGGACGCCGCTCGCGCCGCCCGACGACGGGTTGCCGAACAGGATCATCGCGACGACCGTCACCAGGGTGCCGATCGGGCCGAGTACCTTCTGCAGGATCGCGGCGACGAAGGCGACCACGGCGACGATCAGCGAGCAGATGGGCCAGGTGATCCAGAACCTGCTGCTGGGGAATCCCTGCAGCCAGTAGCAGACGATCAGGTCGACGACGAGGCCGCTGATCACGGCGAACCCCGCGAGCTGGGCGGCCCGCCAGCGGCCCGCCGCCTTGCCGGTGGCGGCCAGGAGGAGCGTCGAGCTCATGTAGCCGCCGATGAGCAGCGGTACGAGCATCAGCCCCTGGACCAGGCCGAACGGGTCCTTCGCCACCAGGGGGAGCGGGGCGTACTGCTGCACCGAGAGCTGCTGCCCGCTGCTCACGGCCGCCCTCTCGAACCGCGTCGCGAGATCGAGCGGCGCGAGGTCGCTCATGGACGGCACCACGACCAGGGTGTCCGCTCCGTTCACGGTGATCAGCGCGCCGAAGATCTGGGCGTGGTCGATGGCGGTCTTGATCCCGGACACGTCGGGGTAGTGCGTGACGTCCAGGGAGATCTCCCGCTGGGCCGCGGTCAGCAGCGGCGAGGAGCCGACCACGCCGAACGGCAGGTGGGTGGCCTTGGGGGCATGCTCGGCGCTCATGTACGTGGTCGCGAACAGGCACTGCATGACGGCGCAGATGCCGAGGGCGGCGAGCATCGCGATCACCGCCCGGCGGCGGTGGGGAGGGGGTGCCGCGGGCGTCTCCGGTGCGGGCGGCGCGGGCGGTGCGGGCGGCTCGACCGGCGTGACCGGTGCGGTGGGCCCGGCTTCCTGGCCGACCGTTCCGGCGATCGGCTCGGCCGCCGGTTCGGCTGGCCCGGCCTCCGACTCGCCCGCCCGTCCGACCGGCTCCACCGGCCCGGTCGGCTCGGCCGCCCCCGCCGCCCCCGTCCTCCGGGCCGCTCTCGCCGGGCGGATGCGGCCGAACCAGGCGATGACGAGCGTTCCGGCCGCGGCGTAGAGGAACAGGACGACGAGCGGGGTGGAGATGTCGTTGCCGCCGAAGTAGAGGACCCGGTTGATCAGGGTGATCGCGCTCTGCGGCGGGAAGAGCACCCCGATGTTGCGCCAGTAGACCGGCAGCAGGTACGTGCCCAGGCCGCCCGCGGGCGGGCCGCCGACGACGATGAACAGCACCGCGACCAGCAGGGTGCCCATCTTGCCGACCAGCGCCTGGATTCCGGCCGCGGCCAGCGCCACCGCCGCGGTGACCAGCCAGAAGCACGGCAGCAGTGGCCAGAAGTGGCTGGTGGAGTACGCGCCGATCCCCGGCCCCGCGATCAGGTCGGTGAACACCGCCCCCACCAGGGCGTATCCGATCAGGATGGCCGCCCGCCAGGGCGCGGCGGCGACACCGCGGGCCGCCTTGAACACCAGCACGGCGGCCAGATAGCCGCCGATCAGCAGCGGCAGCAGCAACAGCGAGGTCACCGCGCCGACCGGGTCGCTGTCGGCGAGCGGCTTGACCGTCCGCACGCTGACCGGCCGGCCCAGCTCGTGCGCCGCGGCCAGGAACGCCGGCTCCAGCTCGGTCTGGGCGAAGAAGCTCTTCGCCGGAACCACGACCAGGGTGTCGGAGGAGCCGTTGTCGAGGTACGCCCCGTACAGCTCGCCCCGGTCGGCCGCCTCCATCACCGCTGACGCGTTCGGATACGAGGTCAGGTCGAGCCCCGCGCGCGACGCCACCGCGGCGACCACGGGTGACGGCGAGCCGGACACGCCGAAGGGCATGTTCCGCGGCACCAGGAGCTGTTGGGCACTGACCAGGCACAGCGCGAGCAGGGCCTGCGCGACGAGCACGATCCCCAGTGCGGCGACGATCTTCAGCACACCGGCGCGGCCGCCCGCGGCGGGAGCGGCCGGAGCCGCCTCGTCCTGTCCCGTCGCCATCCCTGTCCTCCGTCGCTGTCGCCGTCGCCGCCGCCCGCTGTCCGCCGCCCGCTGTCTGAACCATGGGCACACGGGCCCGCCGGGGCGGCAATTCAGGGAAGCGATCGGGTGACCGCGGCTACCCCGGTCGGAGCAGCCGGGGCGGTCCCGGATTGCGGGTCCTTCGCGGACGACCTTGACTCGATTCGACCCATCCCCCCGGCGGTCGACCTGAGGAGTGCACGCGATGCTGTCTCCCCGCAGCCTGTTCACGGAGATCCTGGACGACGCCGACTCCTTCCAGCTCTTCTGCTCGATCGCGGCGAGCGGAGAGTCGCAGGGCGGCTGGGAGAACGGGCGGATCTCCGCCCTCGTGCCCGCGTCGCAGCGCGAGCTCGCGCCGAAGATCGCCCGGCACGGCGCGGACGAGGACAAGCACGGCCGGATCTTCACGCAGCTGATGCGCAAGCGCGGACTGGAGCCCGTACCCGTACCGCCGGAGACCGACTACACGATGCTGCTGGAGCGGCGCGGGATCGGCCTGGCGCACTCCCGGCTGCGGCAGGACACCGCGCTCACCGAGGCCGACATCGTCACCTATCTGGCGCACAGCCGGGTGACGGAGCAGCGCGCCTCGGAGCAGATGGCGCTGCTGCTCAAGCACTTCGCCGACCACCCGGAGATCGGCAAGGCGGTCAGGGCGATCGCCCGCGACGAGGACAACCACCTGGCCTACTGCCACGAGGAACTGCTGCGGATGCGCGCGCTGGGGCACGGCGGCGCCATCGACCGGATGTTGCGCGAGTGCGCGCTGGCCGAGATCCGGATCTACCGCGACGTGAGCCTGGCGGTCATGGCGAACATGGGCCGTGTCCTGGGCTGGTCCGCGCCCAAGGCCGCGGCGCTCAGGGCCGGTATCCACGCGGTGTACCTCTACGAGCGGGTCTTCGGCTGGCGCCGCATGGTCACCCTCTCGATGCCCGCCCGCCGTAACGCCCTCGGCGGCCCGGCCCTCGGCACCGCCTAGACCCTGGCTCCCTTCCTTCCGCGGACGAACTCACTCACCCGGCGGGCGACTTAGGCTGTTCGGGGTAGGCGGAGGATCAAGGGGCGCGCGGCGACGCGCACCGGGTCGCGGAAGGGGGTGAGCGGCCGATGAGCGCACCGCCCCTTCCCGGCGTGCTGGGCGACCTCGCGCCGGTGCTCGACCACTGGGGGTACTGGGCCGTGGGCGGCCTGATCCTGGTCGAGGACTTCGGCGTACCCGCCCCCGGTGAGACGGTCCTGATCGCCGCCGCCCTCTACGCGGGGGCGGGCCGGCTCAACATCGTCGCCGTGATCACGATCGCCTTCCTGGCCGCGATAGCCGGGGACAACATCGGCTACGTCATCGGCCGCACCGGAGGCCGCTCCCTGGTGCTCCGCTACGGCAAGTACGTCCTGCTCACCCCGGAGCGGTTCGAGAAGGCCGAGGCGTTCTTCACCCGCCACGGCGGCAAGGTCGTCACGATCGCCCGCTTCGTGGAGGGACTGCGCCAGGTGAACGGCATCATCGCCGGCGCCACCGCGATGCCCTGGCGCCGCTTCCTGGTCTTCAACGCCCTCGGCGCCGCCCTGTGGGTGGGGCTGTGGGCCGGTCTCGGTTACGCGGCGGGTGACCACATCGCCACCATCTACAAGGACGTCAACCGCTACTCGCTGCTGGTGCTGGTGGCCCTCGGCCTGCTCGTCGTCGGCCTCGTCGGCCGCGCGGTGATCCGCCGTCGCCGCCGGGCGGCCCGTACCGACCCGTGAACCGGGTGACCCCGGCAGAACCGCGGAATGGTCGCTTTTCTACGACTCGTAGTAGCTTGGGCCGGGTCGTGGAATGACCTGCTGGTGCGAGACGGACGAGGTGCCGGGTGACCGAGGAGAGCGGCCGGGGGGAGACCCGGCGGCGGGCCCGGGGGGAGCTCGAGGGCGAGGTGCTGGCCGCGCTGTGGGCGGCCGACGGCCCCGTGGCGGCGGCCGTCGTCCAGGAGAGCGTGCCCGGCGCGGCGTACACGACCGTGCTGACGATCCTGACCCGGCTGTGCGAGAAGGGCCTGGTGACCCGGCAGCGGGAGGGCCGCGCCCATGTGTACGCGCCCGTCGACGACCGCGCCGGGGTCGTCGCCGCGGGGATGCACTCGCTGCTGGCCGACGGCGGCGACCGCGCGGCGGTGCTGGCGCGCTTCGTGTCGGACCTGTCGGCGGAGGACGAAAGGTTGCTGGAGCAGTTGCTGCACGGCGAGCTGCCCGACCGGCACCCCCGTCAGGGGTAGGGCGTGCCCTAGGCGCCCGGTTCGGCGGCCAGGACCGGCCGCAGCGCGCCGCGGCTGAGGGTGGCGACCACGGGGGTGGCCCAGCGGCGCAGGGCGAGGCTGGTGAGGTAGGCGACGGGGAGGGCGAGGAGGACGGAGCCCAGGACGTCGTGTGGGTAGTGGGCGCCGACGTAGACCCGGCTGAAGCCCTCGATCAGCGCGAAGACCGCGGCGATCGCGCTCAGCCGCCGGTCCAGCAGGAACAGTGCGGCCACCGCCGCCGCGGCCACCGTGCTGTGCCCGCTGGGGAAGGCGTAGTCCGAGGGCGCGGGGCACGCGTCGACCAGGTAGGCGTGCGGCATCGAGCGGCAGGGCCGTACCTCGCCCACGATCTTCTTCACCACCTCCGCGACGGCGAACGCGGTCAGGACGGCGACCGGCGCGGCGAGCGCGACGGTCATCGCCTCCGTGCCGCGCCGACGGGCGCTCCACCACCCCATGACCATGAGCACCGCGAAGACGCCCAGGCCGAGGTTGGTCCACAACTCCATCGGCGTGTTCAGCCACTTGGTGTCGCGGGCGAATCCGGTGACGGCGCTGAACAGCGAACCGTCGATCCCCGATCCGTCGAAGGCCAGATGCGCGGTGGCGGCCGCGGTCATGGTGACGTCCTTCCGTACGAGCACGGCACCACATGGCGTGCCGGTGGCATCGCGGTGACGTGAAGGTGGCTGACCCTGAAATCTACTACATGTTGTAGGAGACGACCTCCGGGGGGTGCTGCCGGAGTCCGACGGGGTGCCGTATCGGTTTCTACGTCCTGTAGTACGTTGCTCAGGGTGGATCCCCTGCCCAAAGGAGCACCTGCGATGAGCGTCGATACACGCCTCGGGTGGGCGTGATGTCCGCCAATCAGCTTTCGCCCCGGGGCCGTGCCCGCCCGCCCGCCGACGAGGGGCCCCGGGGCCGGGCCCGGCCCCCCGCCGACGAGGGCGGTGTGCGGGCGGTCGCCGTGCGGGCCGCCGAGCTCTCCGCCTGCTGCGTCACCTCGCTGCTGGTGAGCATGCTGCTGGTCGGCGTCGTCGTGCTGCTGAGTGTCCTGGTGTACACGGTGCTCAAGTAGCGAAGCGGGCGTTCGGTACACACGCCCCATCCCGTAACCAGTCCGTCACTCGGACCCATCTTGTGTGAATGTGGAGGTCTCGTGCACAATTCGTGAGCGCCGGCTGGGGAGACGGCGTTCCTTCACACCCGGAGCGTGACGTGCACGACCTCGTGGAACCGCGCTCCGCGGCGTACGGCAGAGGCCACCGCGGGGCCCGGCACGCGCCCCGGCGGGCGCACGCGGCAAGCGACTTCACCGGCGGGCGGCCGCGGCTGGTCGTGCTGATACCCGCGCACAACGAGGAAGACCGCATCGGGGCGGCCATCGAGGGGCTGTACGCGCAGACATGGCGCCCCGACCTGGTCGTCGTGGTCGCCGACAACTGCACGGACGCCACGGAGGAGACGGCCCGTGGGCGGGGCGCGGAGGTCTTCCGTACCGCGGGGAACACGCACAAGAAAGCGGGGGCGCTGAACCAGGCCATCGCGTGGGTGCTGCCGCATCTGGCCGACCACGACCTGGTGCTGGTGCAGGACGCCGACACCGTACTGGAACCGGACTTCGTGGAGACGGCGACCGGGACCTTCAACCGCAAGGTCGGCGCGGTCGGCGGGGTGTTCTACGGCGAACAGGGCGGCGGGCTGCTCGGGTTGCTGCAGCGGATGGAGTTCCACCGCTACGCGTGGGAGATCGAGCGCAACGGCGGGAAGGCGTCGGTCCTCACCGGCACCGGGACCATGTTCCGGGCGCGGGTGCTGCGGGAGATACGGGCGGCGCGCCGCGCGGGCCGGATCGGCGGCGGCGACAGCTACTACAGCCTGGCCTCGCTCACCGAGGACGACGAGATCACCAAGGCCGTCAAGACGCTCGGCTACCGCACGATGTCGCCCGCCGAGTGCGCCGTGACGACCGAGGTCATGACGACGCTGCCCAAGCTGTGGCACCAGCGGATGCGGTGGCAGCGCGGCGCCCTGGAGAACCTGCGGGACTACGGGTGGACGCGGGTGACGGCGCGCTACTTCCTCCAGCAGTTCATGATGGGCTTCGGCGCGCTCAGCTTCGCCGTCTACCTCGCCTTCATGGCGCTCACCCTGACCACCTACGGCTGGCCGGGCCTGTCGCCGTTCTGGACCGCGATCGGCCTCATCTTCCTGGCCGAGAAGGTCGTCTCGGTGCGCCGGGCCGGGCCGCGTGCGGTCGTCGTGGCCGTCCTCATGGTGCCGGAGATGCTCTACGACCTGTTCCAGCACGCCGTGTACTTCGTCTCGCTGTGGGGGCTGTTCCGCCGCAGCGAGGAGAAGTGGGTGGCCACGTAACGCCGTTCGCCGCCCGGACCGGCACCCGCACTTCCCCCCACGCCTCGTACCACCCGATCCACCACCACCTCTGAGGAGACAACGCGCATGTACGGAAGAGTCATAGGCGCCGGCACCACCGGCACCGCGGGGGCCACCCTGGCCGCCACCGGCGTGTGGCTGAACAGCATGGCCATGTTCGTCGCCGCGACCACCCTGGTCGCCGCCGGCCTGGCCCTCTACAAGCTGGCCCCGCGCCGCCGCACCCGCTGACCCGCGGCCCCGCCCGCTCAGCCCGCCTTGCCCAGCGCGGTGCGCGTCATCAGGCTGGCCAGGGCCGAGCGGGAGGGGATGCCGCACTTGCGGTAGATGGCGGACAGGTGGGTCTCGACGGTACGGCGGCTGAGCCAGAGGCGGGCGGCGATGGCCTGGTTGCTCAGGCCCTCGGCGATGAGGGTGGCCACCTCCAGCTCGCGGGCCGTCAGGTCGGCCAACTCCGGTGGTACGACGGGGGCTTCGGCGACGAGTTGGGGCCGGACCAGCTCGGCGAGGTCGACGAGGAGGCGGGCGCCGCCGTCGGTGGCGAGGCGGTGGGCGCGCTGCCACATCACGGCGGCGCGCGGCCCCTGCCCGGCGCGCTGGACCAGGGGGACCGCGCGCAGCAGGGCGTACGCCTCCCACAGGGGCAGGCCGTGGCGGGCGTGCTCGTCGATGACGGCGTCCAGGAGGCGGACGGCCTCGTCGGTGTCGCCGCGGTGCTCGGCCAGTGTCGCGGCGGCACGCAGAGCGGCGGCGCGCTGGCCGCTGAGGCCCAGCAGGTCCGCCTCGCGGGCGGCTTGGGCGGCCCAGCGCTCGGCCTGGGGGAGATCGCCCGTGGACAGGGCCGCGTTGACGAGGGTGTCGAGCTGGGCGGGGCGGATCGACGGCTGCAGCAGCGGCAGTTCGGGGCCGCCGCCCGCGCTGACGATGGCCTCGCGGGCGCGGTGCGGATCGCCGCTCAGGAAGGCGGCGTGGCCGAGCATGCACCAGGCCAGGGCCGCCCACCAGCCCTTGCTGCCACCGGCCGCCGCGACGGCCTCCTCGCCGGTCGCCAGCGCGCTCCCGTCGCCCAGCGGGCGGGCCAGGATCAGGATCAGCGTCTTGATGGCGAGCGTGAACGCCAGCAGGTCGCCGCTGCCGACCGCGCGGGCGATGGACTCCGCCTCCTCGGCCGACTCCAGCGCGGACGGCAGCCGGCAGGTGTTGAGATGGACCAACGCCCGGCTGGTCAACAGATGCGGCAGCACCAGGAGTTGACCGCTGCGGCGGGCGATGTCCAGACCGCGGGTGAGGTGCCGCTCCGCGTCGGCGTACCGCTCCAGCAGGGCCTCCGCCCAGGCCAGCCAGACCAGCGACTCGCACAGGTCGGTCAGGCTCGGGTCGATCAGCGCGTCCGCCAGGTCGCGGGCCGCGTCGGCGTACCGCGCCGCGTCCTCGGTCCTGCCCTCGTACGCCTCACCCAGCGCCGCCAGCGCCAGCGCCGCGGCCTCGCCCGTGGCGTCACCGGTGGACTCGCTGTGCGCGCGGGCCGCGTCGAGCGCCCGCGCCACATCCGCCCGCACCTCGGGGTAGGACGCGGTCAGCAGCGCCGACATGCCCAGGGCGAGCCCGAGGGGGACCGCCTGGCCGGGCGGCGGGCCCGGGGTGCGGGACAGCTCCCGGCGCAGCAGCGCGGTGGCTTCCGGGGAGTGCCCGAGGTGGCGTTCCATGACGGCGCACTGGGCGATGGCCTCGGCCCGCAGCTCGGGGTGACCGCCCGCCTCCAGGGTGCCGATCAGGGTGTGCAGCAACTCCCGGCTCTCCCGCGGGCTCCCGCTGACCCCGAGCGCGCGGGCACGGGCCAGGACCAGTTCGCCGCGCCGCCGCGCGTGCTCCGCGGTGTCCGGCATACGGGTCAGGACGACATCGAGCAGATGGGCGGCGGTGGCGGGCGCGGTGGACGCCAACTGGGCGGCGGCCTCGGTCAGTACGTCCGCCGCCTCCGGGTCCCATCCGGTGAACGCGTGCTCCACGTGATGGGCGCGCTCGGCGGCGGAGGCGCCGCCGCGGGCCAGCTCGCGGGCGGCCCTGCGGTGCACCTCGGCGCGCTGCCCGGCCGGGGCGTTCTCGTACACCAGTGCCCGCATCAGGGGGTGGCGCAGCGCCCAGCGGCCGCCGGGGCCGAGCCGCAGCAGGTCCCGCCGGGCGAGGGCGGCGGTGTGCTCCTCGACCTCGGGGGCCGCGGTGTCGGTCGCCACCGCCAGCATCGCCGGGGTGGCGTGGTCGCCGAGCGCCGCGACCGCCTCCACGACACGGCGCTGCGGGTCGGTCAGCGTGGTCAACTCGTCCAGCAGCAGCGACGCGAGGCCGCTCGGGACGCCCAGCGCGGCGGCGGCGTCGGCGCTCATACGAGGGCCGCCGCCCGCGTGTGCGGTGAGGGGGTGCGGCGGCGATTCGCCGCGGTACGCATGCAGCAGCGACAGCAGATACAGCGGGTTGCCCTCGCTGGCGGCGTACAGCCGCTTGGCCTGGTCCGGGGGAAGGTCGGCGGCGAGCGCCAGGACGGACTCCTGCTCGGGCAGCGGCTCCAGCGCGACATGGAGTACGGCGCCGCTGTCGGCGCCCCGGGCGAGCGTGGCGGTCAGGGAGGTGGGTGTCTGCCGTCCCCTGCGGGCCACGACCAGCAGCACCCGGCTGTGCGCGGGGTGGCGGATCAGATGGTCGACCAGCTCCCGGGAGGCCGGATCGGCCCAGTGCAGGTCGTCGACGGCGAGCACCAGACCGCCGCCCTCACCGAGGCGGGAGAGCAGCGCGGCCATCGCGCGGTGCAGGCCGAAGCGGGTGGCACCGTCGTGGTCGGCGCCGTGGCGGTCGGCGAACTCGGCCCCGTCGCCGCCGGACGCGCCCTGCGCCGTACGCAGTCCGTGCAGCACCGCGTCCGCCTCCGCCAGCAGCGGATCCGCGTCCAGCGTGCCGGGTGCGACATCGGCAAGGGCGTCGGCGAACGCCTGGAAAGGGATGTGCTGTTCGTACTCCGTGGCCCGGCCCCGCAGCACCGTGAACCCGGCCTTCCGCGCCCGCGCGCACACCTCGCCCAGCAACCGGCTCTTCCCGATGCCGGGTTCGCCCGCGATGTCGACGGCGGTCGGGGCGTCCGGCCGGTCGAGACCGGCGAGCACCGCGTCCAGCCGGGCCAACTCCGCCGCCCTGCCGACCAGTTCGCCCACCCCGAAGAGTGCGCCGCGGCCCCGGCCCTGCTCCCCGCTCGCGTCCCGTACCGGCATCCTGTGCGCCCCGTCTGTCGGTCTTTGTCGCTCTCACCCTAGCCAGGGACTACGACAGCCGCGCCGACGGTTCCCCGGGGGCCGCGCCCCGCGTAGCCGGGTGACGGGAACGCGTAGTTCTACGGATATCGGGGTCCCGGCGCCTGTGGCAGCGTCGACACGCACGATCCGTACGAGGAGGACAACCGCATGACGACTCGGCCACCGGATGACGCCGCACTTACCGATGTGCCGGACGACGACCACGAGGACCATGACGACCACGAGGGCGACGACGGCACGGACCTGCTGCCCTGGGTGGTGGTCAGTCCCGACAACTCGGCGATCACCGGCCCGCTGATCAAGGGCGCCCCCCTCATCCTCATCGGGGCGATCCGCATGGGCGTGATGATGGCCAGGGGGAAGGGCACCTCGTCCGGGTCGGGCCCGCTGGGGCTGGTGGTCGGGTTGCTGGCCGTCGCGCTGCCGCTGCTGTGGGTCGCGGGGCTGAGCGGACTGCGGCTGATGAACGCCGAGATCCGCCTGGAGGACGGCGTCCTGACCGTACGGGACATCTGGCACCGGCGGCGCCTGAGCGCCCCGATCGCCGCGATCACCGGAGTGCACACGATGCGGATACCGGTCGACGGCGAGCACACGACCCGGGTCATCGTCACCGCGGCGAACCAGCGGCCCGTGGTGATCAACCCGCGGTTGTGGAAGGCGGCCGAACTCAACCAGCTGTGGCAGGCGTTGGGGCTGCCGGTCAGGGACCACGGCTTCCTGGCCTGGCCGGTGCTGCGGATGCGCTTCCCCGGCGTCCGGGTGCCGTGGCGGCAGGTCCACTACGTGATCTTCACGCTGCTGATCGTGCTCGGCGCGATCGCGTACATCGCCCTGATCGTGAACCTGCCGTTCCTGCTCTGACCTCGACCTCGGCCTTCTACGGCACGTCCGGGAGCTACGGCACGTCCGGGAGCGGCGGGACGATCGCGTCGGGCACGTGGGAGATCACCGGCGGGCGGACCGCGTAGACGGCGCTGGCGCGGGCGGTGGGCGCCAGGTCGTGGTGGACCTTGCGGGCGACGGCCTCGACGGTGCCGATGCCGTAGTCCATCGAGCTGTTGTCCTGGGACAGGACGACCAGGGCGTAGTCGTGGCCGCCGCCGGTGAAGGCGCCGACGCTGTTGATCCGCCAGCCGTGGGTGGCGCGGGACAGCCAGCCGTTCTTGACGTGGACGGTGACGCCGACGGGGGCGCCGGTCGGGACACCCCAACGCTGGCCTGAGATCACCCTGTTCATCAGGCCGAGCGCGTAGCCGCGGGAAGCCGGGGTGAGGACGGTGTTGTCCGAGGTGAGCAGCGCCATCAGCTTGAGCTGGTCGCCCGCGGTGATCTGGGTGAGGCCCCAGTAGCCGTCCGCGCCCGGCGTGGTCTGCGTCATGCCCGCCAGGCTGAGGAAGTGCTTGATCCTGGTGACGCCGAGCTGCGACCACAGGGCGGTCGTGGCGGCGTTGTCCGACCTGGTGATCATCGCGGTGGTCAGACTCACCTCGCGCGAGGTCAGCTGGCGGTGCGACTCCTGGGCCTGCCGCAGCAGCGAGCCGAGGACGGTCACCTTGACGACGCTCGCGGAGTCGAAGTGCGCGCTCGCGTTCACCGTGCAGCGCGTGCCGGTCACCCGGTCGTAGAGGGCCACCGCCGCGGTGCTCGCCCGGGAGCTCAGGGCGGCCGTGATGTCCCTGGTCAGCGTGGCCGCGAGCCCGCCGGTCGCGGAGGTGCAGCTCACCCGCGGCGGTGTCGCCGCGGCCGCCGTGCCCGCCACCGCGAGGACCGGGGCGAGCGAGCCGACGGCTATCGCCAGCGGCAGTGCCCGGCGGGCGCCGCCGGTCGTCAGGCGTGAAAACATCGCGGATTTCCCCCTCGTCGTCCCAACTCCCTCGAACACATGACGCCTTCGCGTCCGGCAGGGTTGCACGGCACGTCACCGCGGCGGTGGACGACGTTGTCCAAGGAGGCCCGATCAAGGACGTGGTTCCCTACCATGAAGGGACGTACCGGTCAGGTGGGGCGGAAGGGGCAAAATTGTCCGTGACCTTGTCCGTGGGGTCGTGGAACATCGGGGGCGGGATTCTGGGGGAGTCCCATCAGCGGGGTGCCACACCGGAGTTGGGCCACCACATCGCACGGCTGGCGCAGGCGCGGCCCGATGTGCTGTGCCTGCAGGAAGCGCACGAGTTCCACAGCGGGCAGCGGGGCCAGGCGGCGCGGATCGCCGCGGGCACCGGGGTCAGGTGGCAGCGGACCTGGGCGGTCAGCGGCTCGCATCTGGACCCGGACGCCGATCTGAGTCTGGCGGTGCTCTCCCGGTACCCCATCACGCGGACGAGGACGGTGACGTTCCCCAACCCGGGGCTGAGCGCGACGGGTCCGCGCGGCGAGCACTGGGACATGTTCGACAAGGGGTATCTGGTCACCGAGATCGCGTTACCCCACGACGGGGGCACGACCGGTACGGCCGCTACGACCGGCACGTCCGGCCCGACCTCCGTGACCGTGGTCGACGCGCACTGCTTCCCCTTCCACTACTTCGGCACGACGGCCACCGACCCGCGCTTCACCGGCCTGTGGGCCGGCTTCGCCGACGACCTGCTGACCCTGGCCCGCTCGGGCCCGACCGTCGTGTGCGTCGACCTCAACCACGAACCCGTCGGCGACGTCCTGGGCGCCCTCTTCGACGGCGGGGTCTACGCCGCCGCGTTCAGCGACACCCCGACGACCCCCCAAGGGCTCCAGCAGGACCACATCGTCCACACCACCGCGGACCTGGCGCTCGTCGAGTCCTCCGTCGTACCGACCGAGGCGGACCACCACTACTGCCAGGCGCGGTTCGAGGTGCGCGCGGACGCTCAGCGGCAGACGACCGAGGGGGAGCGATGAAACGGTGGCTGGTCAGATTCGCGGAGAACATCGACGCGCTCGTGCCCCTGGTCCTCGGCATCGTGGTCAGCGTGCTCAGCGCGCTCGACCTGGCCTCCGCGCACCTCGTGGAGAACGCGATCCTCATCACCCTGGCGGTGCTGTCCTTCGCGCTGCTGCGCGACCGGTGGCACGAGTCGTCGGGCGACGACGCCGCACGCACCGCCTCCGCGCAGACCCTCGCGCTCATCGACGACGTACGGGGGCAGTTGGCGGTGGTCGGGAACCTCGACCGGGCGACGGCCAGCATGCACACCTCGGTGCAGGGGCTCACCACCATCAAGACCCTCAAGGGCGGCGACATCGACCGCGCCTTCTCCCAGGCGCGGCTGCACACCGACCGCTGGACGTTCAAGGGCGGTACGGGCACGTACACCCGGGCGGTCACCCTGCCGCTCTGCGTGGACGCCGCGCGCAGGGAACGGCGGGCGCTGCGGGTGCGGCTGGAGATCCTGGACCCGACCAACCGGCCGCTGTGCGAGAGCTACGCGCGCTACCGCTCCTCGCTGTCGGCAGGACCCGACGGGACGGGCGAGACCTGGACCACCGACAGGACACGCAAGGAGTCGTACGCCACGGTGCTCGCGGCCTGCTGGTACCAGCAGAACTACCAACTGCTCGACATAGGCGTCGGATTGGCGCCGACCATGTCGACCTTCCGGTTCGACCAGTCCGCGAGCCAGATCATCATCACCCAGGACGACAACGAATTCCCGGCGATGATGATATCGAGCGAGAGCCCTCTCTACGACGGCTATGCCACGGAGTTGCGCACGAGCTTCGGCCAGATCCGCCGCCTCGCGCTGGACACCGCGGTCCAGATCCAGCTCAGCGAGAGACCGACCCGTACGGAGTTGCGTCAGCTCTTCGCCCAGATCCGTGTTTCGCTACCGGAGGACTACGACGACGATGACCTCGACCAGATCATCCAGAAGGCCGTTCAGGCCCGAAATCCTTATGGCGACCCGGAATGACGGCGGTGACATGGACTGCGATCTCTCCCACGCGCGCGCTGTCGCCGTGGAGGCCGCCGAGGCCGCCGGTGATGTCGTACGGGCGCGACTCTTCCGCCATTTCGAGGTGCACGAGAAAGGCGACGCGGGCGATGTCGTGACCGAACTCGACTACGCCGCCGAGAAGGTGGTCGTGTCCCGGATCCAGGCCGCCTTCCCCGGCCATCGCGTCATCTCCGAGGAGATGGGCGGCGTGGACGGGACCGCCGACGCGCCGGACGGCGGCGGGGCGCGCTGGACCTGGCTGATCGACCCGGTCGACGGCACCAACAACGTGGTCATCGGGCTGCCCGTGCTGGCCGTCGGCATCGCGCTGTGCCGCGACGGCGTCCCCGTCGTCAGTGCCGTCCACGACCCGGTCTCCCGCAGGACCTGGTCGGCCGCCCGCGGCAGGGGCGCCTGGATCGCCACCGGCGACGCCGCGTGCCACCCGCTGCACACCCCGAAGGTCGAAGGGCACGGGCGGCGCCGACCGCTGCTGGCCTGGATCCAGGGGTACGCGGTCGGCCGCGACGACGCCACCGCGCGGGCCATGAGGGCGCTGGTCGCCGACCGCGCGCACCGGGTGCTCGACCTGTGGGCGCCGCTGACCTGCTGGACGATGCTGGCCAGAGGCGACATCGACGGCATCGTCGGCTACCGGATCGGCGAGATCGACCTGCACGCGGGCGCTCTCATCGCCATCGAAACGGGCCTGCACGTCCGCGACTTCTCTGGCGGCCCCTACGACGCGCGGCTGCACGGCCTGGGGCTGGGGCCGGGAACGGGCAGCGGCCTCGAACCGCCCGACGAGCAGAGTCTGTTGGCCGGTTCGGCGGAAATGGTCGCGGAATTGGCGGCAATGGTGCCCGTCGCCCGGCGGACGGCCGCCGGAACCGCGGGACGGACCTAGCGGATACGGCGGACAGAGAAGAAAGGGAGATCCATGGAGGGGGGACCATCGTGATCGCGGATCTCGAACGGGACATCGGCGTATGCGTCGGGGAATACGTCGGCGGCAGGAGCGAGGCTCTGGCGGACGCGCTGGCCGTGGTGGCCGGGGCGCGCGCGTTCCAGGGGCTCGTGGGGGAAATCGTCGGCGACCAGCGGCGGTTCGGGGACGTGCTCGAGCGGTCGGTCTGGCATCCCAACGGATTCGCCAAGATCGTGCTGCTCGACGCCCCCGAATACCGGCTCAGACTCCACGTCTGGCGCAGGACGGCGGCGATTCCCGTCGTCGTCCAGGAGAACGTGCACAATCACCGCTGGGACTTCGCCACCGCCATCCTCGCGGGCGGCTACCGGCACCAGGAGTTCCACGCCTACGGAATCCCGGGCGAGGGGGGCGGTGGCGGGGGTGACGGCGGTGACGGCGGTGACGGCTTCTACGGATACCGCTATGAATCCGCCAAGGACCGTACCGCGTACACCCTTTCGCCCTTCGGCCGGCAGCGGCTCACCCGGGTCTTCGACGCCTATCTCTCGCAGGGCTCCCGCTACACCCTGTCGAGCGTCGTCCTGCACAAGGTGGTGCCCGATGTGACCCAGCCCGCGGTGAGCCTGGTGCTGGAAGGGCCGCACCAGCCCACCACGGTCGAGGTCTTCGCCGCCGAGGAGATCGGTCCCGGCACCGCCACCCCCCACACCCGGCTCACCCCGGAGTCCCTGATGCGGCAGTTGAGCGCGGTCGCGGCCCTGCCCGCCTTCGCCTACAGCCACTGAGGCGGGCTTGGGGCGGCTCACCGCTCAGACGTCCCGGCGGCGCACGACCACGAGCGTGACGACGACCGAGACGAGCGCCCACGCGCCCAGCACGATCCACGACTCCGTGACCGACGGCGGGTACTTGCCGAAGGTCGTGTGCGAGTGCGGGTTCACGATCAGCCGTTCCATCGCGCTCACCGGCAGGCAGTGGCCCATCTCGCTGAGCAGCTTGTAGCGGTCGCCGCCGAAGAGCAGCGGGACGATGAAGAGCAGCGCCACCACACCCACGATCGATGCGGTGGCGTGCCGGGTCACCGCGCCGAACGCCATCCCGATGAGCGCGCAGACCGGGACGATCAGCGCGTACGCGGCGACGGCCCGCAGACAGCCCGCGTCATGGATGGACAGGCCGACATGGCGGGAGGCCAGCATCGCGTTGGTGACGAAGAAGGAGCACGTCGACACGACCGTCCCCAGCACCGTGGTGATCACCGTGATGAGGACGACCTTGGCCGCCATCACCGCGTTCCTGTCGGGCACGGCCGACAGCGTCGTACGGATCATGCCCGTCGCGTACTCGCCGAAGACCGTGATCGCGCCGATGCTGGCCGCCGCGAGCAGCATCAGATAGCCGGAGATGCTGCTCAGGCCGTGGTAGAGCGGGTCGTAGACCCAGACTTCGGGGTGCGGCCCCTGCCGGGGGTGCGGCTGGTCGATGTACGGGAGGTCGGCGCGCACGGCGTTCACATTGATCCCGATACCGACCAGGGCGCTCAGCAGCAGCACCCAGTAGGTCGAGCGCAGCGACCGCAGTTTGATCCACTCCGAGGCCAGCAGGTCCGTGAAGCGTGCGGGGGGTTCGGGGGTGGGTGCGATGGGGGCGGTGCGGGCGGTGTCACGGGCCGGGGTGGTTGCGCCGGTTGCGCTCGTCGTGCTCATCGGGTGGCCGCCTCTCCTGCGGTGTATTCGACGCTGTCGGCGGTCAGTTCCATGAAGGCCGTCTCCAACGAGGAGGTCTGGGTGGCCATTTCGTGCAGCAGGATCCGGTGCTCGTGGGCGAGTTCGCCGATCCTCGCGGCGGGCAGACCGCTGACGTAGACCGTCGTGTCGGTCTCGCGCCGCACGGCCACCGCGTCCCCCTCGGCCAGCAGCACGGGGACGAACACCGCCAGCTCCGGCGACTCCACCCGGACGCTCGGCCGGGCGCTGCGGGCGGCGAACTCGTCCAGCCGCTCGTCCGCGATCAACTTGCCGCGGCCAACCACGATGAGCCGCTCCGCGGTGTGCTCCATCTCGCCCATCATGTGGCTGGAGACGAAGACCGTACGGCCCTCCGCCGCCAGCCGCCGGAACAGGCCCCGCACCCACAACACACCCTCCGGGTCGAGGCCGTTGAGCGGCTCGTCGAAGAGGAGGACCGGCGGGTCGCCGAGCAGGGCGGCCGCGATGCCGAGCCGCTGCTTCATCCCCAGCGAGAACCCGCCGATCCGCCGCCGCGCCGCACCGGCGAGCCCCACCTCCTGCAGCACCTCGTCCACCCGCCGCAGCGGGATGCGGTTGCCGCGGGCCAGGGCCGACAGATGCGCCACCGGGCTGCGCCCGCCGTGCACGTCCTGCGCGTCCAGCAGCGCGCCCACGTGCCGCAGCCCGCGCGGTCGCGTCCCGAACGGCACCCCGTCGACCGTCACCGCCCCGCTGGTGGGCTCGTTGAGGCCGAGGATCAGGCGGAGAGTGGTCGACTTGCCCGCGCCGTTCGGCCCGAGGAACCCCGTGACGGTGCCGGGGCGCACCGTGAAGGACAGGTCGTTGACGGCCACGGTGTCGCCGTAGCGCTTGGTCAGCTGGGTGGCTTCGATCATGGGGTCCACGGTGCCGGTCCCGTGCCCCGTGCCACATCAGGCCGTCGGCGACATTCGGCGGGCGAGGACCTAGCCCACGGGACTACGACCGCGGGCCAATGTGCGGGCGCGGGAGCTGCACTTACGATCAGGGGATGGCCGAGACCGTCACTCCCCGCACCCCGGTGCTCAAGCGGCTGCCGCCCGGTGTGTGGGTGGGCACCATCTGGCTGACGATCATCCTCGTGCGCTGGCTCCAGCGGCCCGACGAGCCCAGCCAACTCGTCAACTTCGACGGCAACATGGAGGACGGCGCGCTTCTCGTGACGGCCGTGGTGAGCACCGCCGTCACCCTGCTGATGTTCCGGCTGCCGCTGGTGGCCCTGGCGGTGGCGCTCGCCGGCTATCTCGCCGCTCTGCCCCTGTGGGTCATCGAGGCACCCGTCGTGCAGTTCCTGCTGGCGGACGTGGTGGTGGGGTACACCACCGCGACCCGCTCGCGCCGCTGGTCGGTGCCCGCCCTGCTGATGCCGTTCGCCGTGCTCGCGGCCGAGGTGGTCTGGCGGATGGCGCAGTCGTACCGGACCGGTCTCGCGGTGCAGGGCGCGATGGCGTCGACGACCGTCATCGCCTGGCTGATCGGCAACACCCTCCGGCAGAGCCGCGCGCACGCCGAGGCGTTGCAGTCCCGCGCCACCGAACAGGCGGTCACCGCCGAGCGGTTGCGGATCGCCCGCGAACTGCACGACAGCGTCGCCCACAGCATCGGCATCATCGCCATCCAGGCCGGTGTCGGCAGCCGCGTGATGGACACCCAGCCCGCCGAGACCCGTAAATCCCTCGACGCCATCGAGGCCACCAGCCGCGAGACCCTGGCCGGGCTGCGGCGGCTGCTCGGCGCGATGCGGCAGTCGGACGGGGACGGTGCGCCGCTGGACCCGGCGCCGGGCCTCGCCGACGTGGAGCGGCTGGTCGCCACGACGGGCGACGCGGGCGTACGGGTCGACGTCCGCTGGCGGGGCGCGCGGCGGCCGCTGCCCGCCGACATCGACCTGTCCGCCTTCCGCATCATCCAGGAGGCGGTCACCAACGTCGTCCGGCACTCCGGCACCCGCGACTGCAGCGTGACCGTCGACTACCGCGACGAGGACGTGTCGATCGAGGTGATCGACCTGGGGTGCGGCATCACCGACACCACCCCCGGCTACGGCATCGTCGGCATGCGCGAGCGGGTCACCATGCTGCACGGCGACTTCAGCGCGGGCCCGCGCCCCGAGGGCGGCTTCCGCGTCGCCGCCCGGCTGCCGGTGCCTTTGCCGGTGGAGGACGGGGCGGTGCTCGTACGGTGAGCGGCGGATCTCTTGCCCCGGGGAAGTACGCGCGGGTGGAGCGCGAGCGGCGGTTCCTGATGGCCGGGCCGCCGGCGCCGGAGGAGGTCACGGCCACCCGGGTGATCACCGATCGGTACCTGGTGGGGACGCGGCTGCGGCTGCGGCGGGTCGACTTTCCGGACGGCGGCGGCAGTCAGCTCAAGCTCACGCAGAAGGTGCCGGCAGCGGTGCCGTACGCCCGGGTGAGTGGTGTGCAGGGGTTGATCACCAACACCTATCTGTCGTGGGCGGAGTACGAGCTGCTCTCGACGCTTCCGGGTGAGGTGCTGGTGAAGACGCGCTTCAGCGTGCCGCCGTTGGGGGTGGACGTCTTTGGCGGGGTGCTGCGGGGGTTGGTGGTGGGGGAGGTGGAGTTCGCGGACGACGAGGAGGCGCGGGGGTTTGTGGCGCCGGGTGGGTGCGTGGCCGAGGTGACGGATGATGTCCGCTTCACCGGCGGACGTCTTGTCGTGGCCTCGCGGGAGGACCTGCTCGGGTGGCTCGCGGAGTACGGGCTGCGGCCGTAACGCTTGTTTGACGTGCGCGGTCCGCGGCGGCGGCGCACCCTTGACCCATGGACGACCCCCCGATCACGGTGCACCCGCTCACTGCCGCAGGCCGTCGCGTCACCATCCGAGGCGAGGACGTGGGCCGCGCTCACTCGATTGCCGACCTGGTCGAGTTCCTCCGCCGGGCGGGGCTGGACGACATCGAGGTCGAGCAGACGGATCTCATCGAATGGGTCGGGGGCGGGGCGGAGGTGTGGCCCTGAGCCGGGGGTCGTGGGTCGGGGGGCGGGGGCTCCGGGGGAGGGGTGGGGAATCGGATAATTACGGCGCTTCTGGTGCTTCTTTGGCGGTGCCCTCTTCCGCGCCACAAATATCCGGCAGCATTCCCCACCCCTCCCCCTGCGCCCCCGCCCCCCTCCGGTTGGTGACGTGCACTCGCCGTCGAATCTGCACGGGTGGCGCCGCGGGCGGGCGGTCGCCGGCGGCGGGTGTGCCCCACTGGGGGACCGTCAGACGAAGTCAATGCCGCACGGGTGGTGCGGGTGGGAAACACCGCGCCGTAGGCGCGGGTAGTGCCGCTAGTGGGCCGCCGGGGCCGGGGCGGGGGCGTCGGGGGCCGGGGAAGCCGGGCGCGCAGCGGCGAGCGCGGCCTCGACGCGGCGGTTGTTGGTGAGGGTCGCAGTGACGAGCGTCATGGCGAGGAGGAGCCCGGCCCCGGCGAGGAAGGGCGCGCGCAGCCCCGCGGCGGTGGCGAGCCAGCCACCGAGGAGGGCGCCGAGGGGTGCGGCGGAGACCGCGAGGAGGCGGGTGACGGCGGTGACGCGGCCGATGAGTTCCGGCGGGACGATGGACTGGCGCAAGGTGGCGCCGAGGACCATGGTGACGGACATCGCGGCGCCGAGGACGGCGAGGCAGAGGCCCGCGAGGACGGCGTCGGGGCTGAGGGCGAAGCCCAGGAGGGCGATGGCCTCGATGACCGCGGTGCAGGTGAGCGCGGTGCCGGTGCCCATGAGGGCGGTGACGCGGCCGGTGAGCCCGGAGCCGAGGAGGCCGCCGACGGCCTGGGAGGCGAGCAGCAGACCGAAGCCGGAGGACGAGATGTGCAGGCGCTCGTGGGCGAAGAGGACCATGACGCCCTCGCCGGCCATGAAGGCGATGTTCCCGACGGCAGGCCGCAGCGCCATGCCGAGCAGCAGCCGGTGCCGGAAGACGTAGGTGGCTCCGGCCCGGGCCTCCGACCACAGGCTGGCCCCGGCGACCCGCGGCGCCGGGGGCGCGGCGGGCAGCGTCCGTATCAGCGCAGCGCTCACCGCGAAGGACAGCGCGTCGGCGAGGAACGGCACCGAGCGCCCGAGAGCGAAGAGCAGGCTGCCGGCCGGCGGGCCGACGAATCCCTCGGCGGCGGAAGTGGTGCCCTGGAGGCGGGAGTTGGCCGCTCGGAGGCCGGCGGGATCGCGGTCGAGGAGCTGCGGGATGTACGCCTGCGCGGCGGTGTCGAAGAGGAGTTGGCCGGTGCCGAGGAGGAAGGCGACGCCGATGAGCAGCGGCACGCTGAGCATGCCGAGTGCGGCGGCGGCCACCGGCACCGCGAGCAGCAGGGCCCGTAGGGCGTCCACCGTCCACATGGTGCGACGCCGCTCCAGCCGGTCCACGAGCGCGCCGCCCAGCAGCCCGAACATCAGCCACGGCAGCACCGCGGTGGCCGCGACGAGGCTGAGCGTGAAGGGGTCGTGGGTGAGGCTGGCGGCGAGCAGGGGCAGGGCGGCCATGTAGACACCGTCGCCGAGTCCCGAGACGCCCGCGGCGGCCCACAACCTGCTGAAGGCGGGCGGCAGTCCGCCGGTGATGCTGGAGATTCTCAAAGTTGGGTGTCCTCGTCCGTGTTGTCCGTGTCGTTCACTGGTCCTGGGTCCTTCGGGCGGAAGAAGGCGACCGCCAGGGCGACTTCGCCCTCCTCCGGCGTCGCCGCCTCGCCCAGTTCGTCCATCAGCGCTTCCAGCCGCTCGGTGAACTCGGCGAACCGCGCCGCCCCGATGCGGGAGTGCTGCAGCCGTACGAGCCGGTGCGGGTCGGCGGGTGCCGCCTCCAGGTCGGCCAGGACGTGCCGCATCAGCACGTCCGGTGTGCCCGGGGCGGGGTCCGGCAGGCGGATGGCGCGGCTGGCCGGTGCGTAGTACCGCTCGGTCACGCCGCGCACCTTGCGGGTGCTGACCACATGGACGATCCCGGCCCGTTCCAGCAGCCGTACGTGGTAGCTCGAACTGCCCTTGAGCAGGTCGAGCTTCTGCGCGATCTGGGTGATGGTGGCCGGGCCGTCGCGGAGCAACCGGATGATCCGGTGCCGTACGAGGTTGTTGACCGCGCGCAGTTGCTCGTCGGTGGTCAGGTCGACGACCTCGGCGGTCTCGGGGGTGGGATCTTCGGGCTGCGGGGGAGTGGGTGGCGGCACGACGTAATGGTCAACGACTCTTGACCATTGTGTCAATGGGGATGTGGGTGCGGAGTTTCCGCGCTGCTCCGTCGGGCCGCCGAGCCCTGGCTCAGGTGCCGTTGACCAGCCGCATGTAGCGCACCCAGTCCCAGTTGGGGCCGGGGTCGGTGTGGTCGGTGCCCGGGACCTGGTAGTGGCCGATGATGTGGTTGCGGTCCTTGGGGATGCCGTACTTGTCGCAGATCTCGGCGGTCAGCGCGGCCGACGCGTGGTACATCGCGGTGGTGAAGTACGCGGGCTGGTCGACCCAGCCCTCGTGCTCGATGCCGATACTGCGGGTGTTGTAGTCCCAGTTGCCCGCGTGCCAGGCGACGTCGTGCTCGCGTACGCACTGGTCGATCGCGCCGTCGGCCGACCGGACGACGTAGTGCGCGGCGGCGGCGTGCGCCGGGTCCTGGAAGAGCTTGATGGTGTCGGCGAAGGTCTCCTGGGTCACGTGGATGACGACCAGGTTGATCGGGTAGGTCGAAGTGCGGTTGGACGCCGTGTAGTTGCCGGTGCTCGCGGGTGCCCAGGTGGCCCCCGGGTAGTCGACGGTCGCGGCCGACGCCCGGCCCCCGCCGCCGGTGAGGCCGCCCGCGATGCCGACGGCGGCCGCGGCGCCGAGGGCGAGTCCGCCGTGCAGCAGTGAGCGGCGGCTGAGGCTGATTCCGTCGGGGTGGCCGGATCGGGCGGACGGGGACTGCGGTCCCGACCGGCCGGGTGGGGCGAACCGGCTTTCGGCGTCGGGGTGTTGGGCGCGAACGGGGCGTTCCATGGTGGGGCTCCCTGGGGGTGTCATGGCGCGGCGGTGCCGGTGGGTACGGGCCGGTAAATGCGGACGAGTGCATGACAAATTCGCGAGGCGTGCCCATGGTGGGACCCAGGTCGGCGGCCTGCCAAGCGTTTCGCTAACTGGCAGAGGTCCACACCGGTGGCGGCGCGGTCGTACGGGGTCCGGTGCGGGTGCGGCGCCGGGTGCGGTCGATGGTCGCGTGCGCCCCCTCGTGCGCCCTCATGTGCGCGGGCGCACCCGGGGATTCCGGCTGCCACTGCCCGCTGACCGACCGTAACCATGTCACCCCCCTCCGATAACAACTGACACACACTCACATCACTACTCGGCCACGTAGCGCGCCTGCTTTAACCCGACTAGATGCTCGATGCCCGATTGGTTCTGACGTTCAACTCTTGGATTCGACTTGGAAAACGCCCCCGGCTCTATTAACGTTCGATAACGCAGCGCGGTCGTCACCACCGCCACAGAGGCGGCACCGTGCGCTTGCCGAATCCCGTCCGCGGGAACCGGGGACCCACCACATGGGGTGAATCGGGCAGCTCCCAGGCCCGTAGGAGACCTTCCTGCTCCGAACCCGTCAGCTAACCCGGTAGGCGACAAGGAAGGAAAGGAGCGCGCCCGCGTGGCGTCCAACCAGCCTGCCTACGCACCGGCCCCGCAACTCGGCACCCCAGGGGACCGGGACGATCGCGACCTGACCGAGCGCGACATGACCGAGGCGGAGCGGGCCGAGGCTTTGGCCGAGGCGCTCCGCGGCAAGCACCGTCTCCCCCGGCAGCGGGCAGTGGCCCGCGGCACCACCGTGATCGGGGTGGCCGCGATGGCCGCCGTCGGAGCGGGTGGGGTGGGCGGGGTCGCCATGGCGGCCGATGCGGCGCCCGCGCCGATCTCGCTCCCGGACGCGCCCGAGGTGCCCGAACTCCCTTCCCTGCCGCTGATTTCGGACGCGCCGGCCGCTCCCGGCCTCCCCGACGCCCCGTCAGCGCTCCAGGCCACCGATCTGCCGCGTGACCTGCTGAGCGTCGGCGAACAGGCCGCCTCCACGGACGCCACGTCCTCGGCGGCGTCCGACACCACCCCCACGAACCCGGCCCCCGAGGCTGGCGACGCACGGTCCGCCGACCCCGGTGAAGCCTTGCGTGCCCGCATCCTGGGCCAGGCCAACCAACAGCGTGACGCCGCCGCACAGGCCGAACGCGCCGCGGCCGAGCAGGCCGCCGCCGCACAGGCCGCCCGTGAGGCCGCCGCCCAGAAGGTGCGCGAACAGGCCGCGGCTGCCAAGGCCGCCGCCGAGGAGAAGGCGAAGGCCGACGCGGCCGCCGCCGCCCAGGAGGAGGCCGACCGGCTGGCCCGGCTCGCCGCCTCGTACCTCAAGCCCGTCGCCTCGTACACGCTCACCGCGGGCTTCGGCGAGGTCAGCTCGCTGTGGGCCAACACCCACACCGGCCAGGACTTCGCGGCCCCCACGGGCACCCCGGTGCACGCCATCCACACCGGCACGATCACCTCGGCGGGATGGGCGGGTTCGTACGGCTACCGCGTCGTCCTCACTCTCGCCGACGGCACCGAGCTCTGGTACTGCCACCTGTCCACGATGGTCGTCACCTCCGGCCAGGTCACCACCGGCGACACGATCGGCCGCGTCGGTGCCACGGGCAGCGTCACCGCCCCCCACCTCCACCTGGAGGTCCGCCCCGGCGGCGCGGCCCCCGTCGACCCCCTGGCGTGGCTGCACGCCCACGACATCACCGTCTGAACCGGCACCGTCCTCGTGACGGTCCTCGCACCACGGTCTGTGCCACGGACCGAGCCGGGCGCCTCCCCCTCAGCCCGGCTCGTACCCCCGTGGTCCGGCCTTCCGAACACGGCGGCCCTGGCGCACTCCCCCCCGACGCCAGGGCCGCCGGCCTGTCCGCGGCCACTCTTACGTGTCAGACGCGGTGCCAGTGCGGACGGCCGCTCTCCATCACGCACTTGATCAGGACGCCGTGGGCGTCGAGGGTGGACCGTCCGAGGTCGCGGGTGGGGCAGAACTGCCCGGCGGAGTAGCGGCGTCCGCTCGGGGAGACGATGTCTTCGCCGCTGCGGTCGCTGGTGGGTGAGGGCGGCGCGGGCTCCTGGGCGGTGGGCCGGGGCGACGTCCGCTTGGGGGTGGGCCGCGGTGTGGCGGGCGCGGCGGTGGTGTGGGTGGGTGCGGTGGTGCTGGGTGTGGTCGTGGGCGGCGCGGTGGTCGCAGGCGTGGTCGTGGGGGGCGCCGTGGTGGCGGACGCGCTCGGCGAGTCCTTGGCCTCTGACGATCCGGAGCTGCTGCAGCCCGTGGCCAGTACGGCGATCGCGACCGCCGCGCAGGCGGCGACGGCCGCCGCCCGTATCGCGGATGTCCGCCCGGTGGTCCGCCCCCCGATCCGCCCCCCGGTTCTCCGACCTCTGTGTGCCCGCTGTTCTGTACGTATGGTGCCCGGCATGCCGACGCCTCCCCTTCGATACGGCGGCGGTGCCGATGAGAGCAGGCACCGTGATGCCTATTTGACCGATAACGGTCAGCGAAGGATGTACTTTGCGCCGTACTGGCGGAAAAAGAACGATCGGAAGGCGAATCCGACGCCTTCCGACCGTATATGGGGTCTCGCCGCGCCTTAGATCGAGCGCCGTCCGGAGATCGCCCAGGACGCCGCCGCCACGCCGCCGGCGACGGTGAACACCGCGGGCCACGCGCCGAGCTTCTTCGCCAGGGGGTGCGAACCGGCGAAGGCGGCCACGCAGGCACTGGTCAGGCCCACGGCGGCGGCGGCGCCCGCGCGCTCGTTCCACTCCCTGGCCGCGACGGCTCCCGCCGCCGCGAGCGTGACGCCGCCGAGCGCCCGCTTCTTCGTCCACCGGGCGACCCCGTACCCCGCGACCAGCCCACCGGCCGCCACGACACCCGCCGACATCCGCGCCATCTGATCCTCCTCGTCGGACCCGTCCCCCGGGCACTGTTCTTGGCTGTAGCTGTTCCTGGAAGTTCCTGGCTGTTCCTGGCGTCTCCGAGGCTAATCGGCCGCGCGGCGGTTGGGGGCCCGGTCCGTCAGGCGGGGCGGTGACGTCGGCCACGTCCTCCCGGTCACCCGCTCGTGGCGCCTGCCTCGTCGGCTTCGTCGGCATCCTCCGCCACGTTCGCGTGCAGCTTGTCGAGGACCCGGGTCAGTACGGTCAGCTCCTCCTCGGAGACGCCGCGCCGGAGTCGTTCGTCGAAGGCGGTCGCGGCCCTGCGCATCGCGTGGAAGGCGGCCTCGCCCGCTTCGGTGAGTTCCACCTGCTGGATACGGCGGTTGGCCGGGTCCCGGCGGCGGGCGACGAGGCCGCTGTCCTCCATCGCGTTGAGGTGGTGGGTGAGCGTGGCGCCGCGGATACCGACCGCCTCGGCGAGCTGGCGCTGGTTGCCGAGCTGCCGCGTCTTGAGCGAGATCAGGATCAGCCACGCCGGTGTCGAGCCGCCCGCGGCGACCATCGCCTCGTCGAAGGCCCTGCTCACACCCCGGGTGATACGGGCGAGGTGCAGGCCGATCGGGGCACGGACTGGTGGCGGCATACCTCGCATCGTAGCACCAACGATAGATCTCGAAGCGTTTGACATCAAATGATTAGAGATCTAACGTCGGAAGCTAGGGAAGGAGCTCGCCATGGACGGCGTCGCCGCACGGGATTTCGGTTCGGAGTTCGAGGGGAAGGTCGCCCTGGTGGCCGGGGCCAGCCGCGGTATCGGGGCGGTGACGGCCAGAGCCTTCGCCCGCGCCGGGGCCGCGGTGGTGCTCGGCGCACGGGACACGGCGGCGCTGGCGTCCGTCGTCGACGCGATCCGCGCGGAGGGCGGCCGGGCCGTCGCCGTCGCCACCGATGTGGGGGACGCCGATTCGGCCGAGCGGCTGGTGCGTACGGCGCTGGACACGTACGGCAGGCTCGACGCCGCCTTCAACAACGCCACCGACGGACCGCGGCCCGCCCCGCTCGCCGACATCGACCCCGACGACTTCGACCGGGGCATTCGTACGAACATCCGCGGGACCTTTCTCGGGATGAAGTACCAGATCCCGGCGATGCTCGAAGCCTCCGGCGGATCGGGGGGCGCGGTCGTGAACATGGCGTCCGTCGCGGGTCTGCGGGGTGTCGCCAACCTCGCCGCGTACACCGCGGGCAAGGCCGGAATCATCGCGCTGACCCAGGTCGCGGCCCTCGACTACGCCGACCAGGGCGTCCGGGTCAACGTGGTCGCCCCCGGCCCGATCCTCACCCACCACCTGGAGGCGGCCGGCGAGGTCGCGCGGTCGATGGCGGCCGAGTCCACGCCCATGCGGCGGGTCGGACGCTCCGAGGAGGTCGCCGCGGCCGTGCTGTGGCTCTGCTCCGAGCGGTCGTCGTACGTGACCGGGACCGTACTGCCCATCGACGGCGGCCAGTTCGCGGGCGTCAAGCCGCCGCAGATGTACCGGCAGGGGCGGCCGATGGAGCGTCCCGCGTCGACCTGACATCCACTCGCTCACGACCTGTGCAGGAGGAACGATGAACACCACCACCACCGCCACCATCGTCGAGCAGGTGCGGGACTTCGGCGCCCGCTGGGCCGCCGCCGAACTCGGCGGCGACACCGAGACGTTGGCGTCGCTCGCGGTCGACGACTTCACCCTCGTCGGCCCGCTCGGCTTCGTCCTCACCCGTGAGCAGTGGCTCGACCGCTACCGCGGCGGGGACCTCGTCACCCACCAACTGAGCTGGGAGGCGGCCGACATCAGGTCGTACGGGGGCGGCGGGACCGCGATCGTCATCGGCGTCATGGAGCAGCGGGCCGCGTACCGGGGCAATCCCGCGGACGGGCGGTTCCGCGTCACGCAGGTGCTGGCGCGGGGTTCCGGCACCGAGCCGTGGCGGCTGGCGGGGCTGCACCTCAGCCCGATCGCGGATCCGGGGCGGCCCGCCGCCGAAGGAGGCGCGCGATGAGCGTGGAGCTGAACCACACCATCGTCCGGGTCCGGGACAAGCACGCGGGCGCCGCCTTCCTGGCGGGCATCCTGGGCCTGCGAACGGGCGCGGAGTTCGGCCCCTTCGTCCCGCTCACGCTCGGCAACGGCGTCAGCCTCGATTACCTGGAGTACCGCGACCCGGCCGACTTCCGGCCGCAGCACTACGCGTTCCTCGTCGACGAGGCGGAGTTCGACGCGGCGTTCGGCCGCATAAGGGAGGCCGGTATCGAGTTCTACGCCGACCCCGGCCACCAGGTGCCGCACGAGATCAACCGGCGGTGGGGCGGGCGCGGCGTCTACTTCGAGGACCCCGACGGGCACAACATGGAGTTGCTGACGCGCGCGCCGTGAGGGGGTGCGTACGGCGCGACCGTACGAGGTGGGGTGGGTGGGCGTGGACCGCGATTCGCGCGGGGGGCTCGGGGAGCTCGGCGAGCTCGGGGGGCTGTTCGTGGGGCTCTGCACCCTCGACGTCATCCAGCTCGTGGACCATGTGCCCGCCCCCGACGAGAAGTTGACGGCGCTGGCCCAGACCGTCGCGGCGGGCGGTCCCGCGGCCAACGCGGCGGCCGCGTACGCCCATCTCGGCGGCGCGGCCACCCTGCTCACCGGCATCGGCCGCCACCCGCTGGCCACCGGGGTCACCGCCGACCTGGCCGCGCTGGGCGTCCGCGTCGTCGACCTCGACCCGGACCGCGCAGAACCGCCCGCCGTCTCGTCCATCCTGGTCACCGCCGGTACGGGCCAGCGCGCCGTCGCCTCCCTCAACACGGCGGGCCGCCCGCTCCCCGCCCCCACCGAGCCGACCGCCGTACGCGACCTCGCCGACCTGGTCGCCGCGGCGTCCGTCGTCGAACTCGACGGCCACCACATGGAGTTGGCCACCGCCGTGGCCCGTACCGCCCGCGCCGCCGGCCGCCTCACCCTCCTCGACGGCGGAAGCTGGAAGCCGCGCACGGCCGAGCTGCTGCCCTGGATCGACGTCGCCGTCTGCTCCGCCGACTTCCACCCGCCGGGCACCGCCACCCCGCGCGAGACGCTGGCCTTCCTCGCCGCCCACGGCGTCCCCTGGGCCGCCGTCACCCAGGGCCCCGGCCCCATCCTCTGGTCGGGCCCCGACGCCCACGGCGAACTCCCCGTACCCCCCACCGCCGACATCGCCGACACCCTGGGCGCCGGCGACATCCTCCACGGCGCCCTCGCCCACTACCTCCCACCCCGCCTCACAACCCCCGCCGACCTCCTCGCCCCCCTCACCCGCGCCTCCGCGATCGCCACCACCTCCTGCGCCTCCTTCGGCACCCGCACCTGGATGCACACCCCCTGAGTCACCGAGGCGCCCGGCGGTCAGGCTTTCCGCCGCCGACGCCGCAGCGCCCCCACGGTGCCGCTGAGCCCCATGAACAGCGTGCCCCCCAACAGCCAGCGCAGATTCGACGCACTGGGCGCGGCGTGGGGCGTGAAGAACGCCCACGACGCGGCCGCCCCGAGCAGCCCACCCGTCAGCGAAGCCCCCCAGATCACCAGGAAGACCGCCCACCCACTCCGCCCACGCATCCACTCACTCACGCGGCCATCATCAGCCCGCCCTCCGGCGGCTCACAACCCACCTCCCCCCACCCCAATCCGCCCCGCCCGCACCTCATCGACGAACACCCCCCACGCCTCGGCCGAGAACCCCAGCACGGGACCGCGGGGCTCTGCCTCGCTCGCGTCGTACTCACGGGGTGTGTCCAGTTAACGGCTGATCTTGATTGTTGGGGTTCAGTTGTTGGCCGGGGTGAGCCGGCCCTCGAAGGCGATCTGGAAGGCGTTCAGG